>NZ_JBKGVE010000012.1:0-465859 GCF_046462495.1 Aquirhabdus sp. | reverse complement strand
CAGATAAGTGCAGATAAGTGCAGATAAGTGCAGATAAGTGCAGATAAGTGCAGATAAGTGCAGATAAGTGCAGATAAGTGCAGATAAGTGCAGATAAGTGCAGATAAGTGCAGATAAGCCACTCCCCTAGTAGGTGTACGTACATTCTAGCTAGAATCGAGCGGATGGGGCTTTAAGCGGCATGTTTTACAGTTGTTTTGGATATTTTTCTTTTACAAACTATTACATTTTTAATTTTGTCTATTTACTTGAACAAAAATCAATAAAAACATCGTAAGCAGTCAGCAAAAAATATCATAGAAGTTACTGTTATTTATCGTTTTTGAGCGAATTAACCACCGTTAGATATGGTTGTATACATGTAAACATTTTGTTTATAAATATAGAGTTATCTATCTAAAAGTCATATTAAAGAGCAAAACATAATAGTGAATCGTGTAGAACGATATGCTATCTTTCATCTTATCTTGTGGACGCATGAATTTGCGCACACTATAGATAGTAAAAACCCACTATCAGATTGCAGTCTGATAGCGGGCAAATGTTTTAAACCACCCCGTACTAGGGACAACCAAAGGACAAATGAATGACCTAAAGATCGATTTGGCGGTTTTTGCGATATTCGTTAACGAATATCGCAATTGCGATATTCTTATAGTCGAACATTTTTAGCAATAGGTAAGCCTAATGGTAAGCTAACATTAACCTAAGTTAATTGATTTTAACATCATGATATCTACTGAATATCTTTTACCCTAGGTAGAAGTTTCATTTAGTAAACCAAAGGTTTAATTAAGCTAGCTTTACTTTTTGAGACCTATTATTCTTTAAAGAATATAGAAATGTAACTGTTTGTAATTTTCGATAAAAAACTGCCCTTTCCCGTCTCATGCGGTCTCATAAGGTCTCAATCGACCTGCTATGGACTGTTTTGAACACTCTACTAAGTCGTTTTTTCTATTGGTTGTTCTCCTAAATCTATATAGGAGGTCAAATGACCACTTCTGTTTTACTTAGTCTATCTACTTTATGTGCAAAGCTAGGTACCAGTCGCCATGGCATACGCAAAATTGCTGCTCGTGACCCATCATTTCCAAGCCGGATCAAAATGGGAAATACCCGACAGGCGCGGGTGTTTTATGATGCTATTGAAATTGAAAATTGGTTGAAGTCAAAAAAAATAGTGCGAGAGGATAGATTCAACGCTTGCGCTGGTAACAGTTTTAATGCGTTGCTTTGGCGTCAATTTCAGCTTAAATATCGGCAGTTTATGCATGTTAGTAATGCTATCAGTCAGGCTGGATGGTTACTAAACGTAGGAGGTAAACAGCTCAAGCCAAAGTTAAAGCGAGAGCTGATAGATTTAGGGGAGCGTTTGCAGCTTTCGTTGCCGCTGGAAGGAATATAAAATCTATTTCCCATTTAATGGGTACTTCCATTATCTTTAAAAGAAAATCCGCCTAGAGCGGGTTTTCTTTTGGCTGTTTTTTTACTGGGCATATTTAGAAAAGTTACCCCCAAACCCTGCGGGTAAGACTGTGGATAAAAATGAGTGGAACGCGTGGAACTATTGAGATCGTTGATTTGTAATTAAGTGATTATTTTGTATGCAGTTATTCTTTTTAAATTTTAACGGTCAATCCTCCTGATTGTGATTGAGTGGTCAAAGTGTGAGAGCCTCATGGTCAATTCCGCCATGTTATCGCTCAGGGTGAGTCGATTATAGTAAAACGATTCACCCGTAGAGAACTTCTGATGCTCAGTGTACAAGCACGATTAGCTCGCCATTTCCTTGATCTCAAATTTAAAAAAAGCAAAACCCGTGATCACCATCCTTTAACGTCCCGAAAAAGCCTTGCCCAAGGGATGAAGCATATGCCCGTGCCCAAAGGGATCAAGATCATTCAAACCCATATTGGTCAGGTTCCCGTAGAAATTATTCGCGATTGGTCAGCGACCAAAAACTCAAAGGCAATGATGTATATCCACGGTGGCGGTTATCTCTCGGGTAGTCCAGAGACCCATCGGGCATTTACAGCGCGGCTCGCAATAGAACTGCAATGCGAAGTCTGGGTGCCAGATTATCGCTTGGCACCAGAGCATCCTTTTCCCGCAGGGTTGCATGATGTCGCAGAAGTCTGGGAAGCCTTTATCAAGAAGCAGAGCGATAAGACCATTATTCTAGGTGGAGAATCCGCAGGGGGTGGATTAAGCCTTGCGCTGTGTTATCTCGCCCGTGAGCGTGGTCTACGCTTACCTGATCAGTTGTATTTGCAATCGCCTTGGCTAGATATTCGTATGGCGGGAGAGAGTTACAAGCGGAATGACGGGCGAGATATTTTGGTCAGTTCCTATTATGCAGAGCACGGATTTGCCAGACACTATGCGGGAGCGCATGCGCGCACTGATCCTCTCATGTCGCCTTTGCTGGGTGATCCGACAGGTTTACCACCGACCTATGTACAGGTATCCGACACCGAAATATTCGAAGACGACAGTCGCAGCTTTGTTGAGAAAGCACGTAATGCCGGGGTGAATGTCACGTTTGAGGTGGGTCATGGTCTTTGGCACGCGTGGCCTTTGTTTGCGCCATTCATTCCTGAGTCCAATCAGGCAATCAAACGTTTTGGGAAATGGGTGAGGCGCTTTTAAATAAGAACATGTCGGGAGTCCCACCAAAAAAACTGTGGAAGTTACCCACATAGCCTGCGGGTAAGGGTGTGGATAAAACTGAGTGGAACACGTGGAACTATTGAAATAATTGATAACGGCATAAGTGCATATTTTGTATGCAGTTATTGATGTCTGACTTGTTTAACTGTAAATAACGTCAACTTCAAGAAAAAGGATGTTCACATCGACAAAAGAAAACCCGCACTAAGCGGGTTTTCTTTTATCTGCGTGATGAGATTTATTTCAGCGTTAAAACCTTCACTTGGCTTGCAAGTAAGCCTTGATCATCTCATGCGCTTGCGTCTTATGTGCTTGTTGCCACTCGGGCGCCAATAAGTCGGTATCGAACATATACGATAGGGTATAAGCATTGGATTTATGGAAAACGCTTAAGCTCACCAGCGTTGTATACAGATGCAGCGGGTTGATGTTGGGTCGGATCGTATGGCTCTCTTCCCCACGTTTGATGAGTTGACCCAGAATATCGAGGATCGGAAAGGACATCTCTTGAATTCGCTTGGACTGTTTGAGATAGATCGCCTTGTTCAGATTCTCAGATTGCAGGAGACTTTGCAGGTCTTTATTGCGTGCAAAATGAGCTTCGGTAAAGTCATAGAGTTTTAGGATGCCTAACACGGGATCAATATTGTGCACGTCTAGATTGAGCTTAAACTCATCATCGCGCAGCTCACTAAGAACATACTCCAAGACCTCGATATAAAGCTGTTCTTTACTCACAAAATAATGATAGATCATACGAATATTGATATCCGCAATACGCGCAATCGCCTCAACCCGAACACCGCTATATCCTTTTTCAGCAAACTCACGCACAGCGGTTTGCAGGATGCGATCACGGGTTACCTGCGCATTTCTATTGGGTAGTTTGCCACCATCCACCTCGGCTACATCAGCGGAGGTATATTGTTTGTTCATTGCAGGCTACCTATGATCATTGAATGAAAATCTAAAATTAATTTTGGCATATTTAAAGGCTATTTCCTATGCGCGTGCTTTTAGCTGCGTTGATAAGGTTGCGTGAGTGCCGCTGGTGCGGTCTGACGTCCAATTAACCCCGCGACAGCCAAGAGCGCCAGTAAATAAGGCAGTACGATCAACAGCGCTGTAGGGACATGAATATTGAGCAATGGTAACTGAAATTGCAACGAACTCGCCGCGCCGAACAGCAAACAAGCGAGGGTGGTCCGACCAATTTTCCAGTTACCAAAGATAATCGCTGCGATCACCAAAAAGCCGATGCCGTTGGTCATTCCCTCCGTAAAAGTATGGATATCGCCAATCGAGATCAGGCTGCCCGCAGCAGCAGACATGATGCCGGAAAAGAGTACAGCGCCATAACGTATCTTCGCGACAGACAGTCCAGACTGATCGACAGCTCGTGGCGCAGTACCCACTGCATTGATTGCAATGCCGAGCGTGGTATAGCGCAAGATGATTCCTGTCAGGATCAGAATGACCAGACCTAAATACACCAGCCAAACCTGATTGAAAATGGTATCGCCAATCAGCGTGCCATGACCCAGACCAAACGGGGTCCATTTATCTAGACCGGGAACGATCATGTTGGAGCGTGCGCCAAAGATCTCACGATAGGCAAGGGTAGTGCCGCCCAATGCGAGGATATTTATACCAATCCCCGTGACAAGTTGATTGGAGCGCAGCGTGATGCTTAAAAATGCCTGTAAGAGCGATAGAGGAATGATGCCAATCATCGCAATCAGTAAGCCCAGTGTTGGACTGCCCGTGAGCCATGATCCGTAGGCACTGAGAAATGCGCCCGTGAGCATCATGCCTTCCACGCTGGTGTTGAGGACGCCTGATTTCTGGCTAACCAGTTCTCCAGTAGCCGCTAACAGTAATGGTGCCGCCAAGCGTAAAGCTGAGCCTAAAAAGATGGCTGCAAGTTCATAAGTCATCATTTCTTTGCTCCCGAACCGCTGAGCCAGATCGAGGTGCCTGCGAGCGTCAAAATGATGACGCCTTGCACCACGAGTACAATAGCTGAAGGCACTTGTGCAACCATTTCCATATTGATACCACCAGATCGCAAGAAGCCGAATAGCAGCGCTGCAATGAATACACCGCTGATTGAACCGCGTGCCAATAAGCCAACAACCATACCGTCAAAGCCATAACCCGAAGAGAATCCCGCTTTCAGGGATTGCTGATCGCCTTGCAGCATCAGAGCACCAGCTAATCCACCAAAGGCACCGGAGATTGCCAGTGCAATGATGATGGTGGATGCAACCTGCATTCCCGCGCGTTTTGCCGCTTGCGGGTTTAAACCGACCGCGGAGAGCCTAAGACCGAAGCGGCTGTACTTCATGGTCACAACGAGGATTAGCGCCAGAATAATGGTGATGATGAGACCTAAATGCAGACCGAATCCACTGCTGATGAAGATATTGGGAATCTGGGTACTGTCGGGAATCGGTAGGGATTCGGGGAGTGCTGCACCATCTGTCATGGGTTGTTTGAGTAAGGCTTCAGACTGCACGCATCCATAGAGTAGCCAGACAGCAATGAACGACAGTAAGAGGGTGCTGATGACTTCGTTCGTGCCGACTTTTGCCTTGAGCACGCCAGCGATTGATCCCCACAGCGCGCCTGCGAGCGTTGCTGCAAGCATGGGAATACCATATGACAGTCCATCAGGTAAATGTGCACAGCCACTGTATAGACTGACTGCGGTGGCGACGATACCGCCGACCGCAATTTGACCCTCAGCACCGACATTGGTGAGGTTGGCACGGTCTGCCAAGATAAATCCCATCCCCACCAGTGCAAAGACCAAACTGCGATTGATCGAGGCGCCGATTACATAGGGAGAGCCCCATGCACCCTCGGCAAAAGCAGTCAACGCAGTTGTAATCGGAACTCCTGCGGTTGCGATCAGTGCCAGTGCGCAGAGCACTGAAAATAGAATCGCACTGGTCAAGATGATTGCAGTGCGGAGTTGGCTGCTCTGTAGCCATAGCGAGTAATAAGCTATATTCATAGTGTTTGTCCTGCCATCCAAGCCCCGATTTGCTGACGATCCGCCTGCTGTGTCGCACAGGAGCCCATGATTCGACCGCGATAAAAGACAATGATCCTGTCGGCATGAGACAGAATTTCTTCTAGTTCTGATGAAATGAGCAATACACCCACACCCTGATCTCGTGCCGTTTTGAGGTGGCTATAGACTGCACCAACCGCACCGACATCAAGCCCTCGGGTTGGGTTGGCCGCCAGCAAAAAGACCAACGAATCCAGCGTCAACTCTCTGGCTAATACAGCTTTTTGCTGATTGCCGCCCGAGAGTCGACCAAAGGCGAGATCGGGACTGGATGCGCGAACATCGAATTGTTTCATGAGCTTCAGCGCGTCTTGCCGCATCTTGTTGCGCTGCAAGAAACCATAGCGACTGTACTGATCTAGGTGATTGAGGAGGATATTTTCAGTGACGCTCATGGCTGTAATACAGCCCGTCGCGTGTCGATCCTCGGGCACGATACCGATACCCGCTTTTGTGATCTCTTTGGGTTGCGCCGTGGTCATGTCACGACCATTGACATAAAAGCGTCCTGAGCTGGTGGGCAGCATGCCCGCGAGTATGGCGGCCAGCTCACTTTGACCATTGCCTTCTACGCCAGCAATCGCGACGATTTCACCTGTGTTGACAATAAAAGTGCAATTATCCAGTCGTGTAATGCCTTGCGCATCCTGGTAGCTCAGACCATTCACCTGCAATATTTCATCGCTGAGTGGTCGGCTATTGGGTGTGGCGATAGGCAATGGCATTGCATGGGATGCTAACGCCTGTGGGGTTGGTAATGCTGAACTGTCATTGGATTGGATCATGGCACTGACTAATTGCTTTAAATCTTGCGCGGGATTGTCAGAGCGCGCCACGATTCGACCACCGCGTAATACCGTTGCACGCGCTGCAATGGCTCGAATTTCTGCGAGTTTGTGCGTCACCAAAATCACGGCACAACCTCGCTCGGCTACCCGCTTGCAGATTTCAAGCAGTGCTTCAATCTCAGCGGGCAGAAGTACGGCGGTTGGTTCATCCAGAATCAACAGCTGTGGATTACGGATCAGACATTTGACGATTTCGACGCGTTGCCGCTGTCCTACGGAGAGTTCGGCCACTTGTGCAAAAAGATCCAACTCAAAACCCAGATCGACTAACAGGTCTGCGATTCGCTGGGCGTGTTTTTTACGATCCAGCCAGCCACGCACCTGTCCCAGCAGCAAGTTATCCAGTACCGTGGTATTTTCGACCAAGGAAAAGTGCTGGTGCACCATCGCCACACCACGATTGAGTGCATCCTTTGGGTTACTCGGGATGTAAGGTGCCCCATTCAGTGTCATGTCTCCGCCATCGGCAGAGATCACACCGAAGATGACATTGCATAAGGTCGACTTTCCTGCACCGTTCTCACCCAGCAAGCAATGGATCTCACCTGCATGAATCTCTAAAGAGAGGTCATTGAGCGCTTGGAATGAACCGAAGAACTTATTGATCGATCGCAAGGCAAGCACCGGTTCTGCTTGCAGGGACGAGGATGTTGTATCCGAGGACAGCATCATCATTACCCCTCTGAGACTTTGATCTTACCGCTCAAGATATCCTGTTCGATCTGAGTGATCTTTTTATCCATATCAGGTGTTGATTTACAGATTTTCATTCCTGAAGCTTTTGGACCCATGGCTAAGCCAAACGCCTTATAGCCCGGTTGCCATGTGCCTTTAGACAATTGATCAATCGCATATTGCACTTGATAGCCGACACCAGTGATGGTGTAGGCCAGATAGAGTGGGTTGGTGCCGCAGCGGTCTGTGTAGCTACCAATAATGTGAGTGTTTTTTTCTTTTGCCGCTTGCTCTAAACCTTTTAACCCTAGATTTAGAATATGGTAATGAATGTCAGCGCCTTGTGAGATTGCGGCAAGGGTTGCTTCGTGTGCTTTGGAGACGTTATCAAAATCACCTGTAAAGGTACTCATTTCCTCAATCTTCGGATTGATATAGTGCGCACCATTGGCAAATTCTTTGCCGGCATTGACGATCGAAGGAATCTCCATACCGCCGACATAACTGATTTTGCCTGTTTTGGTCAGCATTGCTGCTGCGGCGCCTGCAACAAATGCAATTTGCGCTTGTTTTACATCATATCCCGCGACATTACTGGGCATATTGGGGATCTGATTACCGCCGACGATAGAAAATTTCACTTGTGGGAAACGTTTGGCGACTTTCAGAATAGCCGCTTGTGTTTGACCACCAATGCCGATGACCAATTGATTTTTGATCGCTAGATTGGTGAGTGCCTGCTCCATATCGGCATAGTTGATGTTTTCAATCAATTGTGTTTTAAGCTGCGGACCAAAGGCTTTTTGTGCCGCGGTTACACCGCTGTAACCCGACTCCATCCAGCCGCCATCTGCTTTAGAGCCGGGCAGTAGGACGCCGACTTGCATCTGTGGGGCGGCCATTGCTGACATGGAGGACAATACCAGGAGTGATGCAGCGGCCAAACGCCATGGGACACGAGCGGTAGGATGTACGACGTTCGAAACTGTTTTTTCTAAATGTGACATGTTGATTCCCCGATAATCATTTAAGTAAGTAAGTGTTTCATTACTTAAAAAGCAAATTGGATGCCAAGTCGACTGAGAGCGCGGCTCCGTGGCTTTTAATTGCTGATTAAGTTCAGTTTTCAGATTTATTCTTAAGGCCGATACCACTGCATGACGTGTAGCAGTGGAGTGATTTTGGCATGCATAAACGTATTGTTCGTGAATCTGCAGCGCTAAATGCACCAGATTGAGAGGTGAATGCACCGCGGCTGTGCATGTGCGCATCATCAGTGAAGAAGTCGGTCTCATAAGCCGATCGCTAGGCCGTTGCTGCGGGGGTCGTGTGCACCTGTCAGTGTATGGTCAGCGTCAATCCGAATGACACCCGGATGGCCTGCGAGTTGGCTTTGTGCCGGGATCGCACTGACTTCATGGCCGCGTGCAGTCAACTCAGCAAATACGCTACTGCCAGCATCTTCTTCTAGCTTGAGTGCATCTCGGGTGTCAGAGAAGGTCTTGCCCAGCAAAAAACGTGGACGAGCGAGAGCGGTATAAGGATCCATCTGATAATCAATGAGCCGGGTCAGGATTGCGGCTAGTGTTTGTGGCTGGCCATCCGCACCTTGTGTCCCAAACAGCAGATGCGGGCGACCTTCTTTGAGATACATGCCTGGATTTAAGGTATGAAATGGTCGTTTGCCAGATTGCAGGGCATTATGATGCAGAGGATCTGTGCTGAATGATGCACCGCGATTGTGCCAAAGAATCCCTGTATCCCCAGCAACGATGCCGCTCCCCCAGTCAAAATAAATGGTTTGCAGTAAGCTGATACAGCGTCCTTCTTGATCGCAGACTCCAATAAAAGCAGTGTCGCCATGTTTAAACACTTCTGGCCAAGCGCGGGCGTGCTGTAAGTGAATGGATCTTGCATGGGCATCAAGAACGGCAGGAGACAGCATGTGATCAATCGGCACTGATTTAAAGTCAGGGTCACAGACCAGACGGTCTCGATCACGAAAAGCACATTTCACCGCTTCCACAAGCAAGTGGTAGTAGTCGGCACTGCCTTCGGCAATTGCACTCATATCGAAGCGCTGCAAAATGCCCATGATCTGTAGTGTAGTGACCCCTTGCGTGGGTGGGCGCAAACTCACGAGCTCTCCATCACGATAAGCAACACGTAATGGGGATTCGACCCGAGCGTGTGTATGGACCAGATCTGCCAATTTGATCGGGGAGCCTGCTTTTTCTAGTCCCGATGCAATATCTGTAGCAAGATCGCCTTCATAAAATTCCCGTGCACCATATTGAGCAATGCGCTCAAGGCTTTTTGCTAATTGAGGCTGAGTAAAGCGTTCACCAATGTTCAATAGACCGCTATCCGGTGCAAAGGTTTCTGAGAAACCGGATAAATCACGTAATACGTTGCCACGCAGTCTCTGCCAGAAATGCTGAGACTCCGTTACGGGAAAACCCACCGACGCATACTCAATAGCACGATTAAAAAGTGACGGCCATGATTGCTTGCCGCGCCACTGCGTCTTGCTGATTTGATACGCCTGATCCCAGCTATCGACAGCTGCGGCTGTGGTTAAAGCTGATCTGGCACCGCGTTGGGGAATCGCCCCAGAGAAATCAGGCAATTGCGCTGCGGCTTGTCCAATCCCTGATATGGTTTGAACTGCACCGGATTGATCACTGATGACCCAAAACGCATCACCACCTAAACCATTAAAGTGGGGGTAGGTCACGCTGAGTGCAGTAGCAACAGCGATTGCGGCTTCAATCGCATTGCCACCTGCTTTGAGTACTTCAAGACCTGCAGCGCTTGCCAATGTATGTGGACTGGTGACCATCGCTTTCGTTGATGTCGCAAGTTGACTGCTATATAGGCTCATTCCTGAGAGCTCCAAATGTCATGTTGGCACTTATCTTGCTTAGAATTAGTAAGTAAGTAGTTCATTACTTAAGTTAGCAAGATTAATGCCAGATTATGAGATGGTCAGTATGCTGAAAGAAAAGCAAGATCATTGGTCATTTAATTGATTTGACAGAGTAAATCTTAAAAGTTTTGAAAATCGGGGGATTGATATGACTGATAAAGCAATACAGAGCGAAGTGGGACAGTTGGGGCGTTGCACCAAAACGAGCTGGCGCGCCAGTGCGCATAGCGTGGATATGGTTGCACCCATTCATACGCCTAAAGTCATGCAACTACACAGTGCACCACAACAGCTCAGAATTGATCTTAAGCAAACGGCCTTGATCATCGTGGATATGCAAAATGACTTTTGCAGTGCAGACGGCTGGGTCGATCATATCGGTGGTAATTATGCGATCGATCGCACACCCATCGCACCATTGCAGAGCATCCTGCCTGAACTTCGCCGTCAAGAGGTTCCGATCATTTGGCTGAATTGGGGTAACCGCCCTGATCTTGCCAATATGCCGGCTAACCAGCATCACCTTTATAAGCCGACCGGGCATGGCATTGGTTTAGGCGAGGCTTTGCCAAAGCATGGTGCGCACGTTCTTGAGAAAGACTCGTGGGCTGCTGGAATTGTTGATGAGCTACAGGTGAGCCCACAAGACATCCTCGTCGATAAATATCGGATCAGTGGTTTTTGGGATACCGAGCTGGACAGTATTTTACGCAATCTGGCGATAAGGACCATTTTGTTTGCGGGGGTGAATACCGATCAATGCGTTTTGCATACCTTGTCGGATGCCAACTTTTTGGGTTATGGCTGTGTCCTACTTGAGGATTGCTGCGCTACGTCTTCCCCTGATTTTTGTCGTGAAGCAGCGATTTGGAATGTTAAAAAATGCTTTGGCTTTGTCTCTGATTCAACGCATCTCCTCGCGGGATTGGCACAAGTTGCTTCAGATGAGGAGGCAATATGAATGCTTTTGTGCCAGGGCCATTGATTGAGGTTAAAGCCACTGCCTTGGGGCCGTTGTCTGATCTGCGATTCGCGGTCAAGGACCTGATCGACATCGAGGGTTTGACAACAGGAGGGGGAAATCCAACATGGTTAAGCACGCATGATGCTGCAAAAGAGCACGCGCCTTGTGTACAAGCATTGCTAGACGCGGGTGCATCTGTTTACGGCAAGACCATTACGGATGAGTTGGCCTATAGTTTGGAGGGTGAGAATGTTCATTACGGTACACCCCTTAATCCTCAATGGCCATGGGCGCTGCCCGGTGGCTCATCCAGTGGTTCTGCATCGGCAGTCGCCAGTGGTGAAGTGGACTTTGCTTTGGGAACCGACACGGGGGGATCTGTTCGTGTTCCCGCGGCATTTTGCGGGATATGGGGATTTAGGCCGACTCACAATGCAGTTTCTTTAGCAGGAGTGCTTCCTTTCGCACCTTGCTTTGATACGGTCGGCTGGTTTGCATCATCTGGCGACGTGTTGGCGCGGGTGGCTGATGTCTTGCTACCAAAAGCGATCCATGCACCTTCAATTAAGCCTTTACGATTACTCGAGGAGGCCTTTGCGATTCGCGCGAGGCACGAGCCTGATGATGCTTCGCGTTTACAGCAGATTGCAAATATGTTTGGAGCCATAGAATCCATCAGCGTCTTTGATGATCAATCTGAAGCATGGCTGCGCTGCTATCAACATCTTCAAGATCATGACATCCAGACAACTCTGGGCGATTGGATTCGAGTGAGTAAACCACAGTTTGGAACCGCAATAGCTGAGCGGTTTGCTCGTATCGAGGGCGTCGATTCAGCACAGCTCGCGGATTCACGCATACGGAAAGAATCACTTTGTCGGCATATTCAGCAAATCGTTGATGCCAGTTATTTGGTTTTTCCCACCACGCCTTATGCGATTTTGCCTAAAGACGCCAATGCCGATCTGTTAAGCGATTTCTATCACCACGCATTGACGGTCAATGCATTGGCTGCCATCGGCGGCTTACCTCAAATCACGATCCCGATCCAAAGCGATGCGCAACGACCATTGGCACTTTCTATTTTGGGTGCACGGGGCAGTGATCGGCAATTAATTGCTTTAGCAAGAGAGCTATTCAGAAGTCATCAGGGGATGAACTCAGTATCTCTTTAGCCTAAGCATGGTGGCTATGCCTCATCCAGATGAACAGTTTGAATAGGGAGGAATATCGTCCAGTCCATTAATTTGGACGTGTTATCGAGTCGAGTGTAAACGTAGTTATTAATGATTTATTTAATTTTTTTCCGGGGGAATTTACGATGTTAATACAGTCAATGCTGTTATTGATGAAACGGGGACCAATGCTGGGGACATTGATCGGTGGGGTGGCTACAGCCGTGCTATGCAGTAGCACCGCACAGGCAGCAGAGTGGAGTGATACCTCACTGGGCTGGCGTTATGGAACCATGTTTGCTGAGCCCTATGACAACAAGCCCGATGGCAGTCGTCAGGATATCAGCAAAAATATCATTTCACTGACTCATAGCAGTGGATATGCCTATGGCACTAATTTCTTTAACGTGGACTTATTGCTGTCAGATAGTAAGGATCCCGGTAAGGGAACGACGGACGGTGCGCAAGAGGCCTATGTGGTCTATCGCAATACAGTGGACTTCGGCAAAGTCTTTAAAAAAGATCTCAGTATAGGGCCAGCAAGAAGTTTTGGCATGGAAGGGGGATTTGATTTTAATAGCAAGAATGACAGTTATAGCTCCAAAAAGCGTCTTTTCGTGGTTGGGCCAACCATGATGATGGATGTGCCCGGATATCTAAATATCAGCGTGCTTGCGCTGTTTGAAAGTAATAATCCCGATGGCATCGCCAAACGCTATGAATATAAAGCGCATCCAGAATTAGAAGTGGTTTGGGGACTTCCTGTATTTTCCTTACCGCTGTCTTTTGAAGGCTATGGACTTTTTATCGCATCGAAGGGAAAAAATGAGTTTGGTCAATCAACGGCACCCGAAACTCATTTAGATATGCAATTGATGTACGACCTGAGCCCTGATCTTGGTATCGCGAAAAAAACGCTACGCGTTGGCGCTGAGTACGAATATTGGCATAACAAATTTGGTAATCCAGAGTCTCAAGCTGGGAAAGGCGCTACCGCCAGCACACCGATGGTTCGTGTTGAATACCACTTTTAAATATTGACCCCTTCAAGTCTGATCACTCCTTTTTCATTTGAAAGGGGAGTAATAGATTCAAATTCGCTTACATCACCTGAGTTTATTAAATGATGCGTCGTCCAATATTCTTGCCCGATAATTTTACATTGATGCTGATTGCTTCAGTCGCACTCGCTAGTCTTTTGCCTTGTCGCGGGCAGGTTGCGATAGACTTTAATCTACTGACCAATATCGCAATCAGTCTATTGTTTTTTTTGCATGGTGCGAAACTATCTCGCGAAGCAGCGTTAGCTGGATTCACACATTGGCGGCTTCATCTTATGGTTTTAGCGGCAACTTTTGTGGTCTTTCCTCTTTTGGGACTCCTATTAAAACCTGTACTAAGCTTACTTGTGACACCCGCGCTTTATCTTGGGGTTTTATACATCTGTGTGTTGCCATCCACAGTGCAATCCTCTATTGCGTTTACCTCGGTAGCCCATGGCAATATTCCTGCTGCGGTATGCAGCGCATCCGCATCAAGCCTTATCGGTATTTTTATTACCCCTATTTTGGTCGGCATGATGATCATGCAGCATGACGGAAACTCTGGTTATGATGCGGGTCATGCGGTCTTACAAATTGTGATCTTGCTCTTGATTCCTTTTTTAGTAGGGCAGATGTTGCGCCGCTGGATATTTTCTTGGATTCAACGGCATCCGAAGTTGGTCAAGATGGTTGATCAAGGTTCCATCCTGCTCGTGGTTTATACTGCCTTTAGTGAAGCAGTGATTGAGGGGCTATGGCATCAATTACCCATCCCCGCATTACTCGGTGTGCTGGTGATCTGCGCAATTTTATTGACAATCATGATGCTCTTGACGACCTATGCCAGCCGCTGGCTCGGTTTTGATAAAGCGGATGAAATTACTATCGTTTTTTGTGGATCGAAGAAAAGTTTAGCGAGTGGTATTCCGATGGCCAAAGTTCTATTTTTAGGTCACCCGATAGGGCTACTGGTTCTGCCATTGATGTTGTTTCATCAACTGCAATTGATGGTCTGTGCAGTATTGGCACAGCGTTATGCCAGTCGGATTAAATCTGATCGGACATCATGAAAAGGAAGTCGCCTTAGAACGATAAGCTTAATGATTGATATCGCCTAGGCCGCACTGATGGGACCTTGTAAAAGTTACCCCCAATGCCTGCGGGTAAGGGTGTGGATAAGTTTGAGTGGAACACGTGGAACGCTTGATGTTACTGATAATTATGTAACTGTATGTTTTATCTGCAATCTTCTTTTGAGAATTAATCCAAGGCGGTGTTGGTTTATGCCGAGTTAATCTATTGGAGCTATACTTTGAGCTTGTGCCCTACACTAAATCTCCATATTGTAGAAAACAAAAGTTACGATTCAAGTGCTTGGAATATGGCAATATCTTGAGTTTAGTCCTCACAGAGTGCACATGATGTCAGACGTACAAATTTCCATTGATCTAAAATCCTGTATCGATCATAAAGTTTCACCTGCTGCGTTTGAACAAAAACTGAAATCTGCAATTCCAGCAATTGGCTTTACTGTAGAAATCGTTGATCATCCAACACATTCGAACGTATTAGGCATTCATCCGTTGGGTTGCTCTGAACTTGCGTTCTCATCTGAAAAACCGAATCTACCTAAGCACGAAATCTATGAAATTATTACCAGCGTGTTTAATAACCTGAAGCAATAATGCTTTAATTTGATGTATTTGAATCAGAAAAGCCCAAATCGTGAGAGATGGGCTTTTTATTTGCAGGCATGATGACTGCAGTGTTGATCAGAGTTACCCCCAATGCTTGCGGGTAAGGGTGTGGATAACATGGAGTGGAACACGTGGAACCCTTAGCATCATTAAGAATTTTTCAGGTGTGTATTATCTAGCCAATTTTGGATAACTCGTTTTTTTTGCATATAAAACAATTTTTCTCATGTAATCTCACCAGCAGTTCGATTATGCTCGCTAGAGAGGAGCGGGATATGGATACGAGAAAAAAATTCCCACGCGTTTCAGACATTGTTCTGATTATTTTTCTAATCGCCTTTACCATAGGCGTTCTCTATAAGTGTACGCATCATCCTCATCATCTGGTGACCCTGAAGTTTCAAACACTAGATGAATGCTTGATCGGAGTGCGTGCTAGCGCTGGTGAAGATTTGGAAATCGCTTCTTCCAATGCCAACGGGGTCTCTGGTCATTTGACGGTGAGCAAACGCAGTTTTGGCTGCAGTCCGCAGATTCAAGGTGCCCCGAATCTAGGTTATCAGGGCTGGTATCAAAAAGCGCCGACACTGGAAGAACGTCTGATTAAAGTGGATTGAGTCAGTAGGTTTTTTAGCATGCAGAATCTTGAGCTTCATTTACTTGATCCCAGTGATGCTGATAACTTGCTGGCTTTTGAATTATCTAATCGCGCTTATTTTGAACGTTTAATTAACGCCCGATCTCCAGACTATTATCACATCGACTCGGTTCGAGACTCGATTTATGAGTCTATACAATTGCGAGCCCTTGATTTGGCTTATCAGTATGTGGTCAAAGTCAATGGCGAGATTGTCGCTCGCGTTAACCTCACTCAGATCGCAAGGGATTATTATAATAAAGCGGTATTGGGGTATCGCGTTGGTGAGTCTATGACCGGTAGAGGTGTGGCATCAAAGGCGATTGAACTGGTTTTAATGGAGGCTTTTGATACATTAAATTTATGGCGAGTCGAAGCGGTGGTCCGTGAGACGAATGTGGCTTCCATCCGGGTACTACAGAAAAATCATTTTTTGCAATGTGGTCGTTCGCAACAGGCAATGTCTCTTCATGGGGTGTGGTGTGACTTAATCCATTTTGAATGCTTCTCACCCAAAGGGGCTCACCTTAATGCTGAGCCGGAGACTGAGTGCTAAGTTTAGGCATCCTTAAGCAACTTCTGCAATCGCTTGACTTCATCTTCTAATGCCTCGATACGTTGATCTCGTTCAGCAAGAATGCGTTGTACATCTTTGGCTTCAAAACGTTGTGGGATATGTTGTGGGCAGTTGGCATCCCATGCTTTGACCTTGAATAGAATGACCTGCTCCGGCCGGGCTTTATAATTGATCGGCATGAGCTTAGTCAGCAATTCTGGATCGTCTTCAATCACGACTGCTTCCCCCCAGATTTTAATTCGCTGGCGATGCTGATAATCCATCAAGAATAAATGTGAGTGTGGGTTCTCTTGCAAATTACCCATCGTAATAAATTGCCGATTTCCTGCAAAATCGGCAAATCCGATGGTCTCCTCATCGAGGACATGGAGGAATCCTTCGGGCCCCCCGCGATGCTGAATATAGGGTTGCCCTTGAGCGTTAGTCGTTGCCATGAATATACTGGTTTGGGCTTCGATGAATGCTTTCAAGTCTGAGGTGATGCGTGTTTCCCATGAGCCGGATTGCTCCATGCGCGCGTAGCTTTGCCGTGAGCCTTTTGCCGTTTGAATAGCTTTGATGGTTGGTGTAAAGGCGATATCACTGGAAAAGTCCATAGCTCAGATTCTCTTTAATTAAATGCCTTACAGCCCTAAATCGCTTAAGCCTGCGTGATCATCCGGGCGGCGCCCAGATGTCCAAAAGAACTTGCGTTCACTCTCAAGAATAGGCAGATCATTGATGCTGGCGATGCGTATACGCATGAGTCCTTGCTCATCAAACTCCCAATTCTCATTGCCATAGCTGCGGAACCACTGACCCTGTTCATTGTGCCATTCATAAGCAAAACGTACCGCAATACGATTTTCATGAAAAGCCCAGAGTTCTTTGATCAAACGATAATCCTGTTCCCGATTCCATTTGTCAGTGAGGAAAGCCTCAATCGCTTCTCGACCCTGTAAGAACGTAGATCGATTGCGCCATTGGCTGTCGGGTGTATACGCCAGTGCAACCTGTGCTGGATTTTTGGAGTTCCAGCCATCTTCTGCCATGCGCACTTTCTGTGCCGCTGTTTCTTGTGTAAACGACGGGAGTGGAGGGCGAGGTGCTTCTGCGGTAGGGTTCATTGAAGTCTCCATGGATGGAACTGAGCGGGAAAATATGATGAGTTTTACGGCTTGGATCAGCGATTGCAACTATCGTAATTGATCTATTTTGTATATAGAATGATTATCAGAAGTAACACACTATTTCAATAACTGGAATAATATGGACAAGCTTCATCTGATTACGGTGTTTGTGAGCGTCGTGGATACCAACAGCTTTGCGGGAGCAGCACGCAAGCTCAATATCTCTCCGCCTGCAGTGACTCGTGCAATCAATGAACTAGAGCGCCAACTCGGACTGGCCTTGTTGACTCGAACGACTCGCATTGTCCGTGTGACTGACGCAGGTGCGAGATATGTCGTTGATTGTCGGCGCATCTTGTCTGAGATAGCCGATGCTGATGATTCTGTAACGGGGATGCACGCCGCAGCACGTGGACGTTTGACGATTACCGCACCTGTTCTGTTTGGCAATCTGTTTGTGACATCCATTATCACTGAGTATTTAAACCATTATCCCGAAGTTAGTGCGTCTTGTTTTTTTCTTGATCGGGTCGTGAATATGTTGGATGAGGGCGTGGATGTCGCGATTCGGATCGGTGAACTTCCAGACTCTTCCATGCAGGCAATTCGTGTGGGGCAAGTCCGTCGTGTGATTTGTGCTTCGCCAAGCTATCTTAAGCAGTACGGTATGCCACAAAGTGCGGAGGATCTTCAGCAGCATACTATTATTTCATCCAGCGGCGTGTCATCAGCATTGGATCGACAGTGGCAGTTAATGCAAGCAGGGGAGATATTCTCAGTCAAAGTCAGGGCGCGATTAACAACGACAACCAATGATTCTGCAATAACTGCCGCTGTAAGTGGATTTGGTTTAACACGTTTACTTTCCTATCAAGTCGAAGAACATATTCGTTCGGGACAACTGCAAGAGGTCTTGAGTCATTTAGAGCCGACACCATTACCAGTCCATGTGGTTCACCACGAAGGGCGGAATGGCTCGCAACGCGTGCGCGCATTCATTGATTTAGCAGTTGCGCGGTTACGGTCAAACCCAGCGATTGAGTAAGCCTTTAGTACTCGGAGCAGACGTCTACGTGCATCCCCCTTTTTGAGGCGATGCATGCTCCCTCTGAAAAAAATGAATTGAGTGGAATTGATTTATTTAATCGGAATCACATGTCACCTTTGGTCGGAAATTTATCTGGTTTGCTTATTTTTTGTGTGACAATTTAGCTTGTCAGTTTTTGTGATGAAAAGTTGGCAGGCAAAAAATAATACTAACGCGATAAAAGGATGATCCATGAAAAATCGTATTCTAACGCCATTGTTATTCACTGGAGGTTTACTCATTTCTGGGTGGGCTTCCGCAACAGTCGCAACCTATCAATTTTGTAGTACCGATGGCTGCCGTACAGGTGGTAGTGCAACGGTGACTTCAGACTATGCCAAGACAAAATATCCGATCGTTTTTGCACATGGTATGGCTGGATTTTCATCTGCAGGCCCACTTCAGTATTGGTATGGCATTTCGCCTGATCTGGTGGCAAATGGTGCGAATGTCTTTGTCACTCAAGAAGCGTCATTTAATTCATCGGAAGTTCGCGGTGAACAATTACTGAATCAAGTGCAGCAAATTCTGGCGATCACAGGTGCAGCCAAGGTCAATCTCATTGGTCATAGCCATGGCAGTCATTCGATTCGTTATGTTGCGGGTCTCATTCCCAATCAAGTGGCTTCCGCAACCGCAGTGGGTGGACCGAATAAAGGTTCACCTGTCGCCGATGTGATTTATAATTTGAGCAAGATTCCCGTTGTCGGTTCAACAATTCTTGCGCCAGTGATATCGGCAGGTGTGAATGCCTTCTTCTCATTGGTTGGGATTTCATCAGGTCATTATTATGATCAGGATTCTTTGGCGGGTTTGAATTCATTGACCACAGCGGGTTCTGCTGCGTTTACCGCAAATTTTCCAGCCGGGATGCCGACTTCGTCATGTGGTGAAGGTGCATATGTCGCGAATGGCGTGCGTTATTACTCATGGGGCGGGACGAGTAAATTGACCAATGTGCTTGATCCATTAGACGCTGCGCTGGTTTTAACAGGGGCGCTGATCCCAGGGGACAGTGATGGTCTTGTTCCGCGCTGTTCTAGCCATCTTGGGCAAGTGATTCGTGATAATTATGCGCAGAACCATCTGGATGAAGTGAATCAGACTTTGGGTCTGGTTAATATCTTTGCCGGAAGCCCTGTGACTTTATATCGCCAACAAGCCAACCGTTTAAAGGTTGCGGGCTTGTAACGGGCCACTGAAACAAAAAAGGGAGTCCATGGGCTCCTTTTTTATACTGCTTTAGCTCAATCTCTTCCTGTCAAAAGCACGGATTTGCTGCTTTTAATTCCTCATTTTATCGCTATACTCAAAGCATACGACGATTAAAAAGATCAACACGCGACACAATTGATGCGATTATCAACGAGTGAGAGGGCGCGATGAAGGACGTTATTCAGCCATCAGGTCAAGATGAATCAAACACATCACAAGAACAAGCACTCCAGCAACTGGCTTCGGAATTACGCCGTCCCCCACAGAGTTTGTCTGCTTTTTCCCATCTATCAACAGAGCAACTAACTTGGCTCAGTACGCAAGTCGCTAAGGTCTGTGCGAATGAGGATGAGAAGCTCAATAAGGCGCTACATCAGGCGATTCCCTGGTTATTGCGCCCCTTGCTTTTGCGACGACTTGTGAAGAGTCCAGCAAGTCGGAGATCGTCATGAGCCTTCTTGCTGCCCAAGCTGAACTGCATAAACTCGCCGACAAACTCGATGTTCCTGTGGATGAGATCCGCTTTTTGACAGACATTCCCCCTGAAGCATTACGTCATTTAAGAACAGCTCTTACTGATCGTGTCTTCGATCAGCAGCGTCCATTATTCCGCTGGTTTGCGGCATGGGTACGCTGGTTTCCCGTTTTACTCTCGGTCCTCTTAGTTCGTTTCTGGATTGGGGCAACCCTTGCCACACGGGTGGCGAGTGAATTGCCTGCTTGGCGCGTTGCAGATATAGCCAAGCATCTCTCGGCCGAATTTATGGCTGATGTGGCCATGGGCTTTGATCCTCGAGTCGCACGAGAGTTAGTCCGTTTATTACCGGTTGCCCAGATCGTAGAAATCTCGGAAGTCTTGCTGAAACGTCGTGACTTTATGACGATGGGTCGGTTTGTGGGGCTCCTGCCTGATCAGGTTGTGCGTGAAGTTGCTGCCTCGATTGAGGATGAAGGCGATTTACTGGAGATCGTTTTTAATGTCGAATCCCGTGAGCGGATTGATCATTTGGTGCATGTGCTGCCCCCTGAACGTATTCGCCTGACGATCCTGATCGTTTGCGATGTTTCTAAACGTCTGCTTTGGCCTAAGCTCTTGGCTCTAGTGACCAATGTCAGCGATAGTATGAAACGTGAGCTGGGGGATTTTGCCGCCAGCCAAGGTGAGGATGTGCTGGAAGCCATTATTCGTGCAGCTGATGAGGATGGCTTGTGGGAGGATATTTTACCGGTTGTCGCGTGTTTATCTTTACCTGTTCAACAGCGTGTCGTGAACCTACCTGCATTGCATGCCCCACTGGTGATGCAGCATATTCTGGATGCTGCGAATCGTGAAGAGCTATGGACTGATATGTTGACACTCGCCGCCAATATGAATGATGCGGGTCGTGATGCGGTTGCCGATGCGATGACGTGGGTTGATGATTCGGTACTTGAGCGTGTGGCCTATGCTGCTTTGCTGCGCGCGCAGTGGGGGACAGCATTGGATGTAGTACGCCGTTTGCCTGTCGAGTGGCATGAGCGCTGTGTACAGGTTTTGGCAAAATATACGGATACCTTAGATCCTGAGACCGCCAATCAGATTCGATCAGATCTTGCCTTGTATGGGATTACCCAGCCAGTAAGCCAGCTTGCTTAGATCTGATATTTGGATTAGCGAGGCAAGGTATCCCGAATTGGAGTTAGGAGTTCCAGTCCGTATTGATAGCCCCGTTCAATGAGTTCATCTAAGCGGTGCCAATCAAACATGCCGATATCAGCTATTGGCATTCGTAAGTAAATATCAGCATTTGAAATCGATGACATTTGAATCGTGGTGTCACTGGCCAGAGTCGCTGTACGCATCAGAATCTCGGACAAGCTTGGCGCACGTTTGGTGCCTTTCCAGTTTAAAAGCGCCATTTGATCCGGTTCTTCTTCACCTGCACCTGGTGCACGTATATCGCCATTCATACTGACATTACTGGCGATAATAATGCCACGTTCCAAGTTGCGCATCACATCTGTGGGCAGGTTGTTTACGACACCGCCATCACACAATAAATCTCCATGCCATGCGACAGGTGGGGCAACGCCCGGCACACTCATACTGGTGCCGACCCATGTGGCCAAGGTTCCACGGTCATGAATCATCGGATTGCCCGTGGTGAGGTTGGTCGAGATGCAATAAAACGTACGGCGTAATTCTTCAATACGGCGATGACCAAATACCGACATGAGGCGTTTATGAAAACGTGCCCCCCGAATTAAAGAGACTTTGGGGACGGTATAGTCGTTAAGATAATTCCGAGCAACAAAGGTCTCATGAGCAATATGGCTCATCTCAACACTATCAAAGCCACAAGCGACAAGGGCCGAGACAAATGCGCCCATACTGGTCCCACCCACGATATCGACAGGGATCTGGAGCTGCTCCAACGCGCGAATCAGTCCGATATGAGCAAACCCCCTCGCGCCACCACCACCTAAGACGAGTCCTACGCCTTGTCCTGAAATTTGCCGTGCTAATGCGCTGATATCAGCATTCGCCCATGGATGAACAAAGTAGTGCGCGCGCGCTCCAGTTTCTTCCCGCCACGCCAGAGTATGCGGAGAGGGATCACCTTCTGATCTCAGCAGCACCAGCTCAATCGGTGCAATCAACCCACTGCGATGCAGTGCATCAAGCACAGGGACATTTTCTGGCAGCCGTGTTGCTTCGGCCAGAATTAGGATCCGATCGGCTTGGTGTAAGCAGCGTAATGACCAAGGATCACGGTCGTTGTCCGCCGCATAGAGGACGTAGTGATGACGCTCTTCCAGGGATGCTAACCACTCACGAAGATGAAGATCATTGGCACTTTCATCAAGTGGTGTTTGTGCAACGCCATCGCCAAAAATGGAATCGACATGAGCTGCAGTGATGAGACGGGTTTCCGGCCAGCCATCCAGATGCTCGACTAAGGCTTCGGCAAGTTGAATCGCGGATACCCCGGATGATGCGGGAATGACTGCCAATGTTCCGCCGAAATCACGTTTTTTGGCAGCTTTTGGATTATTGTTCTGATTATAAAAATGACGACTACGATTAATAACGAGGCGGGTTAAATCGAGCAGGGAGGCAGCATTGATCTGAATGAAATTCAAGAATTCCGATGCCCCAAAACGCAATAGTAAGCTGTCCCGAACGGCATAGACGGAGGTATTACGCACCTCACCGACAATGACATCCATTTCCCCAATTGGTTGGTGTCGTCCCACATAACCTAGCATGACATCCAAGAGACTAACGCGTAGTCGACCGTGTAACACCACGTAAAAATAAAGAGAAGGATCACCCTTTAAATAGAGTGCATCACCGGTATTGAGCTGGAGCGGCTCAGCGCAGTGCGCGAGGGATTGCAGTGCGGTATCTGAAAGTTTGGCGAAGATAGAAACCTGCGCAAGTGCAGCAAGGATATTGATCGGTTTGTGGGGGATTTTAAAGTCTACGGTCATGATGCATGTCTCCAAGCGCGGATAGGGCGTAGAGTCATTTGAATTATTATTTTACCTGCGATCTTTGAGGATAAAAGCCGTTTCATCTTCCTCACCTGCGCATAAAGTATTCATTCATAGAGTGTGTTGCTTATGCGGTAAAGTCAATATCATTTAGCAAGGTTTCACTTCAGTTCATGAATGAAAAAGTGAATCGATCAGGAGTCCATGGATGGGTGGTCAAAGCACACTTCTTTATTCAATTAAAATATAAGCAAGTTAATTTTTATTGTTTCTTTAAATAAGTAAACAGGATTAGCATATCTATTATCAAGGTTAAAGCGCATTTTTACTGTTTTATAAAAACGACTAAAACAGGGTGTACTGCTTTAAATCCCATGTTTTAAGTGATGGAGTAAATGAACATGAATGCATCCGTATCTAAAGAAATTCAACAAGCACAAGAACAATTACAGACATCATCAAATTCCGAACACCAGGCAGCCACGACTTTAAGTGCTGTGCAAATTCAAGCCATTCTTGATCGAGCTAAACAATATGCGCTTGATGAAGAGTTGGACTTTGCAGGTGGCGTGCCACCAAAAGATGCATGGGCATTGGTGAGAGCCGGGGCTGCCGTATTGGTTGATGTGCGTTCAAACGAGGAACGTAAGTTTGTCGGCCATGTGCCGGCTGGAGAGCATGTCGCTTGGGCAACAGGAACATCGTTAAATCGTAACCCACGTTTTGTCAAAGAGCTAGAAATCAAACTCAAGAATAATAAGGAACAAGTCGTTGTCTTGTTGTGCCGCAGTGGTAAACGCTCAGCATTGGCAGCCGAAGCTGCGGCAAAAGCTGGCTTCACTCAAGTTTATAATATTCTTGAAGGATTTGAAGGGGAACTAAATGAACAGCAACAGCGCGGGGATGTGGGCGGCTGGCGTCATGCAGCTTTGCCTTGGGTACAAGATTAATCTTTGTTCTGAAGATCGTTTAAATCGAGAATAACTTCTTACAAAATAGGACTGCTGACCGACAACAGTTCTATAAATATTATTTCTAATGGCCCATTCTTTCAGTTAATGTAGACCATATCTCAAATTAGATGCTTGCCTCGTCGGGCTTAGAAGTTGTAACAGGAGTTCGCACCATGAGCCAGCCAGTTGTGCCAGCCGCCAATCAATCCCATCAGTTTTCTACAACCACAACGTCCACCAAAGCAAATGCGGATACGCCACATTGGCCGTTAGAGCGCATTGTTAGTGAACTGCGTGCTGAGCGTGCACGCTGGCGTGAGTCGCAAAAGCGTACACGTGAGTTTGGTGGGCGCGAGCTGCCTTCTAGAGAGACACTGCGTGAGATTGTGGAGGCATTAAGTGGCGCGCTTTTCCCGATGCGACTAGGGCCTGCTGATCTCCGTCAGGAAGGGGAAGACTACTATATAGGCTATACGCTGGATTCTGCACTTAACGCATTACATGAACAAGTGCGTTTAGCGCTGTATTACGAAGCCCGTTATCGGGCTTCTGCGACACAGGCGGATAGCCATGCCGAGCCGGCAACATCTGTAATTGAACAACATGCTGTTGAAATTGTACGGGCTTTTTCTTTGGCACTCCCTAAAGTCCGCCGTTTGCTTGATAGTGATGTGCAAGCCGCCTATGACGGTGACCCCGCCGCACGCAGCGTAGATGAAGTATTGCTCTGCTATCCCGGAGTCCTCGCCATTATTTATTACCGTCTTGCCCATGAGTTATATACGCAAGGCGTGCCGCTGCTTGCTCGGATTATCTCAGAGCTGGCCCACTCAACAACGGGTATCGATATTCATCCAGGCGCCAAAATTGAAGCGGGTTTTTTTATCGATCATGGCACTGGCGTGGTGATTGGTGAAACTGCGGTGATTGGTCAACACGTTCGTTTATATCAAGCCGTCACCTTAGGCGCAAAGCGCTTTGAAGTGGCTGAAGATGGCACTTTGCAGAAAGACTATGCGCGTCATCCGATTGTTGAGGATGATGTCATTATCTATGCGGGTGCGACCATTCTTGGAAGGATCACCATCGGAAAGGGCTCAACAGTTGGCGGGAATGTCTGGCTGACACGCAGTGTCCCACCGAATAGCCATATCACCCAGCAAGACGCATCGCATCAGAAAGTTTGATGTATTGTGATCAAAACGTCATACATTTTACGTATATGTAAGGCAAGAATTATTAAAATGGCTTTTGCTCAAAGTGAGTGGGTTACCGTTTATATTCCTTTATGAAGAAATGGCTTGTTTTTGGTTATTTTAAAATCAAAAGCATTATAAGTATTCTTGAATTTGAATGACTTATCTGTTTTTTATATAAGTTATTCATATTTTGTGATGAAGGTTTTTCCGTTAGGCTAGAGTCGATCTGAAAAAATAGTTTTCTACTTGGTTTGTTTGAGACGCGTCGTTTGTTTTAACGTTTTTAATCACAGGAGCCAGTCATGGCGAAGAATCAGGATTTACCACACGCACAGGCGCTTGGCGATAATGCAGCCCGCCAGCTTGCCAATGCAACCAAAACAGCCCCGCAACTGTCGACGATTACGCCACGTTGGCTGGTGCATTTGTTGCAATGGTTACCTGTAGAAGCAGGTATCTATCGCGTCAACCGCGTCAGCAATGCGGATGACATCCAAATCGCCTGTACTCAGCGTGACGAGTCACAATTACCACAAACGTTTGTGGATTATGACACTGCACCGCGTGAATACTTTTTGAATGGCGTTTCGACTGTTCTTGATGTTCATACGCGTGTATCTGATTTGTACAGCAGCCCACACGATCAAATTCGTGAACAACTGCGCTTGACGATTGAAACCATCAAAGAGCGTCAAGAAAGCGAGTTGATCAATAACCCAGAATACGGTCTATTGGCAAGTGTTGCTGATTCCCAACGTATTTCAACGTTAACCGGTGCGCCAACACCAGATGATCTTGATGATTTGATCGGTAAAGTGTGGAAAGAGCCCGGTTTCTTCTTGGCACATCCTGCTGCAATCACTGCATTTGGCCGTGAATGTACCCGTCGCGGTGTGCCGCCACCAACAGTCAGCTTATTCGGCTCACAGTTCATTACTTGGCGCGGTCTACCATTAATCCCATCGGACAAAATCCCTGTGGAAGATGGCAAAACAAAAATTCTGCTGATCCGTGTGGGTGAGAAGCGTCAAGGTGTAGTCGGCCTGTTCCAACCTGGCTTAGCTGGCGAACAAGCACCAGGCTTATCTGTGCGTTTTATGGGAATTAACCGAAGTGCAATCGCATCCTATTTGATTTCGCTGTATTGCTCGCTGGCGGTGCTGACTGAAGATGCGTTGGCGGTTCTCGAAGACGTGGAGATTGGCAAATATCATGACTACTCAGACAAGTACAAGTAATAGCGTGACAGGACTCTCTCCTGAAACAGCTGGCTTGCCTGATGAAGCAACATTGAGTCGAATCGCCAGTGCGCTTTTTCAAGCGCTACCCGGTGAGAAACCCAATTTTGATTTGCCTGCAAGTCCGCCGCAACCGGCCGATCCATTTTTGGCTCTCGGCGGTCGTGCACCTGCGCTTGCAACAGGTCGTGCATTGAATCCAGAGATTCCGCACAATGTGCCGAATCTGCCGGATTCACCTGAGAAAAAAACGGCTTCATTGCCTGGTGTAGGGGGTGCGAATTATCCGCAAGTCCCTTATTCGCCAGTCACTCCTGAGATAGCAACCTTGACGCCAACTCTGCCGGTATTGGTGGGTTCACCGTCTCCAAGTGTTGTGGGGAATGATTCGCCGTTTTATTTTTTGCAAGGTTCTGGTGTAAGTCATGCCCCGCAACCGGTTGATCCAGCACTCGCGTTGGGTGGTCGCGCCCCCGCTGTGGCGACCTCGCAGGGCTTAAACCCAGCGGTGCCGCACAGCATTCCGACTGATCTGGATGCACCTGAACAAAAAGCGGAGTCTTTACCTGTTGTCGGTGGTGCTAGTTTTCCATCTGCACCGGCTAAAGTCCCTGCACCCGTTGCAACATCGGATGTGACGTCATTAACACCCAGTGTGCCAAGCGTTCCAGCAAATGTTGCAAGTGCGGCACCAAGCTCTGCGTTTGGTCGTGCACCGGATACGAGTGCGGCTTCTTCGCCGTTTTATTTTGTGAATGAAGGTGGTGCTCCTGTGCCACCATCTCCAACAGCCCCTGCGACGGATATCCCTGATGAAGCGCTCTTTGCGCAATCATTTGGGTTGCCTGGTGCGGATGCACTCAAAGCGCTGTTGTCAGGCAGTACGTCTAATCGTGCGGCACCTAGTGCAGCCCCATCTCCAAGTCCATCAGGGTTTTATTTCCTCGATGTACCGAGCGCAGGTTCCGCATGGCAAGATAAGCCGACCAACATTGTACCAGTCAGCAACGCTCATCAGCCTTTTGATGTGCAATCGGTACGTCGGGATTTTCCGATCCTGCAAGAGCGTGTTAATAGTCGTCCATTGGTCTGGTTTGATAATGCTGCGACCACGCATAAGCCGAAGTCGGTGATTGAGCGCGTGTCATATTTTTATGAACACGAAAACTCAAACATCCACCGTGCTGCGCATGAACTGGCGGCACGTGCAACCGATGCTTATGAGCATGCGCGTAAAACAATTGCGCGTTTCTTGGGTGCAAAGTCCGAAAGTGAAATTATTTTCGTGCGAGGTACCACCGAAGCAATCAACTTGGTTGCGAAAACGTGGGGTGTACAGAACATTGGTGCTGGTGATGAAATCATCGTCTCTAATCTGGAACATCACGCCAATATCGTGCCTTGGTTTCAATTGGCCAAGCAAGTGGGTGCCAAGCTCCGTGTGATACCTGTGGACGACAGCGGTCAAATTCGTCTTGATGAGTATCGTAAGCTGCTCAATGATCGAACAAAAATCGTTTCAATCACCCAGGTTTCTAATGCGCTCGGTACAGTCACGCCCGTTGCTGAGGTAATTGCTCTTGCTCATCAGGTCGGCGCGAAAGTACTGGTCGATGGTGCACAGTCGGTTGCACATTTACGTGTAGATGTGCAGGCCTTGGATGCAGACTTTTTTGTGTTCTCAGGTCATAAAATCTTTGGTCCTACGGGGATTGGCGTTGTTTACGGCAAGGCGGACTTGCTGGAAAAAATGCCTCCTTGGCAGGGCGGCGGAAATATGATCCAAGACGTGACCTTTGAGCAAATCATTTTTCAACCTGCGCCAAATAAGTTTGAAGCAGGGACTGGAAATATTGCAGATGCGGTCGGTCTGGGTGCAGCGATTGAATATGTCGAAAGCCTAGGTTTAGATAATATTGCCCGTTACGAGCATGATTTGCTTGAATATGGTCAGCATGGTCTCAGCAGTGTTTCAGGCTTGCGCTTGATCGGTACTGCACGTGAGAAAGCCAGTGTCATGTCTTTCACACTGGAAGGTTATGAGAATGAAGAAGTTGGCAAGGCACTAAATAAAGAAGGTATTGCGGTTCGTACCGGACACCATTGTGCTCAACCGATTCTCAGACGTTTTGGTGTTGAGACTACGGTTCGTCCTTCACTCGCGTTTTATAACACGACTGAGGAGATTGACTTGCTGGTTTCAATCCTGCATCAGCTACGTCGTGCACGCAGTATTCGTCGATAAGTTTTATAAAATCGGTTGCTGTAAAAAAGCCACTGAGCATTCGCTCAGTGGCTTTTTATTATGCTGAAGTTTCATTGGCTACTTCGGTAGCCAGCAATCAATCAAGCCTAGAATGGCGATTCAAGTGGAGTGCTTGGACTCACCTTGGTCGAGGAAGGTTGTTGAGGTGTGTGTTTAGGTGCCGCAGATTCTGCAGTCTTAGACTCCACAAGATCGGCAATACTGTCAGATGATGTAGAAGTCGAATCTGTCGTGGAATCAGATTCAGTATCGATCACTTTCTTTTTACGAGGCTTAATTGCGCCTGACGAGTTGCTACTATTCGGGTTACCTGGATCTTTATCAATCCAGCTTTCTGGCGTATTGGCAAGCGCTTTGGCCATATATTCGCTCCAAATCGGCAAGGCCGCAACACCCCCAAATTCTTTACGTCCCAATGTGCGGGGTTGGTCGAAACCGACCCATGCAACCGCGACGAGTGTTGGATTGAAACCAGAGAACCACGCGTCTTTGGCATCATTGGTTGTTCCTGTTTTACCGCCGATGTCGTTTCGACCGAGTTTCATCGCTGCGTAACCAGTACCGTGCTGAATCACGTCGCGCAAAATGCTGGCCATGTCGTAGGCTGTTTTAGCGGTCAACACACGTTCGGCACGACGATAATTCGCAGGTTCTGGCGTGGTTGCAGGTGAAGATGCCGGATTGCCTGTAGAATTGATGCTGCCATCCGGGTTACTAGTCAGCACCGTAGGCGCTGCACTGCTTGCATCGGATTGCACGCTACTTGCATCCGTTTGGTCTTGCTGATCTGGATTGTTGGCTGCGTCGCAACTGCGGCAAACGCGAACCGGGTCGGCTTTGAAAAGTACATCTCCTTTAAAGCTTTCGACACGTTCAATAAAGTAAGGCTGGATACGATAACCGCCATTGGCAAAAGCGGCATAACCCGTGGCCACTTGGATCGGCAAGGCTTGTGCTGCCCCTAAAGCCAGAGCTAGGTTCTTCGGCAGTTTGTCTTCCATAAAACCAAAGTGCGTCAAATGCTCAACGGCTTTATTGATCCCAACCGCTTGTAATAAGCGAACGGAAACCAGATTTCGCGATAGATACAATGCCCGGCGCAACGTAATGGGTCCCATGAACTTGCCATCGGAGTTTTGTGGACGCCAATTGCCGACCTGAAGGGGCGCGTCATTGATAATGCTATAAGGCGTGAAACCGCGCTCTAAGGCTAATGAATAGATAAAGGGCTTGATATTAGAGCCGGGTTGTCTCCAGCCCTGCATACTGCGGTTAAAGTTGCTTCTTGCAAAGTCATATCCCCCAACAACGGCTTGAATAGCACCATCATTCGGGTCTAGAGAGACAAGCTGTGCTTCGGCTGCAGGAATCTGCGTCAGTGTCCAGTTGATCCGTGACCACGAGGCTTTAGACAGATCTAGTTTGGGTTGGGCAGGTTCTTCTGTTTTGGTTTTCTTGGAATCTGGTGCTGGATCATCAAGATCAGCAGATGCATCAGAGTCATTCGTCTTGGCGGATGATTTATTCTGCGCATTCACGTACTGCTGGATTTGATCTGCGGTGAGGTCGGCTGGACGCACACGAATAATGTCGTTCATATGAACAATTTCAGCTGCATTACTGGGTGCACCACCGACACGATCTGTCGAATAATATTTTCTTGCCCATGACATCCCGCTCCACGGTACCGTGACGGTCAATCCATTGCTAAAAACAGCATCAAAACTTTGTTTAGACACCTTAGTGACCTGTACAGGCCACATATTATTTATCACATAATGATCCGCAAGGGGCTTAGTATTGGATTCTGCACCACGCCAGCCGTGGCGATGATCATATGCCTCCAGCCCTTTATGAACAGCATCTTCAGCCATTTTTTGGCGATCAGATGGGATCGTGGTGTAAACGCGATAACCGGAGTTGAGTACATCTTCACCAAATTCTTCGACCATGGCACTGCGGACCATTTCAGCTACATAAGGCATGTCAACATCAAGACGTTTGGTATTGGCGCTGTAGTTGAGCGCAAGAGGGGCGTTAATATTTTCTTGATATTGGGCCTGGCTAATAAATCCCAGTTGCAGCATGCGTCCAATAATCCAGTTACGTCGTTCGATCGCGCGATCTGGGTCATTGACAGGATTGTATTTGGTCGGTGCTTTAGGCAGTCCTGCAATCATGGCCATTTCTGCAATGGTCAGGTCTTTTAAAGGCTTGTGGTAATAGACTTTTGCTGCTGCGGCAATACCGTATGCATGTTGTCCTAAAAAGATCTTGTTAACGTAGAGTGTAAAAATTTCTTGTTTATTCAGGTTTTGCTCAATCTTTCGGGCTAGAAAGATTTCGGTTAATTTTCGTTTGAGGGTGCGTTCTGGACTTAAATAAAAGTTCTTGGCAACTTGCATGGTGATGGTTGAACCACCAGATTGTCCGCTACCACTTTGCATTGCTTCGGTCACTGCACGGCCTAGCCCCTTAAAACTTACACCGTTATGGGTGAAAAAAGAGGAGTCTTCCGCTGCTAGAAAAGCATTGACCATGAGTGGCGGGATTTCATCATAGGTGACAGGACGCGATATCTTTTCACCGAATTCACCAATCAATTTATTGTCTTTTGAATAGACTTGCAGAGGAATCGCGACAGGCGCTGACTTGAGCTGAGCGATGTCTGGCAAGCTTGGAGCAATAAAGAGATAGAGCCCATAAAATCCAATGGGAAGAGCCAATAGGAGCACGAGTAAGAGTGCAAATAGTGGGTGGATTCGGCCTGCGCAAGATAGCTTTTTCATGACAAGTGAGTTTTAATGCCTTAAGTCAAGGTTGACGCCGTAGTATACCCACAACAAACAAGGATGGCATCTTATTGCTTTTATTTAAGTCTTCCCTCCGATTTATTTTTTGAACGCACTTGTAATGCTGCAAAAGGCGTGTTATCACTATCCTATAGCTGAATTGTTACGAGATGTATTGGATATTCGGTGATTCTGTTGGCACTTTGTGTTGTTTGAGTGTGATTGTGTTGCCAGCTTAGGGTTTATGGATGTTTTAAACGGAATTATTCCATAAAAAATATTTGTAACTTGAGTGCTGAAACGCATTCAAAACAAACCTAGTTTTTTTGTAATTGTGGAGTGGCGACTAGGCGCTGTTTTTACGAAGCTTCTGGTATTTGAAGCTACGAGTAGGTAGTTAGGTGGATTGCTGGTTACGGCTTTTCAAATTTGGACAGAACAATAAAAGGGAATTTAATGTGTTTTCCTTTGGACGCAAACAAAATTCTAGCCTAGTGGGGTTAGACATCAGCACGACGTCTGTCAAGCTTTTAGAGCTCAGTATTCGTGATGGTCGTTATTATGTCGAAAGTTACGGCTCAGAGGCCCTTCCTCCAAATGCAGTAGTTGAGAAAAATATTGCTGATGTTGAAGTGGTTGGAGAGGCTATTGGTCAGCTCGTGAGACGCGCTAGCCCAAGATCCTCTCAGGCGGCTGTCGCTGTCGCTGGGTCCGCTGTGATCACCAAACTGATCGATATGGAAGCGGATATGACGGACGATGAGCGTGAAATGCAGATTCGTTTAGATGCCGATCAATATATTCCCTACCCGTTGTCTGAAGTCAATTTGGATTTCGAAGTGCTCGGTCCTTCTGCCGTTGTGCCTGGAAGGGTGAGTGTATTACTAGCAGCTTCGCGTTCTGAAAATATTGAACAGCGGGTCGATGTGCTTGAGATTGGTAATTTAACCGCCAAAGTGGTTGATGTTGAATCTTATGCGATTGAACGCACCTTTGGCTTAATGGTTGATGCCCTACCTGATAGTCCAGATATTGTCGCGATTGTTGATATTGGTCATACGATGACGACCCTTAACGTGCTTCGTCATGATCAGATCATTTATACCCGTGAACAACTTTTTGGTGGCAAACAGCTGACTGAGGATATTCAACGTCGCTATGGTTTGTCTTTTGAAGAAGCAAGCCGTTCTAAGAAAGAGGGCAATCTTCCTGATGATTACGAGCCTGAAGTGCTGATTCCTTTTATGGAGTCAATTGCACAACAAGTCACTCGCTCTCTGCAATTTTTCTTTTCGTCTAGTCAATATAACGATGTCGATCATATTTTGCTGGCTGGTGGTAGTGCCAGTATTCCGGGGCTTGCACGTTTGATTCAAGATAAATTGGGCAATCGCGTAAGCGTGGCTAATCCATTTACTCACATGGGTTTTGCCCCTCAAATCGATACCAATGCGATTGGAAATGATGCACCTGCGCTCATTATCGCCTGTGGACTTGCGCTCAGGAGTTTTGATTAATCATGGCACAAATTAATTTACTTCCCTGGCGCGAAGCTCAACGTGAGCAGCGCAAAAAAGAATTTATGCTCACGGGTGGTGCTATTTTCGTTTTGGCTTTAATTCTGTCTGTTTTGGTCTGGGTGGTCTTTAAACATTATCTTGATGAACAACTCCAAGCCAATCAACAGATCACTACCGCAAATGCAGCACTCGATACGAAGCTGAAAGATTTAGCGCAATTACAGTCAAGACGTGATGACATTGTTTCACGCATGAAGGTCATTCAAGACTTACAAGGTCAGCGTCCCGTTGTTGTTCGTATTTTTGATGAGTTGCCAAGATTGACGCCGAGTCATGTCTATATCACTAAATTTGCTCGGAAAGATGACAAGTTTACGATTGAAGGTCGAGCACAAAGTCCAAATGATGTGTCTGAGTTTTTACGTAATTTGGAAGCCTCGCCTTGGTTCCGTAATGCATTTATGAATTCATTTCAAGGTGCTGTGCAGCCTACTACACCAGTGTCTGGCAGTGTAGTGCCGAGAGCAGAGGATAGCTATGGTCAGTTTGTGATTTCAGTTGATTTGCAACTTCCCGAAGCTGATGTAAAAGGACAAGGAACTTCCACTGCGAAGCGTTTAGGAGGTGCATCATGAAGACGGATAATAACCCTCTAGCAGCTAAGTCGATTTCAAAAAAATTCTCCTTTGAGGAGTTTAGTAATAGTTTTAAATCGCTTGATCCGCAGAATATGGGGAACTGGCCCCTCCCTGTGAAAATTACAGCTTATATTTTTGTCGGTGTTTTGGTATTCGTGCTTGCTTATCTTTTACTGATTGCTCCTGTGCGTGAGGATATCGTAGCGGCCGAGGGGCAAGAGCAAAGTTTATTGAATGATTATCGTGATAAAGATTCAAAGCTTCGAAATTTGTTGCAATATCAGAAGCAAGTTGAGGAAATGGAATCTACATTTGGTCAATTATTACAGCAACTTCCTAAAGAAACTGAAATTCCTGGGCTTGTTGAAGACATTAACTATACCGGTGTAGGAAGTGGTTTGCAGTTCGATAAAATTAATGTGGAAAAAGAGGTGACAAAGGACTTCTTTATTGAATTGCCGATGACGATTAAGGGTCGTGGTGACTATCATTCATTTGGTGCTTTTGTGAGTGCCTTGGCTGCATTACCACGGATTGTGACCATTGATGATTTTGATATTTCTCCTATTAATGATAAATCAAAATCTGAAGTGCCGGTCTTGGGTTTGACGGTGAATGCGAAAACTTATCGTTATAACGATAAAGCCGACCCTAAAAATAAACCAAAAACCCCGCAGGATGCCGCAAAGAAAACAGGGAGTACATCATGAAATGCAGAATGATGTCAGAAAATAAACGTTCCCAACTACAAGTCCGATCAAAAGGTGTATCGCAAGTCTTGGCTTTGGGAGGGGTGCTTTTAGCAGTCATGCAGTTAACTGGCTGTAGCTCTCGGGTTGATGGTGTTGCAATGGAAATGCAGAAAATTCATAACGAACCAACTTTGCCCATTACCCCTGCACCCGTGTTCTTGCCAGTACCTACTTTTACGTATGCTGCGCAAGGGTTCCGAAGTCCATTCATTGCTCTGAGTCTTGCTGAAGAAATGAAGGTCATGGCAGGGCGTCACGTCATGCCGGATTTAAGTCGACCGTTGCAGTTTTTAGAACAATTTCCATTAGAAAATCTGCGTATGCGTGGGACAATACATAATCAAAAAGGTCCTCTTTATGGTTTGATTGAAGATCCTCAAGGTGGTGTGCTTCGCGTTCAAGTCGGTAATTATTTGGGTAAAAATTATGGGCGTATCGTGGGAATTACGCCTACCCAAGTTAACTTGGTTGAAATTGTCCCTGATGGAAAGGATGGTTTTGTTGAGCGGCCACGTAGCCTAATCATGGTTGATGCAGGCGGATAACAAATTTTGAGGATAACGATGATGAGCAGTAGCAGTATGGTAAGTCAAATGCTATCGAATTGGTTGGGTCAAGGGGTAAATGACATGGAAGTTAGTGGCGTTAAAGAGTCAGCACGTGACCTTAAAAAGGTTTTCGACCTAAGGATGGGGCATGAGTTGGCAATGCGTTCCGTCGCACGTCGTTTTGTGACAAAAGCATTGCCTATGCATTTAGCTATCGTGAGTGCTTGTGCGATTACGATGACGGCTTATGCGAGTAGCACGGTGACGCTCACTGGAATAAATACGACGGCATTGCCGAATAATGAGACTGAGCTTCGTCTTGCATTTGATGGTACTCCACCTAACCCGCAAGCTTATCAATTAGATAAGCCAGCACGATTGGTTGTTGATCTGCCTAATGCAAAAAGTAGTTTAGCGAGCCGTTATCAGGATATTGGTTCAGGAAATGCACGTAGCTTGGCGGTAGTTGATAATGCTGAGAGAACACGTTTAGTTGTAAACTTGAGTCAAGCCAGTGGGTATTCAACCCGTGTTGAAGGGAATACTTTGATTCTGAAAGTTGGCGGTACTAAAGCATCTGCCGCTAAAACTGTGGCTACAACTGCACCTGTGAATGCGGTTACACCTGTAGCCGGAAACAAAAGTATCGCCTATGAAGTGACCGATGTTGATTTCCGTCGTGGTGGATCGGGAGAGGGCAATGTTCTCATTGCGCTGAATAACCCGAATGCACCCGTTGACGTTCAACAGCAAGGGACTAAAATCATTGCGCGTTTCCTGGGTACGAAGTTACCTGAGCGCTTACGTCGCCGTTTAGACGTGAATGATTTCGGCACTCCAATTAAAACTATTGATGCTTATAATGAAGGCAATAATGGCATATTGGTGATTCAGCCACAGGGAGATTTTGAGTATTTGGCCTACCAAGCTGATAATAAACTTACGATCAGCGTGAAGCCAGTTGTTCAGCAAAAGACGGCTGAAGCAAAACCTCCAACGTATACTGGACAAAAGTTATCATTAAACTTCCAAGATATTGAGGTGCGTTCAGTTTTGCAGTTAATTGCTGATTTTACCGGCCTTAATTTGGTAGCCAGTGATACGGTTGCAGGCAAAATTACAATTCGTCTGCAGAATGTGCCTTGGGATCAGGCTTTAGATATAGTGTTAAAAACCAAAGGTCTCGATAAACGTCGCAATGGCAATGTGATTATGATTGCGCCTGCGGATGAGTTAGCTGCACGTGAGAAGATTGAAATTCAAAATAATCGCCAAGTTGAACAACTGGCGCCGTTGACGACGCAATATATTCAATTGAGTTATGCAAAGGCAAGTGATTTATTTACTTTAATAACCTCTGGTCGTAATAATGGTGGTGGTGGTGGTGGTGGTACCGTTGCTGGAGGTACAGGAGGTGATGCTAATGTAGGGAGTTTATTATCATCACGTGGTACCGTCTCGGTTGATACGCGAACAAATACTCTTATTGTTCAAGATACTGCTACTACTATTGATAAAGTTCGGGAGATGATTGCGCGTCTTGATGTGCCGATTAAACAAGTCATGATTGAGGCACGTATCGTCAGGGCATCAGATACCTTTAGTAAGGAATTGGGTGTGCAATGGGGGATTCTCTCTCATGGCACCGCAAGTCGGCCAAACTTGTTGGTTGGTGGTAGCGAAACGACATTGTTTGATCTACGTAACCCGCAAAGTACGACTTTGAATGGTCAGACAGGGGTAGGCTACACAATCACGCGTCCAGATAACTTGAGTGTGGATTTAGCAGCGACCGGTTCTGGTGCCAGCAGCATTGCGCTTGGTGTGATGAGCATTTCAGATATTATGCTGGATTTAACGCTTTCAGCACTGCAAGCCGATGGTAAAGGTGAGGTTATTGCAACACCTAAAGTTTTAACTTTGGATAAACAGAAAGCAAGGGTTGCAGCGGGAACAACAATTCCTTATCAGCAATCAACCTCCAGCGGCGCAACGTCTATCGCTTTTGTGAACGCTGAGCTGAGCTTGGAAGTTGTCCCAAGTATCACGCCTGATGGCCGTGTCGGCATGGAGTTGATGGTTAATGCTGACAGTGTGGGTGATGCCGCACCAAACGGACAATTGACAATCAACACTAACCGTTTACAAACAAATGTATTGGTTGATGATGGACAGACGGTTGTATTGGGTGGTATTTTCCAGAATCAGATTTCAAGCAGTACAACTAAAGTTCCCTTCCTAGGTGATTTACCTTATCTAGGTCGTTTATTTAGACATACGCTTCAGGCCAATAATAAACAAGAGATGTTGATTTTTGTCACGCCACGTTTGGTTAATAGCACCACTCAGGTAAATCAAAGCGCTAAACCTTAACTCTTTAAGGTTTAGATGCTAAGCGGTTGATGCAGGGTGTTTAGATGCATAATGCAACACAAGTGGCTTCCACTGATTCAACAACGAATAATGTACTTATGGGTAATTTATTCTTAGTTGGACCAATGGGAGCTGGTAAAACTACAGTAGGGAGGCATCTTGCCGATCTACTGGGTCGTACTTTTATTGATGCAGATCATGAAATTGAACGACGCACTGGCGCTACTATTCCTTGGATTTTTGAGAAGGAGGGAGAGGCGGGTTTTCGGCTGCGTGAAGAAGCTGTTATCGCGGAACTGACTGCGATGAATAATATTGTTTTGGCGACGGGTGGCGGTGCAGTAACTCGAGAACAAAGTCGCTTATATTTACGTCAAAGAGGCACGGTTATTTATTTGTATACGCCTGTTGCCATGCAGGTCGCAAGAACCTCTCGAGATCGTAATCGTCCTTTATTGCAAACCAGTAATCCTGAAGCACGGTTACGCGAATTGCTGACGATCAGAGATCCGCTTTATCGTTCGATTGCTCACCATGTGGTCATGACATTAGATGGTTCAGCCCGGGAACTTGCCCAAAAAATTATTCAGATCATTCAACCAAACGCGATAAAATAACAATAAATGATGTCCAACCATTCGTGGTATATTTTTATCTACACTTTTGAACTCTTCTTTCTATGACACCGCAATTGATTTCAGTCGAAGCCGAATCTGCCTCGATGGCTGTACAAACCCTTCATGTCGCCTTAAATGAGCGTAGTTATCCGATCTATATTGGCGGGCATTTGTCTTTAGCTGAGTATTTGTTACCCCATATCGCTGGCCATCAAGTCATGATCGTGAGCAATACAGTTGTAGCCCCTTTTTATCTGGCGCGTTATCGGGATGTTTTGAAAGATGCGGGAAAAACCGTTGCAGAGTGCATATTGCCGGATGGCGAGTCTTATAAGACGTTGGAGAGTCTTAACCTGATTTTTGATGCATTGATGTCGAATCGTTTTAATCGTGATTGTACGGTCTTGGCTTTAGGTGGTGGTGTGGTTGGGGATATGGCGGGCTTTGCTGCAGCAAGTTTTCAGCGCGGGGTGCACTTTGTGCAGGTGCCGACCACATTATTGTCTCAAGTCGATTCGAGTGTCGGCGGTAAAACGGGAGTAAACCATCCACTGGGTAAAAACATGATTGGGGCATTCAAACAGCCTAAAGCTGTCTTGGCTGACATGATGCTCTTGAATTCTTTGCCAGATCGTGAGCTATCCGCGGGGCTTGCCGAAGTGATTAAGTATGCCCTAATCGGAGATGTGGACTTTCTTGTCTGGCTGGAAAAGCATATGACTGAACTTGTGGCGCGTGATCCTGAAAAACTTGCAGAAGCAGTTTATCGTTCTTGCGCGCATAAAGCCCGTATTGTTGCTGCCGATGAGCATGAGATGGGTGAGCGAGCTCTACTCAATTTGGGACACACTTTTGGTCATGCAATTGAATCTTATATGGGGTATGGTCAGTGGTTGCATGGCGAGGCTGTTGCAGTCGGTATGCTTATGGCGGCTGATTTATCCGCTCGGTTAGGTTGGATTGCGGCTGATGATGTTGCACGTATTCGCAATATATTGCTTGCCGCGAATTTGCCTGTGAATGTGCCTGACATTGCACCAGATGACTTTTTGGCGCTGATGGGGCAAGATAAAAAGGTGTTAGAGGGGCGGCTACGATTGGTGTTGTTGAAACGAATCGGTGAAGGCGTTATTACGCGTGAATTTGATTTACAGCTATTAATGCAAACCTTGGGAAATAAAACCCCAGGCGTAGAGGTGATATGAGCTCAAATCTATCGGCACCTAAGCCGCCTAATTTTTATCCGAAGACGTGGTTTGTTTGCGCCGTCATCATATTAGCGGCGAGTGCCATATTGTGGATTTGGCTACAACTCGCCAGTCGCGTGACTAAAGAGCGATCCTTTGCTGAAACTGAAGCTGCATCTAAAACGATGACACCTGATCAGTTCCCTGCGAACTTAGGTACTTTGTCCGATATTGTGCCCGTATTGGATTTGACCAAAATTACTTCTAATAGACCAGAAGCTGCACATGCTGCTGAATTTAAAGCTTTAGCGTTTATTACCGAGCATCAAAGTGATTGGACGCTACAAGTGATGAATGTTTCACAAGAAAGCGTGATTACTGACTTTTTAGCAAAACGTTCAGACCGTTCGCGTTTTCAGTATTTTCGTTATAACAAAGGTGCAAAAGACGAAAGCTTTATTTTGACCTACGGTGCATTCCCAGCTATACAAACGGCTTTAGGCGCTGCGCAAACCATGGATTTTGGCTTGCCATCCAGCGTGAAAGCTTTTCCTGAGCGCTTTTCAAGCTATCGACCTTTTGTGAGTGATAGTGATGAAAATATGGTGGAGTCTTCTGCAAACTCGCCACGTCAGGTGAAGTTAAGACCAGTTGCTATCCCTCCACCAACGGATGCGATTGAGGATAAGCTCGCAGAGATTGCGGCTGAGTCTTCTGCTGCAATGACTACGTCGCCTTCGCCAACATCTAAGACGGTTCTACCGGCGAATGTCGATGGCTTTAGTGGGCTTCCTGATGCTCCTGCTGCAGATCCAGTTGCCCCTGCACCATCTAACTCAAAATCTAAAGGTGCTGCTTCTTCAACAGGGCCTGTGCAAGATCCATTTAATTAAAGAGATCTTGTTTTAAATTGATCAGTAGTATAAAAAAGCGTCAGAAATGGCGCTTTTTTATGGGTGAAACATGCTCGAGTAAATCTGTATTTATTTGCGTGATGTTAGGTATTTTTTGATGTTTGAGGGACAAGGGAGCATGTGCAAAGCGTTGGATAAATGCGATAATATGGTTATGTTGCATTTGTGTTGTATTTAATAAATCAAGCATTGCATTTGAGTACGCGTGAGTTTTTCTTTACACTATTAAGCCGTTTTGTCTGTCATCGTTTATTTTGTCGTGCTACTTTGGACGATGAAACTGGTCGCATGTCTTAATGATTCACTAACGTATAGGATGGATGAGTCAGGTTTTCGCTTGACCGTCATAACAAGTTTGACAAGCGTCTAGTGTCGTAACAAGTATCTATTGTGTTGTTTTGATATTTCTTTTGCTTTCTATTTAAGGGTACGCCATGCATATGTCGCCGCTCGCTACATCTTCTTCGGAAGCCCATTGCTCATCTGAATCGATTTCTGATGCGGCAGTGACGGGTCTGTATCAACCTGAAGATTTTCGGGATAACTGTGGCTTTGGTCTGATTTCCCACATGCAGGGGCAGGCCAGTCATCATTTACTTCAGACAGCGATTCACAGCTTAAGCTGTATGACCCATCGTGGCGGCATTGCGGCAGATGGCAAGACGGGTGACGGATGCGGTTTGTTATTGGCGATGCCAAAAGATTTTTTCCGCGCAGAAGCAAAGAAACTTGGTGTGACGTTGCCTGAATTATTTGCAGTAGGTACGATTTTCCTCAATACCGACGCAACTTTGGCACAACACTCTCGCGAGATACTGGCTGCAGAAGTGACCAAAGAAGGATTGACCGTTGCGACTTGGCGCCCTGTCCCGATCAATGTCGATATTTTGGGTGAGATTGCACTGCGTTCATTGCCTGCATTTGATCAGTTGATCGTTGCGGCACCTGAGGGAATGGAAGCACCAGAATTCAATCGTAAATTGTTCTTGGCGCGTCGTCGTGCAGAAAGCCAATTGACACACGATCCTTTGTTTTATGTGACTTCTCTTGCCAGTACGGTCATCAGCTATAAAGGCTTGATGATGCCGAAGGATATCGCATCCTTTTACTTGGATTTAAGCGATGAGCGCTTAACCTCTCATATTGTTGTTTTCCATCAGCGCTTCTCTACTAATACTGCGCCGCGCTGGGCCTTGGCACAACCTTTCCGTTACTTGGCACATAATGGTGAGATCAACACTATTACGGCAAACCGTAACTGGTCTGTTGCGCGTACACCAAAATTTGAAAACCCATTGTTGCCCGGGTTACTGGATGTTAAACCGTTGGTGAATCGTACCGGTTCAGACTCTTCAAGCTTGGATAATATGCTGGAGATTCTGGTTGGTGGCGGCATGGACATGTTCCGTGCGCTGCGTATGCTGGTTCCACCAGCATGGCAGAACGTTGAAACCATGGATGCGGACTTGCATGCATTCTATGAATTTAATTCAAAGCACATGGAAGCTTGGGATGGCCCTGCAGGTCTGGTGATTCAGGATGGTCGTCACGCAATCTGTATGCTTGACCGTAATGGTCTGCGCCCAGCGCGCTGGGTAATCACCAAAAATGGTTATATCACCCTCGCTTCTGAAATCGGTGTTTGGGACTACAAGCCTGAAGATGTGGTTTCCAAAGGTCGCGTGGGTCCCGGTCAGATTCTGGTTGCAGATACGCAAACTGGCGAGCTACTGCGCACTGTTGATATTGATAACCGCTTGAAATCGACGCATCCCTACAAAAAATGGTTGCGTGATCATGCGGTTCATATCAAGACTGACGATGATCTAGAAGAAAGTCTGCAAGAATTTGGTTTGAAAGGCGATGCGCTGAAAGCTGCGCAAAAGATGTTCCTGATCAGCTTCGAAGAGCGTGATCAGATCATTCGTCCATTGGCTGAAAGCGGTCAGGAAGCGGTTGGTTCGATGGGTGATGATACGCCGATGGCTGTATTGTCTCGCCAAGTTCGCCATGTGGCAGATTTCTTCCGTCAACAGTTTGCCCAAGTGACCAACCCGCCAATCGATCCATTGCGTGAATCGATTGTGATGTCGCTTGAGAGCTCACTGGGTCGTGAACAAAATGTGTTTGAACAGTCCCCTGAGCATGCTGAGCGTGTGATTGTGTCGAGCCCGATTCTGTCCGCGAGCAAAATGCATCAACTTCGCACGCTTGATCGTGCGGAATATCAGATGCATACCGTCGATCTAAACTATCCAGAAGCGGAAGGTTTGGAAGCGGCTCTGCGTCGTATTTGTGTTGAAGCGGCCGATGCAGTACGTGGTGGGGCAACGTTTATTAACTTGTCTGACCGTAATATCCGTGAAGGTTATCTTCCTGCGAATGCGATTTTGGCAACGGGTGCAGTTCATCATTATTTGTCTGAGCAGGCTGTACGCGCGGATGGTAATATTCTGGTTGAAACCGGTTTAGCCCGCGATCCTCACCACTTTGCGGTGTTGCTCGGGTTTGGTGCCAGCGCAGTTTATCCGTACCTTGCTTATGACGTGATCAATGATCTGATTGCCAAAGGCGATTTGTTGGGTGATCCGTTATATGCACAAAACAATTTCCGCAAAGGAATTGATAAAGGCTTGCTGAAAATTCTCTCAAAAATGGGGATTTCAACCGTTGCATCTTATCGTGCTGGCCAGTTATTTGAAGCGATTGGTCTGTCTCGTCCAGTGGTTGATCTTTGCTTCAAAGGTGTGCCGAGCCGTATCGAAGGCGCACGTTTCGTTGATCTGGAAAATGATCAAAAGAAACTGGCTACGCTCGCATGGCAAACCCGTAAGCCGATTGAACAGGGCGGTTTGCTGAAATTTGTCTTTAATAAAGAATACCATGCATTTAATCCGGACGTGATTAATAACCTGCATACGGCTGTGCGTTCAGGCAAGTTTGAGGACTATCAGTTATACGCTGATTTGGTCAACAAGCGCCCGACAGCGACTTTGCGTGATTTGCTGGGTCTTGATACCAGCAACAGCATTGCGGTTGAAGATGTCGAACCGATTGAGGCGATTCTGCCGCGTTTTGACTCTGCGGGTATGTCACTGGGTGCGTTGTCCCCTGAAGCACATGAGTCAATTGCTATTGCGATGAACACCATTGGTGGTCGTTCGAACTCTGGTGAAGGCGGTGAAGATCCAGCACGTTACGGCACGATTAAGAACTCCAAAATCAAACAGGTTGCATCAGGTCGCTTCGGTGTAACCCCCGCTTACCTATCTTCAGCTGAAGTGTTGCAGATCAAAGTGGCACAAGGTGCAAAACCGGGTGAAGGTGGTCAGTTACCTGGTGGTAAAGTGAATGCCCTGATAGCGCGTTTGCGTTACTCAGTACCTGGTGTAACCTTGATTTCACCACCGCCGCATCATGATATTTATTCCATTGAAGATTTGTCGCAATTGATTTTTGACTTGAAACAAGTCAATCCAAAAGCGCTGGTTTCGGTGAAGTTGGTATCGGGTCCGGGTGTGGGGATGATTGCAGCCGGTGTTGCGAAAGCCTACGCCGATTTGATTACGATTTCTGGTTATGATGGCGGTACGGCAGCATCACCGTTGTCATCGATCCACTATGCGGGTTCGCCTTGGGAGCTGGGTTTATCCGAAGCGCATCAAGCGCTGCGTGTGAATAACTTGCGCGGTAAGGTACGTGTACAAACCGATGGTGGTTTGAAAACTGGGCTGGATGTTGTCAAAGCCGCAATCTTGGGTGCTGAGTCCTTTGGTTTTGGTTCCACACCGATGATCGCCTTGGGTTGTAAGTACTTACGTATTTGCCACTTGAATAACTGTGCGACCGGTGTGGCAACACAGCAAGATCACTTGCGCAAAGAGCATTACATCGGCGAGCCTGAAATGCTGATCAACTTCTTTCATTTCATCGCGCAAGAAACCCGCGTATGGATGGCAGCACTGGGTGTCAAGAGCTTAAAAGACCTCATCGGACGTACTGATCTACTGACTTGTTTAGAAGGTCAAACTGATAAACAAAACCATTTGGATCTGCGTCCAATATTGACGACCCATGCTTCAGCAAAAGGTAATGATCAATATTGTACCTCTGCGCGTAACGAACCGTTTGATCGCGGCGTCCTTGCAGAACAGATGGTGATGGATATGCAAAATGCGATTACTGCCAAGTCTGGCGGCACGTTCAGCTATAAAGTCATGAACGGAAATCGTTCGATTGGTGCGCGTTTGTCGGGTGAGATTGCCAAGCTACATGGTGACCTCGGGATGAGCAATCAACCGATCACCTTGAAGCTGAACGGGACGGCAGGACAATCACTAGGTGTTTGGAACGCTGGTGGTTTGCATATTGATCTTGAAGGTGATGCCAACGACTACGTCGGCAAGGGCATGGCTGGTGGTCAAATCGCCATTTATCCACCGAAAGGTTCTCCATTTAAGTCGCAAGATACTGCGATTATTGGAAATACCTGTTTGTACGGTGCAACAGGCGGCAAGCTTTTTGCAGCAGGAACAGCAGGCGAGCGTTTTGCCGTACGTAACTCGGGTTGTCATGCTGTGATCGAAGGTGCGGGTGATCATTGCTGTGAATACATGACGGGCGGACTTGTGACCGTGTTGGGTCGTACGGGCCTGAACTTCGGTGCGGGGATGACAGGTGGTTTTGCTTACGTACTTGACTTAGAAGGTGACTTCTTTGATCGTTGCAATCATGAGTTAATTGATTTGAACCGTATCAGTTCAGAATCGACTGAAGAGCATCGTCAGCATCTGGTTGAAGTGCTCGAAGAGTATGTTGAAGCGACAGGCAGTGCTTGGGGTCAACAGGTACTGGATGAGTTTGATGAGTTCAGCCGCAAGTTCTGGCTGGTCAAACCCAAAGCGGCAAGCCTTGCCAGCTTGTTGAAAACGACCAAAGCTGATCCACAATAAGGATTGGTTCACCAATCACGTGATTTTATTCGCGTGATTGGTAAGATCGTCATAAATTGGTTGTTGATTCGCTATAGAATACGCAGCAATCGCATAAGCAATAATAATCTGTCAGCGTATTGAACGATATTTACGATTTAATGCAATAGCAGGCACGCACGCGCAATCGTGCTGACCCAGTGAGGATGACACATGGCTGATCGCCTAAGTAATGATTTTCAGTTTCTCGATGTTGCAAGACAAGAGCCTGAGAAAAAAGATATTGATACGCGTACGACTGCATTTGTTGAGATTTATCAACCTTTTGAAAAAGTAGAAGTTGCTAATCAATCTCATCGTTGTTTGGACTGTGGCAATCCATACTGTGAATGGAAATGCCCTGTACATAACTACATTCCCAATTGGCTTAAGCTGATTAGCGAAGGACAGTTATTTCAAGCGGCTGAATTGTCTCATCAAACTAATACTTTGCCAGAAGTGTGCGGTCGTGTTTGTCCACAAGATCGTTTGTGTGAAGGCGCGTGTACGCTGAATGATGGCTTTGGCGCGGTGACGATCGGAAATACTGAAAAATACATTACTGACACCGCGTTTGCTATGGGCTGGCGCCCAGATATGTCCAAAGTCGTTTGGACTGATAAGAAAGTAGCGATTATTGGTGCAGGTCCTGCAGGTCTGGGCTGTGCAGACGTGCTTGTGCGTGCTGGTGTTAAACCCGTGGTCTTCGATAAAAACCCAGAAATTGGCGGTTTGCTGACTTTTGGTATTCCAGAATTCAAAATGGAAAAAGATGTGATGATTCGTCGTCGCACCATTTTTGAAGGCATGGGCATTGAATTCCGCTTGAACACCGATGTGGGTGTCGATGTAACCATTGATGAGCTATTAGCTGATTACGATGCTGTGTTCATGGGTATGGGTACCTATACCTACATGAAGGGTGGTTTTGCTGGTGAAGAGTTAAATGGCGTTTATGATGCACTGGATTACTTGATAGCCAATGTGAACCGTTGCCAAGGCTGGGAGAAGTCACCGACTGACTATATCAGCATGGAAGGCAAACGCGTCGTGATCTTGGGCGGTGGTGATACCGCGATGGATTGTAACCGTACCGCAATTCGCCAAGGTGCATCGCATGTTGCATGTGCGTATCGCCGTGATGAAGAAAATATGCCCGGTTCACGCCGTGAAGTGAAGAATGCGCGTGAAGAAGGTGTTGAGTTTCTGTTTAACCGTCAACCGATCGAAATTGTTGGCGATGCCAATGGTGTGATTGGTGTGAAGGTTGTGACTACACAATTGGGTGAGGCTGATAGCCGTGGTCGTCGCAGCCCTGAGCCAATCCCCGGCTCTGAAGAAATTCTGCCTGCTGATGCTGTGATTTTGGCTTTTGGTTTCCGCCCAAGCCCAGCTGCATGGCTTGCTAGCCAGTCCGTGACTTTAGATGGTTCAGGTCGTGTGACTGCACCAGAACATCAAGCATTCCCATTCCAAACCAGCAATCCAAAGATTTTTGCGGGTGGCGATATGGTGCGTGGTTCTGATCTGGTCGTTACCGCAATCTGGGAAGGTCGCCAAGCCGCTGAAGGGATATTGGATTATCTAAAGATCTAATGTTTGTTTGAATTTAGGTTGTATAAATAAAAAAAGCTCATCATTGGATGGGCTTTTTTTATGATCATGAGTGATTATTGGTATTAGAATCCAGCTACACTTAAACAATGACTATCGAAAAATATAAGAAATCATCATGAATAGACCTTCTTTTTCTACTGTTGTTTTGATTTTACTGGTGTCATTAGGCGCTTATCATTGGTGGAACAAGCAACATGCTCAGACCCTGATTACACAAAATGATTCTGCACAAGATATGGATTCAGTCCGGGCAAATAATGCAGTACGTCAGGGGCGTGAAGTCATTCATCTGTATACCGCGACATGGTGTAGCTACTGTAAGCATCTAAAGGCGAGTCTCGATGCGAGCGGTGCACCTTATTTAGACCACGATGTTGAAAATTCAACCGAAGGGAAGCGTTATGCCGAAGAAAATCATATTTCAGGTGTACCCGTGACAGTCGTTGGTCATGAGACGGTTGATGGATTAGATGTGGATCGCTTGCAGTCGGTTTTTTATCATGCAGGATATGAAGTGAAGGGGCTGGAGATGTGAGTAACAATCACAATGCTTTCACAATAGCCCCCACAATCTCCGTCGCCTGCTGAACAATACTATCCCGATACGCTTCAAATAAAGCATCGCTGATCTGATCGTCATCACCTGGCTTAAAGTTGGTCATGACAGGTACATGCAGATGACCTGCAAGAATATAAGGGTTATAGATATCCCTCAGTAGCGTATTGCGATAGCCACTTTCGTTAGAGAGATAGTTTCCACCGCTGCCTTTTTGTGCACAAGCATTGGCAAGGGGTGCAGCAGGAATTTTGGGCGGCGGGGCTTCGCTGTTAAAATCTTGAGTAGTCATCTTCTGGCAATCTGGGAAAACACTGTAGGGTGTATGCCAGATGACATCATAACCACCCAGCTTTGCGGTTTCAGGATTAACGATTGATTTCCCTGTATGGGCAGCCAAAATGGCGTTGACAGGCAGACTCGTCACGGTAAATTGCTTGGGCTTATCCTGAACCCATGGACGAGGGTTATAACCCAGAATGTCAGCAGGTGGATCAATACTGGCGTCTTCAACAGAAGGTAAAGTTGCAGGGATGATGCGGCCAGCATTATCCGCAAAATTCGTTGCATGATAACGACCATGCCAGTTCTCAATCCAAAAAACGCCTTTGCCACCTTGACTCATCGTAATTGAAGCCAGCACATGATCTTTGCCTTGAAAGAAGGGGGCTACTGTATATTCCTGCATGCCTTTTTGGAAATCACTGTAGTTCACAGGTAGTAAGTAGGTTTGGATGACGGCTGTGGACCCATCCGGTAGCTTGAAGGTCTTGCCATCTAAAGCCAATGCGATAGCGCCTGAAGGATTACCAATACGAATCTTTGTCGATGGGTGATCTGCTCCTGGCGTTCCTAGCGTAAAAGGATCAAATCCACTGATGATGATTGTTTTCACATGTGAATCGGAAGGGAACAGAATGGAATATTGTCCACGTGAAGCACGTTCTAAGATCCACTGTAATTCTTCGCGCTGTGTTTGAGTGAGTGTGAATGAGGGTTTCCACTGCCGCAAAATTAATGTCATTTGCAAGCGTGCCCAGTACAGCATTCGATCATCACTCTGCGGTACGGTACCCTGAATTTCCTGACCTTGGACACGATTAACAGCAGCTTGCCACAGTGCTATTCCAGCACTTTTGACCAATCTTTGACTGTCATCAAATGATTTGATCGTCTGGATATCACATAAGTCGTGAGAAAATTGAGGTGCGAAACGATCAAATCCGGATGCTTCAAGGATTTGAGTTGCGAAAGGTTTGCCATTTAGTACTAAGACATTCTTGAGACGTTGTTCTTCATAGGATGGCAGTATCGCCGTATCTAAGCAATTGGAGTTCCATAGAGGGGTATTGATCAGAGGTGCTTGTAACGAGGAATTCGAGAGATCTTTTTGACATCCAGCCATGATTGCAATGAGCGCAATCAACGAGAGCCTTTTAACCCTTTGAGTGCGATGTTTTAAAGAGCGCATGGGGATGTCTATCCTTGAATCAAATCATACAAAATGGAATCGTAGCATAACGATTCCACTTGAACTCATATTCTCAGATTCAATTCACTCCGACCAGCTCTACCCATTTACCGTCTTTGACTTGGTATGCTGTAATCTGTCCTGTTTTCAAATCGCCTTTGTCATCAAACTGGATCTGATTGGTGACGCCTGCATAATTGGTGTCTTTGATTTTTGGGGCATATACTTTGGGGTCAGTTGAATTGGCAGCCTGCATAGCCTTGGCAATCACTTGGGTCGCATCATAGTAATAAGGCGAATAGAGCTGTACAGGGCCATACTTCTGTTCAAAACGCTGTTTGAAGGAGGCTCCTTGTGGCATCTTTTCAAGAGGCAGACCCGCAGAAGTGATCACGACTCCTTCCGCAGATTTTCCTGCCAATTTGATGAACTCAGGCGTGTTCATGCCATCGCCACCAATAAACTGTGCGTTAATGCCTAGATTTCGCACTTGAATGATCATTGCAGCCGCTTGACCATCATTCCCAGCAAAGAAAATCAGATCAGGGTTCTTACCTTTAATCCGGGTGAGCACCGCATTAAAGTCGGTTTCTTTGTCGCTGGCAGATTCACGGGTAATCAAATTGCCATTGATTGTTTTGAGGTATTTTTCAAACTCATCGGCCATGCCGACACCATAGGCACTACGATCATCAATGATCGCGATGCGTTTTGCGCCGAAATGTTGTGCTGCGATTTTTGCCAGAGTTTGGCCTTGCTGCACATCGTTGGCGATCAAACGAAAGGCGAAAGGAAAGCTTTGCTGCGTGTATTTCGGATTGGTCACTGCGCAGGCGATAAGGGGAATGCCTGCTGCATTATAGAGTGCTGATGCGGGAAGAGTTGTACTGGATGTGGTATGACCGATGGCAGCATTGACATGCGCGTCGACCAGCCGCTGCGCAGCTGCGGTTGCGTTGCGAGGGTCAGCCTGATCATCTTCGCTTTGAATTTTAAAGACGACAGGTTTACCCGCGATCACAAGTTTTTGTGCGTTTAAATCATCGATGGCCAGACGTACACCATTCTCTTCATCCTTGCCATAGTGGGCCAGTGCTCCGGTCAGTGCACCAACTACACCAATCGTAACGGTATTAGTATTCGCATCTTCAGTTTTCTTACCACACTGGCTTAAGGCAATGCCGATTAAAGCGATGCCAAAGACTTTACTGAAACGGATGACAGGGGCGGCGATTGGACTATGTAGGTTCATGCTATATCTGAATCGTATAAAAATATCATATAGAAAGATAACATGAAATTAGAGCCTTCTATATTCATTTTATGGGAAAGCATGTGCTTAAGGATGCAAGCTCATTTACGCTGATGAGGTCTGCTGTTCAATGATTCAAAGGATTTGGTCGGAAATAAACGTGCTTAACAATTCACTACGTCATTTATAGCGAGACATGCGCTATTGTTATGACTTTGCTACACCTATTTTTGAATTGGGCGATTTAAGGAATATGATCATGACACGTCGTTTATTGACAGCGGTTGCATTATCTACGGTACTGTTGACCACCTTGCCAAGTTGTGGCTATAACACCTTGCAGGCCAAAGACGAGGCCGTCAACGCCAGTTGGTCGGAGGTATTGAACCAATATCAACGCCGTGCTGATCTCATTCCGAACCTTGTGAATGTGGTTAAAGGTTATGCAACGCATGAAGAAAAAGTGTTGACTGAAGTGACTGCTGCGCGTGCTTCTGTTGCAGGGATTAAAGCGACGCCTGAATTGGTGAATGATCCTGTAGCGTTCCAGAAGTTCATTGATGCACAGAATCAACTGCAAGGCTCATTATCTCGTTTGATGGCTGTGACCGAAAACTATCCGGATCTTAAAGCCAACCAGAATTTCCTTGATTTGTCTTCGCAATTAGAGGGCACGGAGAATCGCATTACCGTGGCACGCAACCGCTATATCTCCACGGTACAGGACTACAACGTGACCGTGCGTCAGTTTCCATCCAACCTGACCGCTAAAGTGACTGGCATGCACACCAAACCCAACTTCAGTGTTGCCAATGAAGCGCAGGTTTCACAAGCCCCTACGGTTAGTTTTAGCGGATCATAACGCATGAATGCTCGCGCTTTTGCGACCTCATCAATGATGCGGCTCTATACGCTGCTGCTCGTCATGCTGGTGAGCATGATCGGGCAGTCGATTGCTTGGGCTGCTGAAGATGATGCGGATGCCGTTATCGCCGCTCAAGTTGCTAAAACAACGGCTTTAAAGCCAGTTAAAGATTTGGTAGCGACGCCGTTAGCAACCAGATCAGCCAGTGCACCAGTGGCCTCCGCCGCCAGTACACCTGCGGCAGTTGACGCTGGAGGTGGCTTTTTAACACTGCCTACGCTTAATACTCCCGTGATTGATCAGGCGAGTGCGCTGAGTGCTGCAGAGAATCAGCAGATCAGTGATAAGCTGCGTGCAATTCATACCGCCGGTCGTGCCCAAATTGGTCTGATTCTGGTCAAAACGACGCAAGGTGAAACCATTTTTGATTATGCGGGTCGGGTGTTTACTGCTTGGAAGTTAGGGGATGCCGCGCGCGATAATGGCTTATTGATCGTTGTTGCCGTGCAAGATCGCAAGATGCAGATTTTAACCGGCTATGGACTTGAGGGCATTATTCCAGATGTCATCGCTTCTCGAATCATCCGCGAACAAATTACCCCGCAGTTTAAGACAGGCAATTATGCGGCGGGTTTGAATGCTGGGATTGATCGCATCGATAGTATTTTGCAACAAGATCCTGAGACTGCAAAAGCAGCAGCAGACCAATTAAAAGCGGAACAACAGGCATCGCATTCTGGTCAAGGTAATGTGGTTTCTGGTAGTCTGATTTTAATCTTGCTGGTTTTGGTTGTGGTCGGTCAGTTCACCCAAATGATCTTTGGTCGGGTACTCAATTCAACTGGACTTGCAGCAGCAGGTGTAGGGGTTGGCCTCTTCTCCGGTCTGGGTCTGGCCGGCAGTTTACTGCTGGGCGGAGGCGTGTTTATTTTATTGCTTGTGGGTATTTTGCCGTTCTTGAATATTCTGATGAGCATGAGTGGCCGAGGCGGAGGCGGTTCGGGTGGCGGCGGCTATGGCGGTGGTGGTGGTTCATTTGGCGGCGGAGGCGCTTCGGGCTCATGGTAACTGATGTTTTACAAACAAAGTTAGATCCGAATCATCTGATCGAGACGACAAGTTTTATGCGCTGGCTAAAGCAGTTATTTTACTTTCGCTGGCAGGAGCGTTATCAGTTCGATACTGCTGCACGATCTGCGATTGAGCAGGCGGTCAAAGCTGCGGAGGCAGGTCATGCAGGCGAGATTAAGGTTGTTATTGAGGGGCATCTCCCTTTAAATACTGCCTTATTCCAAGGGGCAACAGGTCGCGCACGTGACTTGTTTGCATCGTTGGGTGTCTGGGATACCGAACTCAATAGTGGTGTGTTGTTGTATATTAATCTCTGTGAGCATCGCGTTGAAATCGTGGCAGATCGTGGCATTAATGCCAAAATTGCGCCTGATCGCTGGCTGACGATTTGCCAGCAAATCACCGCCAAGCTTGGTGATAATAAACATCAGCATGGTGTGGTTCTGGGTATCGAGTTGATCGGTCAAACTTTGCTTGAGTTTTATACAGTTCTTGATTCTGAAGCGGGGAATGAACTCAGTGATGCTGCTCTTTTTTTATAAAAAATTAATCTGTATATAATTTAGACATTTGATTTCGTTTGGTGATATTTATACCAACCAAATGGTATAAAAATAAGCTATAGTTCAATTAGTGTGATTTACATCACATTTCTGTGGTAAATGGCGACGTCGACTGAGCTATTTCTGTTGTTTATTAAACACTTTTTTCTTTATTCCTTGTAAATTTCTATACAGAGGTTGTTGTCTCGTCATGTCCAAAATTAACTTAAATGGGTTGTCTAGTATCGATGGTTTTCTTGCTGCAGCAGTTGTTGATAGTGACAGTGGTCTTGCATTGGCAGTCGCAGGCTCAGGAATTGATCTAGAGCTGGCTGCGGCGGGTAATACGGAAGTTATTCGTGCAAAACGCAAAGTTGCAAGTGCACTGAAACTGAATGACAGCATCGAAGATATTTTGATTACCCTTGGCAAGCAATATCACCTGATTCGCCCGCTGGAACGCAATGATAAGTTGTTTATCTACGTGGTACTTGATCGTAGCAAGTCAAATCTTGCAATGGCGCGCCATGAATTGAAATCCTTTGAAAAAGAACTCGATTTTTCTTGATTCAATGAAATCAGGCAGTGAGAGCTTTCTCACTGCTTTCACCTTAAATTTTTTTAGTGACACTTCAAGATGAGCATGCCGCAAAGTTCAGTGGATATATCAATCGTCGGTCTCAGTGTGGGGACGACCGTAACGATTCGAAATTGTCTTCGTCAGATTATTCCAAGTCATTTCGATTTGCGCTGGGTGAATCTTGCAGAGCCGACTGTTGATTTATTGATTGTACATAGCGCATTTGTAGATTCTGCGAATGTGTCCAGGATGCTATCTGGTCGTCAGATTCCTATACTAAAAGTTTCTACCGAGTTTGGGCTAGACGGGGTCTTTAGAAATGAGACGTTGTATTTACCGATTGCAGAATTAACATCACTACAAGAGTGGCTCTATACCAAGCTCCCTAAACTATCTTCGTTGCCAATTAGTCATTTTCTTTCGCAAAAATCAGATCAATTGATCAATCAACAGATTGATTTTTCGCTATTTGAAAAAGTACACGACAAAGAAGCGGGTCCAACAAAAATTTTAAATGCGGACGGTTTGATCGGGATTGTCAATACGCGCAAAGAGCAGATATGGTTAACCAAAGCTGAGTCGAAAACCGATCAAGTCGACCATACGTGGCAAGTGATGTATTCGACCAATAAAGATGGTCGTGAAGTTGTTGATTCGCCTAATGATTTACGCCAGTGGATTTGGCAAACCTTATGGCAGGCTGATCGTTTACTAACACTTGCTTCCCCAGAGGACTATATCCATTTGAAGTTCTGGCCTCATCCAAAGGTATCTGATCGGAAAGATACCTTACGTATGGCTGCATATTTCGAGCATGGTTATAAAGTGCGTGAGGTGGCCGAGAAGAGTCAGATTTCTTTGCCACGTGTTCAGCATTTTGCTTCTTCACTGATTGCCGCAAATCTTGCGAAGCATTCTCTTGCCGAGTTTAGTCATTCATCGGTTGCACGAGGGATGATGTCTGGCCGCGAAGCTTTGGGATTACGTGGATTTTTTTCTAAATTACGACTTCGTTTAGGGTTGTAGTCTTTTTTGATGACGATGAATTAAATATGCAACAATACAAAATCGTATTCAGTGGTCCTATGGGGGCAGGTAAATCGCAAGCGATTGCCAGCTTATCGGATATTTCTGTTCTAACGACAGAAGTGACGAATACCGATCAGGAAGCACACCAGAAGATGCTGACTACAGTAGGCATTGATTACGGTGAGATTACTTTAGACTCTCATACCAAGATCGGGCTGTATGGTACACCGGGTCAGCAGCGTTTTAGCTTCATTTGGCCGATTATCGCGCAAGGCGCTTTGAGTGTAGTCATTCTTATTGACCATACGGCTGCAAATCCGCTTGATGATTTGCAACATTATATTCACGCCTTTGAGGGGAAAATAAATCATCTTGTCATCGGTGTGACCCATGTCGATGAGATGCTTGAGCGCCCAGTTGCGATCTATCGGGAGTGGTTGGAGAAGAACGAGCTCAACTATCCTTTATTTACAGTGGATGCTAGACATCGCGAAGATGTTTTGCTGTTGGTTGAAGTGATCATTGCTTCCTTTGAGGCGCGTATGAATGTTAAAGACGGGGAGTAGTGAGTATGAATGGTTTGAATGTTCCATTAGGAAGGAAAGCCCCTCAGGTTCTGGTTCAGGCTGCGCATATTGAAATCGGTGCCTTATTGAATGATCTACAAGGCATTGATAGTGTGCTGCTCGCATCTACAGATGGCTTTGAGCTCACGTCGGTGCATAAAAAGCCAGTTTTCGAGGCCGGTAAATTTGCGGCTGTGAGTAGTTCGATTCTGGCACTGGTAAAGGCATTCTTAACCGAGATCAATTTAGTCGGCTGTCAGTCAATTACACTGGATGCGGAAAATGGGAAAGCCTTGATTGTTTCTATTCCTGCGGCAGATCATCCGATGGTGATGGTAGTTATTACGGACAGTACAGTTTTACTCGGCAACTTACTTCATAGAATTAAAGTAAGCTCACAGAAGATTGCTCAACTTGAACGGCAATATAGCGCTTGAACGCAAACGCAATTTTCTGGTTTGATTGAAAGGATATTTTTGTTTATTATTTAAGCAAATATTAGATTTATATTGCCAAAGAATCTCTGTGCGGCTACTATCAAATTGTAAATAATATGTAATTAATAAAAGTAGTTCGCAAGCCCCTACTGAGCAGGGAGTATCAGTATCATGAATACCCTAGTGACACAAGCTGACGATAAATCTGCCGTACAGCCTTCATATTCCAAGATTTTAGAACTGACTCCTCACAAGGGTTGGGCTGCAGAGTTTTGGCAGTCTTTGACGCCACTTAAAGATCAAGTCGCTAATCATCCTTTTTTTCAAGATATTGCCGATGGCAAAATGACCCATGAGGGGTTTAAATACGCGCTGCTGAATCTTTATCCATTGGTTGGGCATTTCCCTTCTTATATGGCGCTGAACTTGGCCAAAGCGATTCGTTTTGAACAACCTGGCGTGCTTGAAGCACGTAATTGGCTGATCCGTAACATCAAAACAGAAGAGCGTCATTTATTTTGGTATCGTGATTGGGCTGAGGGTTTTGGTGTACCGATTTCTGCACTCAATCACGTTACTCCGCCACCTGCGATGAATGCTGTCAACCATTTCTTATGGAATATCAATACTTACGGCACACTGGCTGAGGGTATTGCTGCAACTAATCTTGCGATTGAATGGGCCACAGGAGATTGGACCATCAAAGTATTCAAAGGAATGCAGGCTTATGCAAACAAAGCTGGGATGACGATTGATACGCGTACGCTGGCTTGGCTTCGTGCGCATGCGCAGTATGATGATGAGCATCCGCATGAAGCGATGGAGTTAGTGAAGCGTCTGTGTGACCATGATCCTGTACAACAAGAAAAAGCCCGTCATGCGGCTGAACAGGGTTTAGGCTATTATCATCTCGCGATTGACCATTGCTATGGTGCGATTTGACCATCTTGGCCGAGTAGATGCATACACTTATTGAGCTTCAGGTTATTCCGGCAAGCGATTTAACACGATCTGATCATCAGGCTATTCGAGATTTATGCACGCGTGCATATGCAGAAGATGTCTGGTGTGACTATGACTATCTGAATTCGGCCTATCATGTGATTGGACGTGATGATGGGGTTATCGTGTCACATGCACTCTGGGTAGATCGCTTGTTAGTTGTGGGCCAAGGGACGCCCCTTAAGACGGCTTATGTCGAATATGTTGCCACTGAGCCCACCCGACAAGGACAAGGTCTGGCCTCGCAATTACTCAAGTTCCTGATCGACTATATCCAGAATGATGAACTGCAATTCATTGACCCACAGGTTCCTGCCTCGCGTTATCAATTGGCCGCTTTATACCCTGAGAATACTGCATTTTATGCGCGTTTGGGGTGGGAGCTTTGGCAAGGGGCTTTGCATATTCGTCAGGATCGACAGTTGATTGCCACGCCCAATGATGCAGTCATGATTCATCGCTTAGGTACGACGCCTAATCTTTCAATAGAAGATAGTCTTTCTGCCGAGTGGCGCATTGGTGAACTCTGGTAGTCAGTATGCACACCATTCGGTCAATTTAACGCTATCATAGCGTTATTCATCTTGCTGTATTTTTGCCTATGCAACCCCCTGATCTTATTTTCCTCGGTTTCTTTGCCTTCTGTGCCGGATTGATTGACTCGGTGGTTGGCGGGGGCGGCCTGATTCAAATTCCTGCGCTGTTCAATGCGCTGCCGAACGCTTTACCCGCAACGATTTTTGGTACTAATAAAATTGCTGCAATTTCCGGGACGCTCTCTGCCGCATGGTCTTATGTGCGCCGTGTAAAGTTACCGTGGGCTCTGATTATTCCTGCAATGCTGGCTGCATTTGTCATGTCATTCACGGGTGCGGCGATCGTGTCCTTGATTCCAAAGTCCATTATGCAGCCCGTAGTCTTTGTTCTGCTGATCATCATGGCGATCTATACCTTTCATAAAAAGGAATTTGGTTTATTACATACCCATTTAGTCGTGGGGCGGCGAGAGAAATTACTGGGTATTTTGACCGGTGGTGCGATTGGTTTATATGACGGGGTATTCGGTCCAGGGACAGGAAGTTTTCTAATTTTTTTATTTATTCGGCTATTTTCATTTGATTTTCTGCATGCTTCCGCTGCGTCTAAATTGGTCAATGTGGCAACTAACGCTGCGGCGCTCTTGTATTTTGTCCCAACTGGGCATGTGCTGTGGCAGATCGCACTGATCATGGCGGCGTGTAATATCATCGGTTCGTTGGCGGGTACGCGACTAGCATTGAAGCATGGGGCCGGCTTTGTGCGGGTGTTGTTTTTAGTCTTGCTGATAGGTTTAATCGGTAAGATGGGTTGGGGGATGCTGAAATAGCTGTGCTCTACAACGATAGTTGTAATTGAGTCAGATATAAGACAAAACCCAGTATGACTGGGCTTTGTCTTACGGTGGTGGCTTCGAACGGGTCTAAAAACCAGATGCTGGGCTTGTCCAGATATTCCGGAAGAAAGAGTCGATGTAGCTGACTGTTATTTTCCCTGCATTGGGTGACGTTGTGGTAGGTGGTGTGATGGTTGCTTGCGTTTGTCCGAGTGGAATATTCGTCAAACTTTGACCTCCTCCGGCTGTTCCACTGACAGACACACATAAGGTGCTCGGAAGTAAGTTATTACTGGTGATCAGGGTCGTATTGGCAGAAGGCACGGTCCAACTCACAGTGAGTGGCGTACCACTTGCTGCGGAAGCGGGGAGCGCGGGGGATACATTCAGAGCGCTTGGGAAAATGGTTGTTGTGAGATCTGTTGAGGTGAGAGGGGGCGCAAACAGTTGGACTGGGTACGTTGCTAATGTTGTTGTCTGTGCGCCCGTTACATTATAGAGAGTCACTGTATAGTTTGCAGGTAGGCTCGACAGGTTAATTTGACCGATATGGGCATCATCCATGGCGTATACATTGCTATAGCAGTTCGTTGCAGGTTTGGTATTTGTTCCGGCATAACTGCTGACATCGCCGTTGGCAAGTGTTAGGGTGGTTGAGCTGCCATTGTTGAAGAATAGCAGGTTCGAATCGATGCCTAGACCTGTAACCGTTGCATAACTAATTGACAAGGGATTATTACTACTGTCTTTAAACGCACCATTATCGGTGATGTGCAGTTGTAGACCACTGCAGAGGGTGTTGTTGTTGTCGCCTTCAAACGCCTTCAAATCAATCTTGGCTTTCTGCTGATTGCCTAAAATACGCCAAGTACCAGCGCTCGTTTTATAAATAATATAGCTATAGCGACCCGTCGGTTTATTATTCTGGATCGCTGTAAAACTCACATTATAGGGACTACTCGCACCCGTCGGTAGTGTTGCAAAGGAGGGTGTGCTGGCTAATACAATGTCAGTAAACGCCAGTGATCCCCCAGTGACTTGAGTATTGCTTATAGTCTTTTGCAAATACGTGGAGAGTGATACGCCGTCTTGTACAAAATTGCTTTGATCAAAAAACGCCAATAATGATGAGGATGTTGAGGTGGGCTGATCGGCAAATACTACGGTTAAACTATTCAAAAAAGAAGCGATGGATTGCTGGTCACTGAGACTGGCACTGCCTACTGTAGACAAGGGTGTTGTCGGCGGTGCATTGAGCGTGCCACTGATTGAGCTGCCATTCAGCGCATTGGTGATCACTTCTGTTTTGCTCAGCGGATCAATGTTGACGTGAACCGCATCAAGCAATGCATCTAGCCCCGTGTGATTAACCGTAAAGGCCTGATGGAGTAAGTCAGGATTGGTTGAAGTGATGCCTATTCCTGAAAAGAGCGGCTGCAGTAGGGTATTTAATGATTGGACACCACTGGTGAGTGCTGTAGAGGTTAATGCCGCAGCAAAACCACCATTGGCAAATACGCTGTGGGGATCATTGCCTACAATATTTCCGACAATCACATCGGTGAGAGGGGTGACATTGACCGTTGCGTTACTATTGGCGTAATCCGCGAAGGTGACTGCGGAGTGCAGGTAATAGGTGGTTCCACCGATTTGATAGCTCACCTCAATCATCCATGGTGTTGCAAACCCTTCGACTTGGTCTAAGGTAAAAGCAAAATGTCCTTGGCTATCCACTGTTGTGCTTGCTGTTTTGGCGGGACCAGAAGAGTCTTTGAGTGTTACCGTGGCATTCATGGCATTGGTAATGGGGCCATTTGCGGTGGCTGCGGTTCCACTGATTAGACTGGTTTGCAAGACACCGAGATTACTCGAGTCCGAGCCATCACCGCATGCGGTTAAAGAGAGGGTGATGACGCTTAACGCTGCAATGGATCGTAAATTTAACATGATGGAGGTTCTCTATTCTGTAAGGTGATTCGGTCATTTGATCAAAGCGCTTTTTGATTACAAATGACTGGTAATGGCGATAGAGGAAATATAGGTCGCGGGGGCTGATAGTGCGGGCATTGGTGCCAATGCACCGTTAGAGCCGATGGAGTAAACCGAGATATTGCTGCTACCGGTATCGGTGACATATGCGAATTTATCGGTCGGGTCTACAGCAATAGAATAGGGCGCATTGCCGACAACGGTCACAGGGGTTGAGATGGGAGACAATGCGCCATTCGAACCAATGGAGTATTCAAAAACACCCGCAGAAGTTGCCGCGTATAAGTACTGACCTGCAGGATCGATGGTGATGCCATAGGCTCCTGTTGCCGTCATTGGTGAGGTGGCAACGGGGGATAGTGTGCCATTCGCAGTAATGGAATATTCAGAAATGAGGGAGCTGCCCGTCACCAGATACACATATTGTCCTTTTGGGTTCACAGCAATGGCGTTGGGTCTAGCACCGGAGAGATCCAGCGTGGTGAGGAGTGACAATGCGCCATTAGTTCCAATGGCATATTCTGAAACCGAATCATTGTCGCTGGCGCCATTAGCGGCATAGGCGTATTGACCTGTAGGATCAATGGCGAGTGCTGAGGGATATTCACCTGCTGGAGAACTGGACGTTGCAGACGGCATTGTAGACAGGGCACCATTGCTACCGATTGTATAGCTGAAGATCGTCCCAGTCGTATTATCGGCGACAAAGGCATATTGACCCGTTGGGTCTGTAGCAATGGCGAAACCATAAGCCGATGTGGGTAACAGGAGTGTAGACGCTAAGGTAAAGGCACCATTATTGCCAATACTATAGTTATAGACACTGCTATTGGTTGGATTGACTAAATACGCATGCCCTACCGTTGGTACGGAAGTCGTTGTACTGTTTGAACCACTGCCACACGCTGCTAAAAACAGCGGCATTGTTAAGCCCACTAAAATCGTTATTTTTTTCATCATTTCATCCCCCGGCGTAAAAAGATCTAGCAGAAACACTCTTTGCCGATATTGAGGGCGTCTTGAGATGTAATCTGTGTTTGAGTCCGGCAATGCATGGCAAAACTTGAGCATTCATTGTCGATGGGCTCATGCTAGAGAGGCTTTAAACATGTACTTTGAGGGATGTGTTGCTCGATGGTTCTTTTTTAGGATGAGATTGTAAATCTTCTAATTGTCTTCACCTTCCCAGTATTCCATGGTTTTGGACTGATCATAGCCTTCTTGAACCAAACGAACCTGAATACGCCCACTGTCGGTATAGAGGGTCACTTCATGTGGACTTTTCTCTCCAATGATGAGATAGCGGCAGGTTGTGTCACTGTGATTGATCAGTGTATGCCCTGCTTTTTGACCCGCAGGAAAGCAGACATAATCCTCTTTTGAAAGCTCAAATGTTTTGTCACCAAGACGTAGAGTAAGGCTGCCTTCAAGAATATAAAGGTGCTCTTCTTCGAGCATATGGTAATGCGCAGGACCCGATTGTTTGCCCGGCTCAAGCTCTTCAAGACATACGCCGACATGTGTTCCCCCGCCAAATTTATCGAGTCGTTTGAAGCGACTGGCAAAGCGTTGCCCATGAGCAAACTCCTCCCAAGGTGCTTCATCTGTGGAAAACGGCTCAAAGATGCCATCGGCATTGATCGAAGAGTTTCTTTCTGCCACAGCGGTAATCTCCATCAATCTTAATCAAGACTATAGTTTGACTTTAAATTTCATTTTGAACGGAAAGTCCATCGTACAAGGCTGCCCAGAACAAAGCGCAGGTTTATATTTTGCTTTTAGCAGGACAAATGCGATGGGGTTTGTCATTTCTGGATCTGGAATCTGATAAAACTTAACGCTTTGTCCATCGCCCTTTGCATCGATACTGACGGTTGCAAACAAGTCGCCACTGGCCAGCACGACGCTCTGAATTCTGACAATATCATTCATGAGCGGTTTCATGCCATTTATTGGGTAAGGCGGCTCATCTTGATCGCCTAGTTTCTCATATTGATTTTTTACATAAGCGACTTCGTTTGGCGTTAAATCAGCATAGCGTTTATTGAAATCAATATCACCTGTCGCGGTGACTGCGGGGATATTGGATCCTGTTGTCGGTGTTTCTTGATGTAAAGTGTATTGATCTGCAGCATTTGCCATTATGCTGATTGAGGCAGTAATGGTAAGTAGAAATAAATGGAATCGAAGCACAATAAAATCCTTTAAAAAATAAAGATCGCTATCAATGAGCAACAATTTGTTTTGGACTAAATTGTTATATCGTAAGAGAATAACCTAAATTTTCCATTAGGTTAAGTTGATTGCTTGGAATCTTATGATAGGGATGAAGAACAGAGGAGAGTCACGTTCTAATTCACAAAAAAAGACATGTCTTTTAATAATTTTATATTAATGTATCGGGTGATATGAAAATATGGAGTTTGATGATGAAAGCAGTTGGATATAGTCAGTCTTTACCGATCGACCATCCAGAGTCGTTACTGGATATTGAACTGCCTGAACCGCTCATTGGTGATCATGATTTGTTGGTTGAGGTTCGTGCGGTTTCGGTGAATCCCGTGGATACCAAGGTGCGTAAAAATGCACAACCACCCATTGGTGAGTACAAAGTGCTGGGCTGGGATGCAACGGGTATCGTTAAAGCGGTGGGTCCTAAAGTCACGTTATTTAAGCCGAATGATCGCGTGTGGTACGCAGGTTCGATTGCTCGTGCGGGCAGTAATAGTGAACATCATGTGGTTGATGAGCGTATCGTTGGTCGCTTGCCTCATAGTCTTGATTTTGCGGCGGCTGCGGCATTGCCTTTGACCAGTATTACGGCATGGGAATTGTTATTTGAGCGTCTGCAAGTGGTGGAAGGCAAGGCCGATCGAGGTCAAACACTCTTGATTATTGGTGCTGCGGGCGGTGTAGGTTCAATCTTGACGCAATTGGCAAGGCAACTTACTGGCCTTACTGTGATTGGCACGGCTTCGCGTCCAGAAACCACCGAGTGGGTCAAAGCACTGGGCGCTCATCATGTCATCGACCATAGTAAACCGTTGTCTGAAGAGTTAGAGCGTATTGGTATTTCTGAAGTGACTTTTGTCGCAAGTTTGACGCAAACCGATCAGCATTATGATCAAATTGTTGCCTCCTTAGCCCCGCAAGGGCGTCTAGCACTCATTGATGATCCAGCCAAACCATTGGATATTATGCAACTGAAAAGGAAGTCGATTTCACTGCATTGGGAACTGATGTTCACCCGTCCGATATTTCATACAGCCGATATGATTGAGCAGCATCATTTGCTCAACCGCGTATCTGATCTGATTGATCAAGGTGTGTTAAAAACGACTTTGGGTGAAAATTTTGGCAAGATCAATGCGGAAAATTTACGCCGTGCCCATGCTTTCATTGAAAGTGGGCAGGCAAAAGGCAAGATTGTTCTTGAAGGGTTCTGATCTTGGTTTTATAGCCGTTACATCAGCTCGCTGCTTGTGGCTCGGTGCGATTGTTGACGGCCTGTGAGCTGATATCACTGGCAGACCCTGCAATCGCCGACTGATAAGTGAGCGCGCCATTCGTTCCGATGGCGTAGACCGAAATGTTGGCTGAGTCTGTATTGGTGACATAGACGGATTGGTTGGAAGGATCAACCGCAATGGTATAGGGTGCCGTGCCAGTGGCGAGAGCAACCGGTGTCGAAACTTCTGTCAATCCACCATCCGACGCAATACTGTATTGATGTATGCCTGTTGTTGTGACGACATAGGCATACTGTCCATTCGGGCTTATCGCTAGATCATAAGCGCCTACTGTGGACACTGGAGACTCTGCTGTAGAGGCCAGTGAGAGCGTGCCATCGGTGCTACTGATAGTATATGTTGAGATCAGTGTATTTCCGGTCAGAACATAGACCACTTGTTTGTTCGGGTTGCTGACGATGGCATTGGGAATGGTATTGGATAAGCTTAGAGTGCTATTGAGGCTTAATGCCCCAGTGCTATCTAGGGTGTATTGCGTAATCGAGTTATTGCTTGTGCCGCTATTCGCGACATAGACATAACGACCTGCGGCATCTATCGTGAGCCCGATAGGATTTGCACCACTCGGTGAGTTGAGTGTGGCGACTGCAGAGGTGGACAATGCCCCTGCTTCGTCAATAGTGTAGGTGCTGAGTGCACCCGTTGTATTGTTAGCAACCAGCAGGTATTTACCCGCTAAGTCTGATGCCAGAGAAAAATCGGTGCCGGTGGTCGGCAGCGCAAGAGTTGATAGCAACGTGAGGGTATTCTCCGTCGTACTGCTGCTTCCTGTACTCGAATTATTTTGACGAATACTATAATCGTAGATACTGCTATTTGCAGGACTGACAAAGTAGGCATGACCAATTGTTGTGGTTTTTGTACATGCGGCAATGAAGAGCGGGATGGATAAGCTCACAACTAATGCTAGTTTTCTCATAGAGTTTGTTTCCCTTACCCGGCATATTTTGATCAGATTAAGTACCATCATAGTGGTGTTTTGCATCCAGATTTTGAGTGCCTCGTTATTAGATCGTATTTTTTTGCAACAGCTTTGTTATGGCCATAAAAAAACCTCACATTTTGTGAGGTTTTTTTGACATCATTCGTTGATTAGTAGAGTACGCGTACGCGCATGGTGCCCTCTACGCTTTGCAGTTTTTCAAATGCGCGAGCAGAGTCATCATCATCTACATCCATCACCAGATAACCGATGTCACCCTTAGTCATCAAGCTTTGTGCAGAGATGTTGATGTTGTTTTGCGCAAACAATGTGTTGACCGCAGACAATACGCCGGGGACGTTCTTGTGGATATGCAGCAGACGATGTGTGCCTTCTTGCTTCGGAATCGAAACTTCTGGGAAGTTGACCGAAGTGATGGTTGCGCCGCTATCAGAGTAGCGTACAAACTTATCAGCAACTTCTAGACCAATATTAGCCTGCGCTTCAAGGGTTGAACCACCGATATGCGGAGTCAGAATCACGTTGTCGTACTTACGCAGTGGAGACAAGAACTCTTCGTCGTTGGCTTTAGGCTCTTTCGGGAAGACGTCGATTGCTGCGCCTCCCAATTGGCCGCTTTCGATAGCCGCTGCCAAGTCATCAATCACCACACACGTACCGCGTGCAGCATTGATGAAGATTGAGCCTTTTTTCATTTTGGCAAACTGTTCTGCGGCCATCATGTTATTGGTCGATGGCAATTGCGGCACGTGCAGGGATACGACATCGGCAGAAGATAACAACTCATCCATGCTGCCGACTTGACGTGCATTACCTAAAGGCAACTTGGTGACGACGTCGAAGTAGATCACTTTCATACCCAGTGATTCAGCCAAAACAGATAACTGTGAACCAATCGAGCCGTAACCCACCAAGCCTAAGGTCTTGCCGCGCGCTTCGTATGAGCCTTCTGCAGATTTTGACCAGCCGCCACGATGCACCAATGCATTTTTTTCAGGAATACCGCGCAGTAACAGAATCAGTTGACCGAGTACCAGTTCAGCGACTGAGCGAGTATTAGAATAGGGTGCGTTAAATACAGGGACACCACGTGCGAGTGCTGCATCTAAGTCAACTTGGTTGGTTCCAATACAGAAACAACCGATAGAAGATAATTTGTTAGCGGCAGCAAGGACCTTTTCGGTCACGTTGGTGCGGGAACGTATACCCAAGAAATGCACGTCTTTGATCGCTTCGATCAGCGCATCTTCGTCCAGTGCGGTTTTGCGATAGTCAATGTTGGTGTAGCCATTTGCATGGAGCTCATCGAGGGCGGTCTGGTGAACGCCTTCAAGAAGCAAGAAACGGATTTTATCTTTTTCCAAAGAAAACTGCTGACTCATGATGTGCTCTCAAAATTAACGCAATTGGTGCTTCGCCACAAAATAGGCGGCTATGGTAACATATTACAATCTTTGATTGCTTGACCCTCCTTATAGGTTTTCTAACATGAATGCGCCACAAAACAGCTTAACAACCCCGATTTTGCCGCCTGAGTTGATTACCCGTTTACAGCAAGCTGTGGGCGAGGCGCGTGTGCATCTGGATAGCGATACCTTGAAAAACTGGGGTAAGGACTGGACCAAGCATTTCGAGCCTAATCCATCGGTCGTGGTTTTCCCGGCCAATACGTTTGAAGTGCAAGCAGTAGTGAAGCTGGCCAATGAGTTTGGCATTGCCATTACCCCAAGTGGTGGTCGTACTGGCTTGTCAGCGGGAGCTGTTGCGGCCAATGGCGAGATCGTGGTTAGTCTCGATCGCATGAATAAAGTCATTGATTTCATGCCTGCAGATCGTATGGTGCGGATTCAGGCGGGTGTGGTGACTGAGCAATTACAGCAATTTGCCGAAGAGCAAGGTTTGTACTATCCGGTAGATTTCGCGTCAGCCGGTTCCAGCCAGATCGGTGGCAATATTGGCACCAATGCTGGGGGGATTAAAGTCATCAAATACGGTATGACCCGTCAGTGGGTACTGGGCATGACGGTTGTGACCGGCAAAGGCGATATCCTGCGTTTGAATAAAGGCATGATCAAAAATGCTACCGGCTATGATTTACGTCATCTGATGATTGGTGCGGAAGGCACACTGGGTATCGTCTGTGAAGTGGACATCAAGCTAGAACGTCAGCCGCAGGATTTACGTGTCTTAGTTCTGGGTGTCCCCGAATTTGCCGCGGTGATGCATATTTTACAAGCCTTCCAAAATCGTCTGGACCTGACCGCTTTTGAGTTCTTTAATGAACTCGCGATTCAAAAGGTCATTGCCCATACCGGAATCCCACGTCCATTTGAATCACCATGCCCATTCTATGTGTTGCTTGAGTTTGAGGGTAAATTTGAAGCGGTGGTGGATGACGCGATGCAGACCTTTGAGCATTGTATGGAACAGGGTTGGGTGATTGATGGCGTGATGAGTCAAAATCAGACTCAAGCCGCGACTTTATGGCGCTTGCGTGAAGACATTAGCGAGATGATTGCGCCATTTACTCCGTATAAGAATGATATTTCAGTCTTGATCACTCATGTGCCTGCATTCATTGCAGATATTGACGCGATTGTGACTGAGTTCTATCCAGACTTTGAAATTTGCTGGTTTGGTCATATTGGGGATGGCAATTTGCATTTGAATATCTTAAAGCCTGCCAATCTGACTAAAGATGAATTCTTTGAAAAGTGTAAAGTGGTCAATAAGCATGTCTTTGAAACCGTGCAGAAATATGATGGTTCGATCTCTGCTGAACACGGGGTAGGCATGACCAAGAAAGACTATCTCCATTACACGCGTGATGAAGTGGAAATTGAGTATCTACGTGAAATCAAGAAAGTCTTTGATCCGAAAGGGATTATGAATCCTGGGAAGATTTTTTAAGTTGGTGATGCACTAAGGGCGTATTAAAAGTACGCCTTTTTCTGATGAACCTGAGATAAAAATAGTATGAAGATTTTGGTCATAGGAAACGGTTTTGATTTGGCCCATTATTTGCCCACAAGCTATAACCATTTTATGGGTGTGATGCAGGCAATTGAACAGTTATCAGATGAGAAGACTGAAATAGGTTTTGAAGATTTATTTGGTGCGCTAGCTCTAGATGAGAAATGGTTTTTTGGACGAACTAGAGAGTTGTATGCTGTTGAGTCTATAAAGTTTGATCTTGATATAATTAAGGATATTAAGGAAAAACTTAAAGAAAGTTCGTGGTATGCATATTTTAAGGATCACTTAGTTGAGATCGATACTTGGATCGATTTTGAAACAAAGATTGGAGAGGTGCTGGAAGTAGTTAGCTACTTACTTAACGAGTTTGAGAAAAAGAAGATAGAACTCGGAAGTTTCCCATCATTTGAAATCAGTGAGATAAAAAATGGAAATAATCATTGCGTCTTTATAGAAAGATCTAAAGCAGATTTATTAAGGCAGTTTAATTTTTTAGTTAATAAGAAGTCGGAAGAAAATGTTAAAAAAAGTAGGAGTATTAGCTGGGCAGGAATCGCAAAGGAACCCGATTGGTATGAACTAAACCCAGATTTTATAGCGTTCTATAAAAAAGAAATAATTGGATTGAAGCATCAAAAAGTTTTAGATGAACTAAAAAAAGATTTAAATTCATTTATAGAAATTTTTGATACTTATTTCTCTGCAATTATTAAAAAATTCAGTTCAAGAAAACCTTTTGTCGACTTATCTAATATATTTGAAGGCTTGATAGAGTTATACTCATTTAATTATACGTCAACTTTTATAACAAATTATATTAATTATAAAGAGCTAGTCCAAGTAAGTTACTTACATGGGCAAGCGGGGTGTATAGATAAGAAAATAGTACTAGGGATAAGTGAATTACCTAATAATATACTTAAGCAGCATAAAGCCTATGGATTTGTAAAATATCATCAGAAACTATTTAATGATACCGATTACTCATTTTTAAAAGAACATCATTTGCTCACTAAACATAAGGACCCTGAAGCTGTATATGACATTGTTTCAAAGTTGGAAATAGTTATATGGGGGCATTCATTAGATGTCTCTGATCAGGAGTATATAAAAGAAATATTCTCTTTTAATACCAAAAGACATGATGATTTATATGTTGAGGTTGTTATATTATTCCATGATGAGTCTTCAAAATTTTCAATGCTTGCTAATCTTCTTCATATTCTTGGGAAAAAATTAATTGAGAAGTGGATGAAGAGAAAATGGTTACTTTTTGAGAAAGTACCTGATATTTATAAACTTAACACAGAGATTTAAGTTTAAGTAAGTATACTCTAGGAAATTTTTAGTCTGAATTGTCTCATCTAGTTATTTGATAGGAGTTGCACAATGATTCAACCCACCAAAATCGTCTGTGTTGGCCGTAACTATGCGGATCACGCCAAAGAGCTCGGTAATGCTGTACCTAACCCTTTATCTGAGCCGCCTATTCTTTTCATCAAACCCCCAAGCAGCTTAATCGGTTTGGATGAGGGGGTTGTATGGAAAGATGGACTGGGAGAGTGTCATTTTGAATGTGAACTCTCAATCCAGATTGGACAGACGCTAAAAGATGCGGATGAAGTGCAAGCCCGCGCAGCCATCTCAGGCGTAACCTTAGGGCTGGACCTCACTTTGCGTGATTTGCAAAATAGTCTCAAGAAACAAGGCTACCCGTGGGAGCGTGCCAAAGCGTTTGATGGTTCATGTGTGCTTGGCGATTGGCTGGCACCGGATTTCATTACTGACTATAAGAATGCAAGTTATACCTTCAAAGTCAACGGTGAAACTCGGCAGGTCGGCGAGACCTCACATATGTTGTTTGATGTGATCGGACTGATTGCTCATATCAGCCATACCTTTACGCTAGAAAAAGGCGATGTCGTGATGACGGGTACACCGGCAGGTGTAGCGGCACTGCATGCCGGTGATCAGTTGGAAATGACACTCGACACCCAGCTTGGCGCAGTTAGCTGGAAGACGTTTGTTCGTTAGTGGTGGATGAGGTATTTTGAGCTCGAGACTCACTAACAGCATCGTAGACACTACGTGGATCGTAACAGGACGCTGGGATTTGTGGAAAATTAGCGCGGAGTAAAATATCCCTGAGAGGATCTTTGACACGCGCTAAGAGCAGCTTAATGTTCTGTTTCTGCATGGCCTCAGCAAAATCACGAAGCGCTTCCAGACTCGTGCTATCTAAGTTCGGCGATTCTTCAAAGCTAATAATCACAATCTGAGTGGCGGGCAAACTCAGTACCTGATTATGAATCATGCCAAAAATACGTTCAGCATTAGCAAAGAATAACGATGACTCTGGGCGGGCAATCAGCATGTTTGGCAAGGTTTTGGCGTCTGGATGACGTTTAATGTCCACATAATCACGGCTGTCCCCCAGTTCCCCAAGCCACGCCACACGTGATTCTGACAAATTACGTAGCATCATGATGAGACTGATGCCAATCGCTGCTAGCAATCCATCCAAAACACCCAATACCAATACTGCAACCAATGCTGAAATGACAATAATTCGATCCCGATGCCATAGGAAATAGGGACGGAATGTCTGCCAGCTAATGTTATGACTTACGGCATGAATCACGATCGCTGCGAGGACGGGCTCTGGTGTGTGCTCAATCCACGGTAATAAAGTTAGCACCAGAATCAACACAACGATCGCGGCAATCCAACCGGACCAGCGGCTTTGTGCGCCAGCCGATTCATTGGCAGATGTCGCGGAATATCCCGCACCAACGGGCATGCCCTGAAATAAACCTGAAGCAACATTGGCAACGCCAAACGCCATCAAGTCTCGATTAGGTGCAGACGGGTCGCCATGCTGAATGGCAAAGGTGCGAATCGCGCCATAAGATTCGGCGTATAGAATCATGACCATGGCAATCGCAAGCTCCCCAAGTCGCAGCCATTCTGCACGACTGAGGTCTGGAATAGTCGGCATACTGAGACTCAGATTAATTGTGCCGACAGCTGCAACGCCGTGTAATGCGGTAAAACCAGAAATATCAAGCGCAATCCCTGCTGCAATCACAATCAGTGCCCCGGGAATCGCACGCCATGTCGCTAAAATTTTGAGCAGCGTTAATGCGATCACAGCGATCAATAAACCGGTCAGATTCCACTGCGGAATCCCGATGATTAAATCATTCACATAACGAAAAATATCAGAATGAGTTGGGTGAATGGCGACGATATTGGGAAACTGTTTAATCACAATCGTGATGGCTAAGCCCACGGCAAAACCACGGAGGACGGGTTTAGCAATGAAATTTGAGGCTTCGCCGAGCTTTGCAACAGATGCGAGGATAAAGAAAATACCGGTTAGAATAACCAGTCCGCTGGCCAGTAAAAGACGCAGAGATAGATCTGGGCCTGCCATCGAACTAACTGCCGCAACCAAAACGGCGGCAGAAGATGACGTGGCTGAGACAATCGCAAAACGATTCGTCCCGATGAATCCATAACAAAGGAGTCCAATCAACAAAGCAATGACACCCGCTTGAGGTGGCATGCCCGCAATGCCGGAATACGCCACCGCTTCAGGCAGAAGTAATCCTGCAATGGAAAGGCCAGCGACAAGATCAGCAAAACGCGAAGTTTTGGCTATGAGGCTTTGAGTGGGGTTAGTCATGATATGCGTGGGCTATCCATTGAGGGGTTTGTTCTTGTTGTGATCAATATAAATGAAAACGCCGACATCTTAAAAGGATGTCGGCGTTTTTTCAGAACGAGCGTTTACTGCTTAATCTGGATTTGATTAAGAGCAAGCTTTGTTATGGTCAGGACGTGCACCAGCGGCTTTTGCTGCGGCTTCAGTCATATATTGACCTTGTTTGGTTTTGCCATACCAGTGTGAACCTTGGCAATGGTAGACGTTTGAATCAGTATTGACCCACACTTGTCCAGCGCCACCACCAGCAGCGACCGCGCCGGCAGTTACTGCAGCAGCAGGTGCCGCTTTAGCCGCTACGTTTGCTGGTGCAGGAGTTGCGGCTGAGGCAGGGGCTGCTGCAGGTTCCGCTGGTTTTTTACCGAATAATGAGAAGCCTTTTTTTTCAGGTGCAGGTGCCGCTGCGGTGGTCGTTGCAGCAGTGGTTGCACCAGCTGTCGCATACCAATCTTTAACGCCTTTATGTCCACGACATGCGCCTTTTTTGTTTGCACCCGTGTAGTAGGTGCCGTCATTACACAGACCTGTTGCACCTGCTGGAGCAGGACCCGTTGCTGCAACGGAAGTTGTGGTGGTCACCGTCGTTTTCTTTGGTAGCGCGACAGGTGCTGCGGTTGTGGTTACCGCAGCAGCGGCAGTACCTGTACCGTACCAGTCTTTGACACCTTTATGTCCACGGCATGCGCCTTTTTTGGCAGCGCCATTGTAGTATGATCCGTCATTACAGAGACCGGTTGAACCTGTTGGGGCTGTTGCTGGCGTGGCAACATCCGCGGCGTAAACACCCGTGGTCATGAGGCCAAGCATAAGTGCTGCAGATGCGAATAATGCTTTCATATGAGTTCTCGCTTTAAGTCAAATTGATTATCAAAAAATTAAGGACAGCTATAATTAACATTGGCGGAAGACGAAAGCATTGACGTGCTTGGTCATCATGACCATATCGAGATCCTAGCGCGATAATAGCTTGATGTGATTTATTTTTGTTTATGATTTACAAATAATAATGTTTGATAAATGTTCGAATTGTGCAGAAAAATCATGATCGATACCAGCGTTCAATACCTGCTTGATGCAAGCTCATCCGTGATAATTCATCGGGTACCCAGTGGTCATAGTCTGCGGTCGCGCGCATAAGGAAGTCGAGAATGGTCCAGTGCTGACGCAGCACTCGGCGTAATCGGTGGGGCAGCATTGGATGAAACAAGCCAAAGCGCTGAAAGAACTGGCGCGGGTTTTTACGTAACCAAAGCCATGATCCCATCTCTAGTGTGTAGGGGAGGAGTAGAGGGCCATTTGCTGTATTGGCTTTATCATACAAATAATCCCACAAGTCACCGTGAGTGGTGTAATGAATACTTTGCGGTTCGATTTTATAGAAGTCGTGCAGCGGATAGTTTTGGTTGAATAGATCACAGAGCGCGACTGCCTCAGCAAGATGAGGTGGCGGCATCCGGTTTGCGGCATAAGGAAACCATAAACTATCATTAGAGCCGAAGCCTGAATGTAAGTCCATCGCCATCATGAAGCTGGCTTTTTGATGAGCCTGCATGACACTATCAATCAGTGCCTGACTCTCAGGTGCCAAGGTACGGCCACGATACCAAGGCAAAAAACGACTAACTTTTTGTCCAGCCAGTGGCCAGACATAGGGCTCTTGCGCATCAATGGGTGCATTACGCATCAGATCTATGCCTTGAGAAGTCGCTCGGGTTCCCTGCTGCAAACCCGTGACATTAATCAACGGAATACTGACGATACGCATTTTTTTGATGCGTTCTTGCAGCGAACTATCCCAAGCGAGACAACTTAGTGTGTGTTCAAGCCATGCCAAGAGCACTTGCGATCCAATGCGTTCATTGCCATGGATGCCTGCATAGAGTCCGAGAGTCGGCACCTGTTCCTCTTCGCTGCCAATACTGAGTTCCCAAATTGGCAATCCATCGACCTCTGCTAAAACACGCGAGCGAACTAGGGGGTGCGTACGAATGACATCAAGTTGGGAGAATTCAGCAATTTCAAACATGCTTGTGATCCAGAGCAATACAAGGTTTAAAAATCGGATAAAGACAATACTAAACTTCAATATGACAAGATACGATGACAAGATCATGAATGTTCATAAAAAAAGACTGAGCTAAATCATTAACTCAGTCTTTTAAGTATTCATTAGGAGTCACTGTTGGTTTTTATTTGGTTTAGCTGACCCGTAAACCAAATAAAGCCATGGCCTCGACAGGTCCAAAGCGATACGCCGTATTACAGAATTGACAATCCATTTCAATTTCATCATCCGTTGCCAAGATTTCTTCGACGGCAGCTTGACCGACTTGTACCAGTGCTTCGATACAGCGCTCACGAGAACAGGTGCAGCCAAATTGCAGAGGTTCTGATTCGGGTAGGCGCACATCTTCCTCATGATAGAGGCGGTGCAAGATTTCGCTTGCTGGCAGCTCAATCAGCTCTTTAGAGGTCATCGTCTGGGTGAGAATAGTAAGGCGAGGCCATAAATCCTCATCGACGCGCTCCTGTTCTTCATCAGAAGTGCGTGGGAGGAGTTGGATGAGAAGGCCAGCGGCATGTTGACCATCACAGGCAAGAGAAATCTGGGTGGGCACTTGAGCCGACAAGTCATAATACTGCGCTAAGCAAGCTGCGATGGTGTGCTCTTCAAGGGGCACAATCCCTTGATAGCGTTCGCCATCTTTGGGCTCGATATTGATAAATAAGACAGCATCCGTGAGCGCAGCAAGCGCATCGGCACTGGTATGTAGGTGACTTAAATCAGCCTCGTTATCCCAATCAGCCAATCCGCGTAGTTCACCTTGATCTGTACATTCCGCCATGACCCATTTGAGGTCGCCGCTGCCTTGTGCCTGCAGGCTTAAACGGCCACTAAACTTCAATGTAGTCGCAAGAAGTGCTGCGGCGGCCAACATTTCACCCAGCATCAGTGCGATGGCTTTGGGATATGTGCGCTGCTGCAAAATGGTCTCAAGCGCTGTATTGATATGAACAATATCGCCACGTACAGGACTGTTATCAATATAAAAACGTTGGCGATGATCGGTTGACGTCATTGGCTTCTCTAAAAATAACTGATTTAAGCGATTTAAATGGGGATGAATTCCGAAATTATCAAGATCCATCCTGATGTGATGACAGCGGGTTATGACCCATTACTTGACTCTCGGCGTGCCACGCTGATTCGATCAGTACGCTCGTGATGTTCAGCCGAGGCGCTTTTACGGGCTTCACGCGCGTCGCTGTCAAATAATCCTTCGAGTTCAACCATTGAAGCGCGTGCGGACTCAATAATCTTACTTTCATCGTTATACACGGCTTGTTGTCTTTCCAGAAGCTCTTCATCGTAATCTCTGAAGATTTCGATGCTTTCTGTTGCGTCTTCTTCTTCAAAACCCAGTGCGATTAAGGATGCATGTGCCATACCGAGCGAGGACAGATAGGTTTCCCGCCATACCATGTCAACGCCAGCTTCACGTAAGCGATAGTAGTGCGTACGATCACGGGCACGTGCAATGATTTTGACGTCAGGATAGGTGCGACTGATGTATTTTGCCGTCGCAATAGATTCTTCCACATTATCCAGCGCCAAGATAAAGAGTCTGGCATGTGCAATCCCAGCAGCCCGTAGGATTTCTGGATTGTTGGGATTACCATAATAAACGGAGTTACCAAATTTACGCACAAAATCGACTTGACGGACATCACTTTCCACGGCGGTAAATTCGATTTTATGGATACGTAATATCCGGCCTACAATCTGACCGACTCGACCAAAGCCAGCAATGATCACCTGATGCTCATTGCTGGGAATTTCATCATACTCCCGACCCGGTTGTGCTTTGGCAAATTGAGGTTCAAGGAATTTTTCAAGTAAAAGAAAGGCCAATGGGGTCAGTGCCATAGAGAGCGTCACGATCAGAATTAAAGGTTCGGCAATCTCTGGTGCAAGGACCTTTTGTGAAACGGCAGTGTTAAAGACTACAAAGGCAAACTCACCGCCTTGTGCCAGTGCAACACCGAGGCGGATACTGGTTGCGACTCGATTACCCATTAAACGCGCGATAGAGACCAAAGTTGCAAACTTAAAGAGCATCAACCCCAGAGCCCCACCAATAATGAGGACCGGTTCGGCGACAATCAGATTAAGGTTGGTACTCATGCCCACCGACATGAAGAACAATCCCAGTAATAAGCCTTTAAAAGGCAAGATACTGGCTTCAATTTCATGGCGATATTCTGAGTCAGCCAAGAGTACGCCTGTGAGAAAGGCACCGAGCGCCATACTGATATTCAGTTGATCCATCAACAAGGCAACGCCCAGAATAAAAAACAAGGCCACAGCCGTCAGAAGTTCATTTGCGCCGCTGCTCACGATTAGTCGGAATAGGGGGCGCACAATAAAGCGGCTGGCGATCACGAGACCGACAAAGACACTGATGACTTTGGCAAAATAAACCAGATTAAACCCTTCGCCATCATCATGGAGCCCAGAGGTGCTGAGTAGGGGCAGTAAGGCGAGTAATGGAATCACCGCAATATCTTGAAAGAGCAGAATGGCGAAGGCATCTCGTCCATGTGCACTGGCGAGCTGATGTTTTTCACTCAGGAGTTGCAAAACGAAGGCAGTAGAAGACAGTGCAAAGCCAAAACCGATAATAAAGCTGGTACTCAGCTGACTTTTAAGATTGATGCCAAAAAGACTGGTGTTTTTTCCGCCAAAAATAAACCATACCACGAGCATTAAAATCGCGCCTGTCACCAAAACTTGTAAGCCACCCAGTACAAAGATGGGCTTACGTAGTGCCCAGAGTCTGGATGGTTGCAACTCAAGCCCGATCAGAAACAGCAGCATGACCACGCCATATTCGGCAAAATGCATGACGGCTTCGGTATTCCCCGCAACATTAAATCCACTGGGGCCCAGAACCACACCCGTGAGCAAATAACCCAAGACCGTCGCGAGTCCAAAACGACGACCCAGTGGAACCAGTAAGATAGCGGCGCCTAAAAAAATGGTGGCTTGCACGAGAAGTGTCATGTATAGGCAACTCCAAAAAATCTAACGCAAATAAGTGTATTTATTAATACTCTTCAATGATAACAAGTGTCATGCCAACAGATTGTGGCGAAATGAAAAACGCTACAAAAAATAATAAGAATGAATAGTGTTTTTGAGTGCTTAGAATGCAACTATGTGCAAAGTTGGACGGCTTTTTTTGATCTTATCAAAATCATGTTATATTTTTATAACGATCAAATCTGTTCAGATGCTAAAGCAATGTGAGTCAAGGACAGGCCGACTATTTTAAATAGAAACGCATATCTTTAATACAGTTAATATATCGAGTGTCGGTTACTGATGAAAGAATCTGTATTACCAAGTGCAGTTATCCATTCAAAGTTTTTGATGTGGATTGCGCTGATTATTATCATGTTGCTGGGTATTTCTTATCTGGGTTTTAAAGCCAATAAGCAACATGCTGCAAGTACTTCATCTCAGGATCTGACAGTCGCCGCCGCTGTGAATAGTCCTCCCGTGGTGACACCCGCTGATCGAATACTATCGACCTTACCGCAGTTAAATGTATTGGTCCCCGTTTTATACAGCACACAAATGATCTTGCCGCAAAAGGGTGTTCAAGATGGCAGTGCATTATGGCAGCCTAATCAGCAGCAGTTGACGATTGTGCAAGGGACTGTTCTTGCAGGTGTGGATCTGAGTGAGCTTACCCGTGCAAATATGAATCTATCAGCTCCGGCCAGTTTACAGCTTCCCCTTGCTGAAATGATTTCAGTACATTTGGACGATGTCTCGACCTATGACATCAAAACAGGACAGAAATCAGCCGTACAGCTAGGCACTTCCATGACTGAATCTCAATTAGAGGAGGTGCGTCAACAAATGGAGCACAATGCGTGTATGTCTGGCATTTTGCAGAACAGCAGTGAAAGTACCCGCAAAGAGGTTGATGTGTTGTTAAAGTCGATGAATATTGAGATGATGGTGAATGTGACTAATCCACTGCCGTGTGAAGGGACATGATGGATAAAGCTTAGGACAGCTCCATCGGATCAACGTCGAGGGAAGCTCGCACGCCCCGGCGTTCAGGAAGGTGCATCATAGCGGGCCACCATGGTTCGATCAGATGATGCAGTAGTTTACGTTGTGCGCATTGGATTAAAACGTGACCCCGAAAAACGCCCGCTCGCTTCTCCATTGGGGCCGGAATGGGACCCCAAATTTCGAGTCCATTGGGGTCGTGGGGAGTGGAGATCATTTGTCCAGATCGTTGTTGATATTCTTCTATACCCCTTTTAAATGCTTCTATCGCGGCTTTTAGAAATACTTCCGTTTTTTCAGCATTGGGAGATTCCGCGCGAATAAGAGCCGCATGTCGATAGGGCGGGAGTCTTGCTGATCTTCGCTCTTGTAGCATCTCTTGAGCAAACTGCCCATAGCCTTGCCGAATGAGCGTCAGTAGTAGTGGATTTTCAGGATAACGGGTCTGAATCAAGACCTGTCCTGTTTTGGTACCACGCCCTGCACGTCCTGCAACCTGTAAGATCAACTGTGCCATGCGTTCAGGGGCACGAAAATCCACACTTAAAAACCCACCATCGACATCGACGATGGCCACTAAAGTAACATTCGGAAAATGATGTCCTTTAGCCAGCATTTGTGTGCCGAGTAAGATTGCTGCACCCGCTTGATTGGCGCGTTGATATATTTTATCCCAACTCCCGACGCGACTTGTCGTATCACGATCCACTCGAATAATCGGATGATCGGGGAAATGACCCATCAAGGTTTCTTCAAGCCTTGCCGTTCCAGCGCCTGTCGGAATCAAATTAACTGACTTACACGCAGGGCATTCGGTTGGCAAGCGACTTTGATATCCACAATGGTGGCAATGTAAATGCTGTCTTGGTGTGTAGTGAACAGTCAGGTGTGCATCACAACGGGGACAGTCTGCTTGCCAACCACAGGCATCGCACAGTAAAACGGGTGCAAACCCCCGTCTATTGAGAAAAACCAAGACTTGCTCATCTGCTTTTAGCCGTGTTGCGATGGCATCTAAAAGAGGTTGGCTAAGGCCGTTCTCTCTTTTTTTATTGCGTAAATCGATTAAGTGAATTCGCGCAAACTCAGCATTTCCAGCTCTTTCGTTTAAGTGCAAATGCAACAGCTTCTTTTCAGCAGCCAGATGGAGACTTTCAAGAGATGATGTTGCTGAACCCAGTAGGACTGGGCATTTCTGATCAAATCCGCGCTTTAAAGCAACATCACGGGCGTGATAGCGAAAGGTATCCTGTTGCTTATAGGAGAGATCGTGCTCTTCATCAATGACGATTAAGCCTAAGTGAGGCATTGGCGTGAACACGGCTGAGCGAGTGCCGATCACAATGTTGGCGTGCCCGGTATAAGCCGCTTGCCACGCCTGTAGACGTGCCACATCGCTCATGTTTGAGTGCAACATCACGATTTCTGCATGAAAACGGGCTTTGAAACGATTAATTGTTTGCGGAGTTAAGCCAATTTCAGGGACCAGAACGAGAACTTGTTGTCCTGCCTCCAGCACGGGCTGCATCGCCTGTAAGTAGACTTCTGTTTTACCGCTTCCTGTCAGTCCATCCAAGAGTACGCCTTGAAATCTACCTAAAACAGCATGAATTTGGTCTATTGCATATTGCTGTTCAGCGTTGGCAAGTAATGGCATGTGTGCAAGATTTACCGGATGCTTGACCAGTTCTCTCGGTTGCATGAAGGATTCGACCAGACCACGTTTTTCTAACAACAGCAATGAGGCACGTTCAACGCCCATCAGGATTAGGATGCTTTCCGGTGCACCGCGCTGATCGTGGAGATTGAGAATGTCGAATGTTCTGCGTTGCTTTGGTGACCGCGATAGTTCTGCTGAAGTTGCATCGGGGGCTACGCGCCAGTATTGGGTGAGTAAGTCAAGATGGCGTCCTTGCCGCAGTAGTGCTGGTAATGCAGCACTTAATACTTCACCCAATGGGTAGTGATAATAGCCAGCCGCCCAAATCAGTAAGTCTAGTGTGGTTGCAGGAATAATCGGTTTGAACTCGATGACTTCCAAAATAGATTTTATTTTGTGCTCAGTGATGGATGATTCACCCGTTTCATTCTTTTCTGAATGGAGTGGCTTGGTTTGCATCACAATACCAATCAGCTCGCGGGATCCAAAAGGCACACGCACACGACAACCTGCCGTAGGCACTTGAGCATCGGCAGGGAGAGCATAGTCAAAAAGTTCGAAGAGAGGTACAGGTACTGCAACCTGCACCAAAATAGTGCTCATAGGGATAGGATGAAATCAGAATGCCAAAGTGAGATATTTAGTCCGCGAGTTCTAAAATACAATCCATTTCCACGAGTGCGCCACGGGGTAGGCTTGCCACACCGAGGGCTGCACGTGCTGGGTACGGTTCGGTAAAATATTCCCCCATGATTTGGTTGACAAGTTGGAAATTCGCCAGATCAATTAAAAAGATATTGATTTTCGCGATATCAGCAAGCGAACCGCCAGCAGCTTCTGATACTGCTTGTACATTATCAAAGACGCGACGAATTTGTGCTTCAACGCCCTCAACCAACTGCATGGTTTCAGGGTCTAGACCAATTTGGCCTGACAAATAGACGGTGTTACCCGTTTGGATTGCCTGTGAGTATGTTCCGATAGCGGCTGGAGCAAGAGAGGTATGAATAACTCGACGCATAATCATGAGTCCTGATCGAAAAAAGAATGGTGAAGTCACAACAGAAAAATAATTCATTTGAATGATACAGCATTGAACCGCAATCTGATGCGGGCTAACGTCATGAAAGTGGAATGATTCGTATTAGAAAAGCTACAGAAACTTGTTAGCAGATTGTCATTGTTGTGTTATGCCAAATTGCTTGCTAGACGAAGTAAAAAAATAAATTTTTATAAAAAATAAATGTTAACAGTGACTTGTTGGTAGGTAGTGCTTTTTTTAATCAAAAAGCGTGGGGTTGCTTAAAGTGATCTGAGCAATTATAGTCAGGTCATAAGTACTTGCTCCGATGCACTGTCTCAACGTCATTATCGACAAATAACGGTTATTTTTTGGGGAATAATCGACAGTTGCTGGATGAGTAATATGCATTTTTCCTTTTAGTTAAAAGACTTCTTTTCCGGTTTCTTTTTTTGATTACATGTTGTTCTTAGCATGTTTTTTGCTTGCTTGTGTGTTCTAACTAAAAGTAAGCAAAATTAGTCTGGTTTTCAAATAGGTGGGTTACATCAATGATTCTTGTTCCTGTGATTATGTCTGGTGGTGCGGGTACTCGCTTATGGCCTGTATCTCGTGAGGGCTATCCTAAACCGTTTATGAAGCTTGCGGATGGGCAGAGTCTCTTGATGAAGACTTATCAGCGTGCGGCTTCGGTCATGAGTACGGATTATTTAGTGACTGTAACTAACCGGGATTATTTTTTTGAGAGCAAAGATAATTTAGCGCAAGTTAACGCTAAAGTTCAGTCTACTTTTTTGCTTGAGCCCTTTGGTCGCAATACTGCGCCTGCAATTGCTTTAGCTGCATTGGACATTTTAGAGAAACAAGGTCCTGAAGCGATATTGCTGGTGATGTCTGCAGATCACTTAATTAAGGATGGGCAGCGTTTTGAAGACGCGGTTGCTGCTGCCGCGACCCTCGCAAGTCAAGGTTATTTGGTTACTTTTGGTATTACACCAACCGCACCTGAAACTGGCTTTGGTTATATTGAGTGTGGTGAGGCGCTGGGCGTGGGTTATTCCGTTGCCCGCTTTGTTGAAAAGCCAGCCTTTGAAAAAGCACAACAACTTTTGGCGAGTGGTAATCACCTGTGGAATGCAGGAATTTTCTGTTTCCAAGCGGGTACATTCTTAAGTGAGCTTGAAAAGACGGCTCCTGAGATTGTGACGATTGCACAAGCTTGCCGTGCTCAGCTTGGTGAAGGTGCAGTAACCCCCATGCAGGATTATTCAGCAGATATTTTCGCAAAGTTCCCTGATATTTCAATTGATTATGCATTGCTTGAACGCTCAGATAAGGTTGCGGTTATTCCGTGTGATTTCGGCTGGAGTGACATTGGTTCTTGGCAAGCAGTGAGTGAGTTAACCGTTGCGGATGAAGCGCTTAATCGTACCGTAGGGCAGTCTGTTATCGTTGATTCGCGTAATGTTTATGTGCAAAGCAATGATCGCTTAGTTGCGGCGGTTGGAGTTCAGGATTTAGTTATTGTTGACACGCCTGATGCACTATTGGTTGTGCATGCTGATAAAACGCAAGACGTGCGTAAGGTTGTCGCTCAGCTTAAAGCTTTAGGGCATGATGCGTTTAAATTGCATCGTACCGTTGCAAGACCTTGGGGGACCTATACTATTCTTGAGGAAAGTTCACGATTCAAGATTAAACGAATTGAAGTGAAACCCGGTGCAAGTTTGAGTTTACAAATGCATCATCATCGCAGTGAACATTGGATTGTTGTGAGTGGAACCGCGCAAGTGACCAATGGGGATAAGACATTGTTGTTGGGTGCGAATGAGTCAACTTATATTCCAGCTGGAAATAGGCATCGTCTTGAAAACCCTGGAGTACTTCAACTCATTATGATTGAGGTACAAAGTGGGGAATATTTGGGCGAAGATGATATAGTGCGTTTTCAAGATAATTATGGACGTTGCTAATTTATGCAAGCTACTCATAGTCAGTCGGTCGATCACAACACGACTCAATCATTGCTAGCACGATTGGTCGCTTGGGTGCGTGGCAATACTCTTTTGGCAGTTGTTGTTATTTTACCAACGCTAGTCTCCATTGTTTATTATGGGCTTATTGCTTCGGATGTTTATATTTCAACGTCAGAGTATGTGGTCAGAAGTCCTCAAAAACAACAATCCTCTTCAGGTATTGGTGCTTTGCTTCAGGGGGCTGGCTTTTCTAAGGCTGCAGATGATGTGTACGCGGTGCATGACTACATGCTTTCACGTGATGCGATGTTTACTTTAGATAGGAGTCTTGGTTTAAAGAAAATATACGGTAATAAAGACATTGATATTTTTAATCGTTATGCGGCTTTAAGCTCAGAAAAGTCCTCAGAATCTTTATATAAATATTATTCGAAGAAGGTGACTATTGACCTTGATACCGTATCCTCAATCTCAACCCTTGAGGTCCGAGCTTATACGGCTGAAGATGCATGGCGTATCAATGAACAACTCATTGAATTGAGTGAGACCCTTGTCAATAAAATGAATGAGCGAGGTCGGATTGATGCGATACGATCGGCTCAGCAGGAAGTCGATGCTGCGCGTCAGTCTGCGGTTTCTGCAGCGAAAGCGTTATCAGTATATCGTAATAATCAAGGTATCTTTGATACAGATAAGCAATCGGCTTTACAGTTAGAGCAAGTGGCTAAACTGCAGGATCAGTTAGTGACAACCATTACACAATTGAATCAGGTTAAATCGCTAGCGCCAAAGAACCCTCAGATCCCAGTATTAGAGAATCAGAAAGCGACGTTGTTAAATGAAATTGCAAAGCAAACATCGGGTGTATCAGGGGGGCAGCGTTCTCTTTCTACAAAATCTCCTGAGTACGATCAACTGCAGTTTAATTATGATGTTGCTGGTAAGCAACTTGCCGCTTCTTTAGCGACTTTAGAGCTCGCGAAAAATGATTCTCAGCGCAAACAGCTTTACGTTGAGCGTATTGTGCAACCTAATAAGCCTGATAAAGCTATGGAACCGCGAAGAATACGGAATGTCTTTGCAACATTTGCTTTAGGCTCAATCGTATGGTTTGTATTATCCATGCTCATAGCAGGTGTTCGGGAGCATCAGAATTAATGAGTATTCGCCGGAAGGAAAAGTATGGCACTTCCTTTTGGGGGTCGCTGATGATTCAGAAGCGTGTGCTCAAAGCACTTTTAATGCGAGAAGTGATTACCCGCTATGGACGCCACAACGTGGGTTTTTTGTGGCTATTTATTGAGCCCATGTTGTTTACGATAGGGGTTACTGCGCTTTGGACTTTATCCAGAGCCTCACATGGATCTAATCTGCCCATTGCCGCTTTTGCGGTGACAGGTTATTCGTCTGTGTTGCTTTGGCGGAATATGCCAGGACGTCTGGTTGGCGCTGTCGAGTCAAATTTTACTTTGATGTATCATCGGCAGGTCAAAATTATCGATGTATATTTATCGCGAGTGATTTTGGAGTTTTCGGGTGCTACAGCATCATTCATTACATTAAGTATTATTTTCTCATCATTGGGCTGGATGAGTATGCCTGAAGATGTTTTAAAAGTTATTGAAGGGTGGCTATTACTTACGTGGTTTGGTGTTGCCTTAGCCTTTGTTGTTGGGGCGCTCAGTGAAAGAACCGAGGTCGTAGATAAAATCTGGCATCCATTTTCTTATATATTATTTCCATTATCCGGTTCTGGGTTCATGGTTGATTGGTTACCGACTTCAGTTCAAAGCTTTGTTTTGTATCTCCCCATGGTTCATGGTATTGAATATCTTCGGGAAGGCTATTTTGGGAGTGCAGTTAAGGCTCATTATGATCTGCAATACATGATTATCGTGTGCCTTTGCCTGACACTTTTTGGGCTTATTCAAGTGAGAATTGTCAGTCGACAGGTGAAACCAGCGTGATTCTATTAGAAGATGTTGTCAAAGTTTATCCACTGCGCAGTGGCGAGGCGAAAGTCCTTGATAATATCAATCTACGTGTTGCCCCAACAGAGAAGTTAGGGATATTAGGCCGGAATGGTGCGGGTAAGTCGACGCTGATACGTTTAATCAGTGGTGCAGAGCGCCCTACCAGTGGAAGTATTACGCGTCATATGAGTGTATCTTGGCCACTGGCATTCGCTGGCGCATTTCAGGGTTCATTAACTGGCGTAGATAACCTACGTTTTATTTGTCGTATTTATGGTACTACAACTGAAGATAAGATTCCATTTGTCCAAGAGTTTTCTGAATTGGGGCGTTATTTGTATGAACCAGTCAAGACCTATTCTGCCGGGATGGCTGCGCGTCTTGCATTTGCAATTTCTATGGTTGTTGAATTTGACTGTTTTTTGATTGATGAAATTACTGCTGTAGGTGACAGTCGGTTTCATGCGAAATGTCACTATGAGTTGTTTGAGAAAAGAAAAGATCGCGCAATGATTCTGGTTTCTCATGATGCTGGATTTATACGAGAACACTGTGATCATGCGGCTGTCATCATCCAGGGTAAATTACATTCATTTGAACAAATAGATGACGCTTATCATTTTTACCATGAACATGTCGGCTAAAGTTATTTACTTTTTTTTGTAGGTGCGTATTGCTAAATTACCCATTAAACACACAGCCCCATCAATTATTAGTAGATGTATCGGTAATTTACGAAAGTGACTCTAAGACTGGGATTCAGCGTGTAGTTCGAGCATTACTCAGTCAATTGATCAGTTCTCCACCTATTGGATATCGGATTTGCCCTGTTTATGCTACTCGTGATCATCAATATCGCTATGTACCTGAACAGGAAAATGTTTTATATACAGGCTCTGATGTTGTCATTGCTCGTGAGGGGGATGTTTTTTTAGGACTTGATCTATCTGCTCACTTATTACCAAGGTATAAAAAACAGTTGAAAGGCTGGAAGAGTAAGGGCGTTTCAATTCATATTATGGTGTACGACATTCTTCCTTTGACGAATCCAGAGTGGTTCAATTTCAGGACCTATATTAATTTTCGTCGATGGATTAAGGTGTTAGTAGCATTTTCAGATAGTGCAATTTGTATTTCTTATCATGGTAAGAATGAGCTAATACATTATTTATCACAGCGATTTAAGTCTGAGTCGAATCGACTCAAAGTCAGTGTGATCACGCTTGGCGCGGATATCGAGGCCAGTTTTCCTAGTGAGGGACTTCCTCAGAATACACAAGATATTTTTTTAGAAATTGCTAAGAGACCTACCATCTTAATGGTCGGAACGATTGAGCCTCGAAAAGGGTATTTACAGACATTACTCGCTTTTGAAGAACTTTGGCGGCAAGGTGTTGATGTTAATCTGGTTATTATTGGACGCAGTGGTTGGAAAACTGAAGTTCTTCAAAGAAAAATGAGATTACATCCACAACAGAACATCCGTTTGTGGTGGTTTGAAAATGGCAGTGATGAGCTTTTGAAGCGGCTTTATAATGTCGCTAGTGGCGTGATCGTTTCTTCTGAAGCGGAAGGCTTTGGTTTGCCCTTAGTGGAATCGATTTTGCATGGTTTGCCTGTCTTGGCACGTGATATTGATGTGTTTCGTGAAGTCGCTGGAAATGCAGTAACTTATTTTGATTGTAAAGATGCTAAAGGTTTGTCGTTAAAAATTATGGAATGGTTATCTGGTATTGCATCTGGCGATATCCACTCTGAGTCTATAGCGGTGACCTCATGGTATGAAAGTGCCAAGCAATTGTGTCGGAGTTTGGATCTTGAGCAGAATGAGGGTGAATTAGAGTCTGATTACCAGACCTTAAATAATGGAAAACCTGCATTTGTGACGACAAGTTTGATCCATAAGCGTAAACAGACTTTTTTAGAAAAATTATTTTCAATTAGGCATAAATAATTATTAAAATTAATTGGTTATGGTTGAATTTGGTGTTTAAGAAGATTTTAATTTTTTAGAAATGAAATTTACGATGACATTTAAGTTGGAATGATTAAATAGTGATGATGAGCGACTCTATTTGTTAGACATCTATTTGGTGATTTGAGTTTACATTGAATGATAATACAAATGATGCTTTCTCTTTTGAGAAGCGTTTTTAGTATTGTTGCTGAATAATTAGGCTGTAAATATCAAGAAATGATCCCATAGCGACAATCATTTTTTGATTTAAACGGAGCAGGTAATAGTGCCAACACTTACAGATATCCCCATTGCTTCAACGATAGATGAATTAATGGCTTACCAAGGCGAACAGTTTGTTGCGTGCGCTTACCAGACTATTTTAGGTAGAGAGACTGATCCGACAGGAATGGATTACTACTTAAATCGGCTGCGTGCGGGATATTCCAAAATCAGTATATTAAAACAACTTTTATCTTCTTCGGAGGCACAAGAGAGAGATATTACGATTTCTGGATTAAGATCCGCAGCGTGGCGCCATAGTTTTGCGCAATATCCTGTAACGGGGTGGGTTCTTGGCATCCCTAATTTACCTCGCGTGGAAGCCCCTATTCGGCGATTGAAGTTAAAAAAACTTCCGGTTATCGGTTCGATATTGGATATCGCTAAGTATGCAGATAGTGACCGTTTCAGTGCGCGCAAAGAAAGAGGATTGGAATTCAGACTTCACCAACTTGAAAGCGAGATAAAAGGTGAGTCGGTAAGCGATCAAGCACTGAAGAAAAAATTAAGCGCCGAAATATCTAGCCAATTATCTCTCTATGCTCAAGAAATTTATAACCAATTAAGTAATATTTCATATTCAAGTAAAAAGGTGACGTAATGCGGATAGTTATTGACTTGCAGGGGGCACAGTGTGGAAGCCGCTTCCGCGGTATCGGACGCTATTCGCTGGCATTAGCGTTGGCAATGGTTCGGAATCGCGGCGATCATGAAGTTATCCTCATGTTGAGCGGTCTCTTCCCTGAAACGATTGAACCTATACGTGCTGCATTCGACGGTCTCCTGCCACAAGAAAATATTCGTGTTTGGTATACCCCAGGTCCAGTGGATGCTTTTGGAATCAATAATGATATCCGCCGATATAATGCTGAATTGATTCGTGAGGCGTTTTTAGTCAGCTTAAAACCTGATGTCTTACATATAACCAGTATTATTGAAGGGTTTGGCGATGATGCTGTGCATAGTATTGGGCGACTTACCAAGTCAGTTCTTACCGCAGTTACTTTCTACGATCTAATCCCATTATTACAGCGAGAAGTGTATCTAACACCTAATCCAGTTTTTGAAAGACTGTATATGGAAAAAGTTCACTATCTCAGACAGGCTGATCTTTTCCTAGCAATATCAGAATCTTCACGTCTAGAGACAATCGGGTGTTTAGGTATTAATCCTGACCAGGCGGTTAACATCTCAGCTGCTGCAGATGAGCATTTTAAAGTTGTTGAGATGTCCTCAGAGGCCGAGCAACAGTTACGCAATAAATTTGGATTACCGCGTTCATTTATTATGTATTCGGGTGCGACTGATGAACGTAAAAATCATTTACGTTTGATACAAGCATTCGCGTTAATTCCTGAGTCTGACAGAAAAAACTATCAGGTTGCGATTGTGGGCGGATTACCGCATGAACATCGTCTTCAATTTGAAGAACATGCAAAAATGTGTGGCTTAACAACGACTGACGTTGTGATTACTGGGCGGGTGACAGATACAGAGATGGTGGGGCTCTATAATATTTGTGAGCTTTTCGTATTCCCATCATGGCATGAAGGTTTTGGGTTACCCGCTTTAGAAGCAATGTCTTGCGGAGCACCCGTTATTGGTTCAAATACGACAAGTATTCCAGAGGTTATCGGTCGAGATGATGCTTTGTTTGATCCATTTGACACGATTTCCATCTCTAAAAAGATTCAAAGTGTACTCGCCGATAAAAAACTAAGACAGAGTTTGGCTGATCACGGGCTACAGCAAGCAAAGAAATTTACATGGGATGCCAGTGCTCAAGTTGCGCTCAAAGCAATAGAAAGCTTATTTTTGAAACATGGTGGTTGCTCTACAGTGGACAGTGTTGCATTGCCTGCTGAGTTAATCAATCATTTAAGTCCTCAAAATATTAAAGCAATGGCACCTGAGGAAGTTATAAAAACTGCAAAAGCGATTGCTCAAAATCATCCTCAGAGTCAAGGCAAACAATTATTTGTTGATGTGTCTGAGTTGGTTCAGCGTGATTCAAGAAGTGGGATCCAGCGCGTTGTTCGCAGCATTCTCATTGAGCTATTAACCAGTCCTGTGCCAGGGTTTAAAGTTGAGCCTATTTATGCCGTGCCGCAACATGGCACTGGTTATCGTTACGCGAAGAAATTTACACAACGATTTTTGAATCCAGATGATGATTTTGATATTAATCTGAGTGATGATCTCGTTGATGTACGTGTAGGCGATATTTTTTTAGGTCTAGACTTAACTGAAATCATTCATTATCAAACGGATTTCTTTAATCTGTTAAAACAAATCGGCGTTAAAACCTATTTTGTTTTATATGATTTATTACCTGTTTTGAACCCTAATTTTTTCCCAAGTCATGTCTCTCCGACGCATTCTAAGTGGTTAACAACGATTGCAGGATCTGATGGTTTACTCAGCATATCTCGCGCAGTTGCAGATGAGATGTTGGGTTGGTTGGATGTTTATGGTCCAAAAATCATTAGACCTCTTCCATTGGGTTGGTTTCATTTGGGGGCGGATGTTGCTCAGTCTCTCCCGAGCAAAGGGATACCTGACGACGCAGAAGATGTACTTAAGCGGTTATCAGAGCGCCCAACCTTTCTCATGGTTGGGACCATTGAACCTCGAAAAGGGGTGCTGCAAGCATTATTGGCATTCGAACAGCTTTGGATGCAGGGCGTTGATATCAATCTAGTTTTAGTTGGGAAACAAGGCTGGCATGTCGATTCTTTGGCTCAAATGTTGAGTAACACTGGGCGTAATCATCCATTATTGTGGCTGAAAACAGTCAGCGATGAATATCTTGAGAAAATTTATGAACATTCAACCTGTCTGATCGTTGCATCTGAGGCTGAAGGCTTTGGTTTGCCGCTCATTGAGGCTGCTCAAAAGGATCTGCCTATTATCGCTAGGGATATTCCTGTTTTCCGTGAAGTTGCAGGAGATAATGCGTTTTATTTCTCTGGCAGAACACCAGATGCACTCGCAATGGCTATCAAAAAATGGTTGGCATTACCTGAACCGCCTTCGTCATCATCAATACCTTGGTTAACGTGGAAACAAACAACCAGTAGTCTGATTAATGTCATTTTTAATGATAATTGGTATAAATCATGGCTCTCTGATCATGTTGTCCGTTATTGGGGCTCCGATAGTCGTTTAATGAGTCAGGTTGGTGAACGAAAGTCACAGCATATGCTGACTACCGGCAAAGCTGGATATTTATTCTATGGTCCGTATGCGCATTTTGCGGCGGGTCATTATCAGATTGAGATCCATGGTGAGTGGGCGGAGTTATCTGATCGCGTACGGATTGATGTTGCTTATAATAAAGGCGCTGTGAAGTTGGTGGATAAAGTTTTTAATAAAATTAAAAAATCGAACACTTTTGCCTCTATTCAATTCACGCTAAACGAAAACTGTGGTGATCTTGAAGTCAGATTAGCAGTTGATGATGCCGCAGTGATTAAAATCTCTTTGCTTGAATTCAAACCGATTGAAGAGTTATCGGCTATACAGCATGAAGTTCAGCCCGAAGTAGCCGTAGAAGTCGCAACAGAAGAAAACATCGATAAAGTGTTACGCTACTGGGCTGATGATTCGTCTATTTTGACGCAGGTCGGGGAATATAAAGGCAAAAATATATCGAGTACAGGTAAGACCGGTTATTTGATCTATGGACCTTATATCCATCTCAAAGCGGGCTTATATGAGATCGGAATTCATGGGGAGTGGAAAAAACCATCCGATAGCGTCCGTGTTGACGTGGCCTACAACAAAGGTGGCGTGAAGTTATGTGATCAAACGTTTAATCAAGTGACGCATTCTAATCACATTGCATCATTACAATTTTCGTTAACTGAGAATTGTAATGATTTAGAAATCCGAATTTGGGTTGATGAAAAGACCTCCATGAAGATTTCATTGATCGAATGCTATGAGATTGATGAACTAAGCCCAGTTGCAGAGTCAGTGAGTACGGCTGTACAAATAGTTGAAAAAAATATCAACATAGTAACAGCTGCTCATGCAGAGGAAAGATATGCTGGGAAAGATCAGCAAATTAACAATGTTGTTCCAACGGCAGTTAATCAACATGTTGAAGCCTTGAACCAGGAAATTTCGATTGCACCTGAACAGAGTCCTTTACCGAAGAAAAGCTTTGGCGATCGATTCCTTGATTTTTTCAGATGAGATAAACGGTATTGGCGCTAATTGAAAATTTTTTAGTCGTTCATGCTCATGTAGCGTAACGATTTGATTGAAGGAAGATCTGAGTAGATCTAAAAAACTCATTGATTAAATGTATTTCTATCCACAAGTCTAGTCGAGAAAAGTATGAAAACAGCAGTTATCACCGGAATCACAGGGCAAGACGGCGCATATTTGGCCGAATTGCTTTTGAGTAAAGGTTACACCGTGTATGGGACATATCGTCGTACCAGCTCTGTAAACTTCTGGCGTATTGAAGAACTGGGAATAGAGAAAAACCCTAACTTACATCTTGTTGAATATGATTTGACGGATTTATCTTCAAGTATCCGTTTGTTGCAGACTTCGGGTGCGACAGAGGTGTATAACATCGCTGCACAAAGTTTTGTGGGGGTGTCTTTTGAGCAGCCAATTACGACTGCAGAAATCACTGGGATTGGTGCAGTCAATCTGCTCGAAGCAATTCGAATTGTTAATCCAAAAATTCGCTTTTACCAAGCATCGACCTCAGAAATGTTCGGTAAAGTTCAAGCGATCCCACAGAAAGAAGATACGCCATTTTATCCACGCAGCCCCTATGGCGTTGCAAAACTGTATGCGCACTGGATGACAATTAATTACCGCGAGTCTTATGGTATTTTTGCCTCAAGTGGTATTTTATTTAATCACGAGTCGCCGCTTCGTGGTCGTGAGTTTGTGACTCGCAAAATTACGGATAGTGTTGCTAAGATTAAATTAGGCAAACTGGATGTTCTAGAGCTTGGTAATTTGGATGCAAAACGTGATTGGGGTTTTGCTAAAGAATATGTTGAAGGTATGTGGCGGATGTTACAAGCTGATGAGCCGGATACCTTTGTTTTGGCAACAAACCGTACCGAAACTGTTCGTGATTTTGTGACCATGGCATTTAAAGCGGCAGGTATTACGGTTGAATTTAAAGGCACAGACGTCGATGAAGTTGCGATTGATGTTGCGACAGGCAAGACCGTGATGAAAATCAATCCAAAATTCCATCGCCCTGCTGAAGTGGAGTTGTTGATTGGTGATCCTGCGCATGCAAAAGCAAAACTGGGTTGGGAACCAAAAACCAATTTGGAAGAGCTATGCAGAATGATGGTTGAAGCCGATCTACGACGCAATGAACAAGGTTTTTCGTTCTAAGGAACAAGTTGATCTGAATTGTTTGAGTCTGGGGTAGAGGACGTTTACCCCAGACTCTTTATTTGTTTGAATCGTAAAAGTATTCATCTAATTTTTATAATAATTATTTTGGAACTTTGATTGATTCTCGAAATATCAAGATGGCGCTTTCTTTCTCAATAGCGGGTTAGATATGACAAATGATCAAACTGACTCACTTGAAGACCAATCAGTGAATTCTATTGTAGTGCCGGAGTTTATATCCTATGCACAGAATTTTGAAGATGTCATGCTATGGCGGGCACTAAAGTCAGTCGAAAAAGGGTTTTATGTCGATGTGGGTGCCAATGATCCAATCATTGATTCGGTAACCCATGCTTTTTATTTGAAGGGTTGGCGTGGGATTAATATTGAACCTATTGCGTCTCACTTCCATGATCTACAAAAAAATCGTCCCGAAGATATTAATTTACAGATCGCAATTAGCGATCAAGATGGTTTTTTAGAGCTATACGAAACGGAAGTTAGAGGGTTGTCGAGCGCATCGCAGAGTATTGCAAATCAGCATAAAGAAGCAGGGATTTCGATTGTCAGTTATGATGTTCCCACAACAACCTTGACCAAGATTTTTGATGAACATGCTCCTCAGAATGTGCATTTTTTAAAAGTCGATGTGGAGGGATTCGAAGAACAAGTCCTAAAAGGACTGGATTTTGAGCGCTTTCGGCCATGGATTTTGATCATAGAAGCGACGCTGCCGAATTCTCAAATTAAGAGTTATGCTGGGTGGGATAGCTACCTTAAAGATATGAATTATATCTTTGTTTATTTTGATGGTTTAAACCGTTTTTATTTAGCGCAAGAGCATAAAGCGCTCAATTCTGCGTTTGAAGTGCCTCCTAATGTATTTGATCATTTTGAACTATATCGTTTTGTTCAATTACGGGAAGCCTACGATGCATTGAAAATGAAAAGCACTGAGGGAGAGTAGTTTTGGCAACAGCATTGATTACAGGAATGAATGGGTTTACTGGGCAGTATATGGCTGAAGAGCTCCGCTCCGCGGGTTATGATGTCATTGGTTTAGCTTCACGTTCTTCTAAGGGAGGAGGCTCTGGTGTTTATCATTGTGATCTCCTGGACCGAGACGGTCTTGTTAAGGTTTTTGCGCAGGTTAAGCCTGATTTAGTGGTGCATTTGGCTGCTATCGCTTTTGTTGCACATGGTGATGTTGATGCGATTTACCGCACTAATGTTGTCGGGACACGTAATTTACTCGATGCGATTGTTAAAAGTAGTCATATTCCTCGCTCTGTATTACTCGCCAGTAGTGCAAATATTTACGGCAATGCTGTTGTTGAGCCGATTACTGAGTCGGTGATTGCAGCCCCTGCAAATGACTATGCGGTGAGTAAGTTGAGTATGGAATACATGGCTAAGCTATGGTTCGAACAATTACCGATCACCCTGGTTCGGCCATTTAATTATACGGGTGCGGGTCAGTCACTCAATTTCTTGATTCCTAAAATCGTTGATCATTTTAAGCGACGAGCAACAGAACTGGAGTTGGGAAATATCAATGTGATCCGAGATTTTTCCGATGTACGTTCTGTCGTCAGGCGTTATAAGCTGCTATTAGAGTCGGGCATTCATGGCGATGTTTTTAATGTGTGTTCCGGTCAAGGGCATTCTTTGCTTGATGTTTTGCAAATGATGCGTGAGATTTCTGGTCATGATTTGGATGTACGCGTCAACCCTGCATTTGTTCGCGCGAATGAAGTGCATAGATTGATCGGTTCCAGTGAAAAGCTGGATATTGCGGTGGGGAAGGTCGCGGATATTCCGCTAAGAGAAACATTGACTTGGATGTTGAATAGCGCTTTATGAACTTAATTATAGCAGTAGATGCGTTGATTCCACCACTCACGGGTATTGGACGTTATACCAAGGAGTTGGTCAGCCGAATTCACACGTCAAATGAGATTCAGAAGTTAAAATATTATTCAAATGGGCGGTGGGTTAAGTCACCATTGACGATCCCTATAACAGGTAAAGTAACATACGAGTCTTTTAATGTCCCTAAAGCGTTGCGACCGCTTTACTTAGGGCAAGCGATGAAGAGTTCGGTCTTTCATTCCCCCAATTTTTTTCTTCCGCCTGCAGCAGAACATGGCGTTGCGACCATTCACGATTTATCGGTTTTAAAATTTCCAGAGACTCACCCTATCGAACGTGTGCAGCAATATGAACGCCGACTTTTGATGACTTTAGGGATTGCCCAGCACCTCATTACGCCATCGGAAACAGTACGGCAAGAAGTGATTGATTATTTTGGTTGGCCTAGTCATCGTATCACGTCGATTTATAATGGCGTGCCAGACACCTTTAAACCCCATTCTTATGATGAGCTACAGCCTGTGCTTAAGCGCCATGGTCTTATGCCCCAAGGTTATACACTTTGCGTGTCGACAATCGAACCAAGAAAGCGTATTGAAAGTTTGATTAATGCGTATGCTTTGCTACCAATGCAATTGAGATTACGTTTTCCATTGATATTGGTAGGGGATAAAGGTTGGCAGAGTGAGCATCAACATCACGCAATAGAAGCGGCACAACGTGGTGGCTGGCTCTCCTATCTCGGATTTGTTGATGAAGAAGACCTCCCATTGATTTATGCAGGTGCACGTTTATTTGTTTACCCCTCGATTTATGAAGGATTTGGGTTACCTGTTGCCGAAGCGATGGCTTGTGGCGTTCCTGTCATTACCTCCAATCGCTCCTGCTTGCCTGAGATTGCTTCAGGCGCTGCTAAATTGATTAATCCTGACGACTTAGAGGGTTTTTCATTAAGTTTAGAGCATTGTCTAACCGATTCTGCTTGGCGTGAAGTGGCCATTAAAGAGGGCTTAAACGTTGCTAAAAAATATAATTGGCAGGACTGTACTGAGCAAACTCTGAAGATTTATAAGCGTATTAGTCGATAATACGATGTCTTGAAAAAAGACATCTCTTATAAGCTATGGCGTTTAGGCATAAGATTAGAAACATCGAGCTTTTTTGAGGTCTGATTTGTCGTGTGTTTTTGGAGAGGCGCTGTTTTGTGAAAGGCTCTAGGGTCGACTAATAATTCAGGTAAATAGACGGCACCTTGTAATTGGCATTTTGCAATAAGCCAGCCCCGGTAGCGTAGACTTAATGCCCGATCTACAGGCTGCGGGTCATTCCAGAAACCGTCTAAGTCGCCTTGGTGGGTCAGTCCGACAATGTTATAAATGGCTTTACCTAATGTTTTGACAGGAACTCCTTCTTCAACGGAAGTCATGCCTACCGATGAGTTCACAGTGACCGTGCCCTTCAGGATTGGAAAGAGAGAGGGCAAATGAATATCGTGAACATAGAAAACTCGCCCATGCAGATCAAATTGACGAGTCAGCGTTCTAATCAGACCGATATAATTTCGATAAGCGCGATCTAATGGATGGTGTTTAATCACCAAGACCGTATCATTTGGTGCGTGCTCTGCAAAGCTTGCCATCGTTTGTTCAATATAGGTTTCCATGGCATGTCCACCATGTAGCCACAGTTGACTGTCATTATGAACCTGTAATGGCATCAGAAAGGTTTTACCGCTCCAGTTTTGGCGTAGCAGATTGAGGACATCACGCTGGCGCCATTTATACCAGACCTTACGAAACCCTCCAACAATCCAGCGGCGCGGTTCTGCCCAACTGATTTCACGATGATGCTTATAGCCAGGATACTTCCACTGGAAAAGCCAAGTGATGAAGTAATAACACATGGCTAATTTAGCGCGATAAGAAAAGTGATCAGGGATATGGTGTTCTGGCGGGGGGGCAGGAGGTTCTGCATTATAGTCTGCAGGGTTACGGCTCAATGTGGAGTGGGCATTAACGCCCCAAGGCTCAAGTGTAATCCAATTTGGACGAAGATAGCCTTCCTCAAAGACGAGAAACAATACTCCTAAGCGTAATGCAACCTCATGCGCGATGCGATGGTAAATACGTGCATCACTAAAAACGATTATGGCTTCAATTTGGTATTCTTGGATCAGATTTCTGAGCCACTCAGACCAATCTTCTATACTACCCGTATAATCTATGCCATTTGGCGAGTACCATGCATCGCCTGCATTAAGATTTACTTTAGTGACGGAATACCCTGCTTGATCCAACTTATCTGCGATGCTGCGAAAGAAAGGCCCAAATGGACCTTGTAACATCAAAATTTTATGGGCTGAGCCTAATTGGTCTAGTATCATAATGATTATTTTAACTTTAGTAGGCGTTTAATTTAAAGTATGCAATTGTTATTTCTTTTGTTACTTTCGCCGCAAAAGAAATCTCAGGAGTTGGCGTGCAAACGGTGGAATCATTTTTTTCTCATCACGCCAACTAATTAGCTCTTCTAGAGCATCTTCGACAGAAATCTGTACATGGGTTTTCCGACTGACATAGGTTGGGTAGAGAATGAGTGTTCCTGCAATCAATTCATCTAATGTCAGTTGCCGTTTTCGTCGTGGATGTGGTTGACGATCAACGGTTAGCCCCCAGCCCGCATAGAAGGGTTGACCATAGCAGAATACGGTCTTCCCTCGCAATAAGGCTTCAAATCCTGCAAGAGAGGTAATGACATGGACTTCGTCGATCTGAGTTAGCAAATGGTCCATGGACACATCAATGACCACTTCATTGCATAACTCATCGGCATTTAACCGACCTTGGGTTCTCAGTCCAGCAACGACATCGGGATGTGGCTTGTAGATAATAAATGCATCAGGATTTGCCTGACGTACAGTGCTGAGTAGTGACAAGTTGCTACGAATATCATTGGCACCGAATTGAATGCTTGCATCACTTTCAACTTGTCCCACGACCAAAATAATCTGTTGCTCTGAGGTGGGCCTTTGCCATCGCTTACCAACCACATTATATTTCGTTAACCCTGCCTTAATGAGTCTTTCAGATAAATGACGTGCACGGCTGATAAGCTGAGGGTCAAAGGTTGTTGTGTTTAAAATGTTCTCAAGATCTGAGGGCTGGGTTGCATCATAATAAATACCGGTTCGATCAATGACCCAAGATAAAGGTTGTGTTAAGTCTGCACCTAAGCCAACTGATCGCAGAAAACCATCCTCAAGGCGTATGATTTTGACATTTGAAGAGACGCCATCAGGGATGGGGCGGTTTCCCCAGAGAACCAATGTTGCAGAAGAAGGGATTTGCCAGCTTAAGTAAACGAATTTTATATGTTGATTGAGAAAACGTCTGACGAGTTGTCTTTTCCAAGGTGAAAATCCAAAGGCATAAAGAACTTCTGTTGAGTCAAGGAGAACATTGGAATGCGACTTAAACAGGAGGCGCATAATTAGACCTGCTTAAGCCAAGCATCGACTTTTCTAAAGTGATCTGTCCATGTTGGTAAAGCCATTGTGATAGATTTTGGGGGCTGGGCGTGATCAAGCCATATTGACTCAATAGCCTGCATCCAGCCTAAGCCATCAATTGGATCCAGATAATGAGGGGCATTGCCTACAATTTCATGAAATACCGGAAGGTCGCTGGCTAGGACGGTCACGCCTTGTTGCAATGCTTCGATCAATGGCAGTCCAAAACCCTCGGCAAACGAAGGGAAGAGTAGGGCTTTAGTATGTTGTAGCCATTGTGCAAGCTCAAGATCAGACACCTCAGATAGCTCAATGACAATTCCTTTTAATTGGGGGCAACGTTCAAGCATATCAACAACCTGCTCACACTCCCACCCGCGTTGCCCAATCAAAACAAGTTTGGGCGTATTGTCTCCGTATTTTCCGATTAATTTACGCCAGACATTCAGGATTAGTAAGTGATTTTTACGAGGTTCGATAGTGCCCAACATTATAAAATAAGGCATCGGGATAGGAGAGGCCGTATGCCCATATTCAACGGCAGGGAGAATCCCTAAATGTGCGACTAGACTGGGTAACTGTTTAAGTTGATGTCTGATCGTAAATCTATCGAGCTCATTCAACGTATCTTGCGAGTTGGTAATCAATCCCGAGGCCGTTTCAAGCATGGCTTTCATGCGTGACGTATGTCGACTGATTTCGCCTTCACGGCAATACTCAGGATGCGTGATCGGGATGAGATCGTGCACCATATAGATGGGGCGAACAGGGTTTTGCTGTAACCACGAGATATAGCGTGCATGCTCCAATCCGCTATGCCCAACATTAATAAAAAACGCATTTTGGATGGGTTTAACGCGTGTGCTGCGAACAACCTTGGCCAGAAGATGAGTCAGAAAATCCACTTGCTCATACTTACCTTTCAGTGATTTGACGTCTTGATTCAGTAAAAAAGAACGAACAAGGGTGCTGTCTTCCTGTGTAAGAACAATCCCTTTCCCACGAATATGTAGGAATGCCTGAGCGTTTTTAAAATGATCAAGGTAGGCAAAACAGACCCGGTCAACCCCAGTGGGGAGTCGACCTTTTAAGCTTCTGCCAACAATCCGCGTAATATCGAGGACGATATCCGTCATAGATATTATTTCGAGATACTGATGATAGATGCGGCTGGATACAATACTGAGCTGACTGTTCCTAAGACAATGTCGAGGAATTTTTTGAGTTCTGCACCAGAAGCATTGGAAACATACAAGATATCTTTATTACGTACAGGGAAGTTTTGGGCAATAAAGAAGTTTGTAGGATCTTTCATGTCAATACGATAAATGACCGGTACTTTGCCCTCAGGAGTCAACACCATATTGGCTGGCTGTTGTACTAGGGCACTTGGTGTTTCAAAGCGGAAAATAAATACACCATGAGCATCGGAGCGGCTGTCTTGTAACCCTCCCGCTCTTGCAACGGCTTGCGCAAGGGAGATGCCTTGAGCTTCAAAATTAATTTCCTGATTTTTATCCACTGCGCCTAAAACAGTGAAACTGAGTGGTTGGAATAAGGCGGTAACGACATCACCAGATTGCAGGACAATATTTTGCTTGGGATCGCGAATAACCGTTTGTAAAGGAAGTTCTGCAGCTTGATCATCGCGAGTCAGCTGTAGGGTGACTTTGTCGATAGGATCTTTAACACCGCCTGCTGCTGCAAGTGCATCCAGTATCCGCTCTCCACGCGGGGTGATGGACATTCGTGTACTTGCGGTTACATCGCCGATCACTGTCACATTAGACGTATTGTTTCTTGTAGTGCGGACCAGAATTTGAGGGTCATTCGCCATGCCACGGAGTTTTTTGGCAATAATTGTTTGTACTTGTTCAGGGGTTTTTCCTGCAACAAATATTTGCCCGATGAAAGGAACACTAATCGTTCCTTTTTGATCCACCATTTGTTCAGGTAAAACACTTGCTTTCGATCCACTTGGGCTTAGCCCAACGGCATCAGAGCCACCAAAAAGTAGGGCGGGTGGGGCTTCCCATACTGTGACTTCTACAACATCACCAGCCCCGATGGTCAAAGATGAAGATGTATTAGCAAGGGATGAGAAAGATTTTTTCTGCTGACTGGCGATGACTTGTCTTGCTACCGCGTCGTTGATTTCAACAATTTGAACTGCTGAGGCACCAACGCCCTGCTTATTATCCAATATTTTTTGTCGATTAGGCCCCGCTGCTGGTATCCAATCAGGGGATAGTGTACATCCACTCAAGGTGGCTATCACCAGAGTCAAAGTCAATAATTTAGTGTGCGCTTTATTCATAGTAAAAACATTCATTTGAAATTGACCAAAATTAGATTCTGAGGAAGACTACCAGAGCTAAACGCCCATTATTGATAAAAAATGTTGCAATCTGTCAGGGCAGCTTATTTATAACACATCATTGTGGATGTTTCATTTTCATGTGCAATGATCATACCTGTCTCCGGTACTTTATCGAAAAATCATTAACATGGTATCAGATCGTACAATAAAACCACGCGTTCTGCAGATTGACTTTGTTGGCGCCAATTCTTTTAAGCCTCACTATAAATACCGAAGCCTCTTTGTTCAAGCTTTTACGCATAAAGCATCAACTAGAAATTTTTGTCAAATATGTATTTAACTGATTTTAAGTATTTTAATTAGTGAATCAATGGGGCTGATGCGTTAATTATCTTGTGGTGGTGTGTAATACGGTTTACGGATTCGTTCTTTTTTGATGAAACGATGAGCACTTAGTGCCAAGATGAGTGGGTTGGGTAAGGGCGGGGTTTCTTCCAAAATTTGTGCTGCAAGCAGTTCGGCACAGAGGGGCGCAAACGAAAATCCTTTAGAGCCGAGACCCGTTAGCGCGTAGACTCCTTGCATTTGTGAAACCTCTCCGACAATGGGCATCGAATCGCGTGGCAGAGCACGCAGACTGGCGCGTCCTTGCCAGGAGCTGGCATGGGGGAGTGTGGCCGCAAGTTTTGGAAATGCATGTTTAAATAACTCTAGATTGGATTGATGCTCGCCGTCACGTAAAGTCAGATCCATATCATCCCGTATGAACGATGAACCGAGAATGAGTTTCTCTCGATCGTTGACGGCATACCCCCCATACCCCAATGCAAAGTCGGGAAATGAATTGGACTCTATCCAGGACATCTGTCCTCGAATCACGGTGAGCGGTGGAAGTGTAGGGCATAGCCGCTCACTGTCTTTCGCGTTAGCGACGATCACATGAGTTCTCGTGGCAATGCATACTCCCGCGTTGTCGAGAAGTAACCAATGGTTATCAGGGGACTTGTGTAATTCCGCAACATGTTGTTTCAGTAGAGTGACTTGTGCTGAAGACAGCACATGATCACGAATGGCTTTCGGATTGATCACTACTGCGCGTGGCATAAACATTTGAGTACGCGGAGTCATGAGTTTCATATGAGTCTGCACGTCTTCTGGTTGAAGCCGTTGTACCATGTCATCGGGATAGTTTTTGATTTTCTCCAAATCATCGGCATTGGCTTCAATAAGTGCACCAGAATGAGTCACTACATCCGGAGCCCAGTAATTCCACCAGCGTGCAGTACTGAGCGCACTGAGAGTCTGCAGGTTATTGCTCACACGGTCAAGCTTTGGGAGTTTGGACAAAAGTAATGCTCTGGGGTTACCCGAAGCACCCGCTAGAGGTTCATCTTGTTCAATAAGGGTGACGGCATAACCTCGGCGTGTGAGCGCATCCGTGATGGATAGTCCTGCAATTCCAGCGCCAATAACGGCGAAAGAAGGTTGCTCAGATTTTGCTGGTTCGGGATTAATGATAGGTGGGTGTCCAATCATCAGATCATCCACCGTATCACCAAAGCAGAGATCCAGTGTGAGACGCTCGGCTGGATAAATGAGTCGATGAATGCCTGAAATGGCAGGTGGGTATTGCGCTAGCAGTTGGTGAGCAAGATTCTGATATTCGGGATGTTCAGCCAACAGCAGTTGTATCTGCTGCTGTGATAGAGGCTCTTTTGCGGTGGCAACGATATGCAAGCGGCTATGATTATTGGGCCGAGTCTGCTGCCACAGTTTCCACAGCTTTAAATAGACAATTCCGCTCTTAAAAGGCGCTTTGCCAAGGGTTAGGCACTGGTGTGAATCCAGTTTTGAAAATTGAGTTCCTAATTCTTGTTCAGAAATCTGATGTTGGCTGATCAGGAAATCATCTAGCGTAGTCATATGGCGACAAATAGAATGAAACAATGCATCAGTCTATCACCCACTACCAGCGTCGGCTTCTACGCATAAAATAACTGGCACAGAAATAGCCAATCAATGCGCCAATCAGAATGGCAACTGCGCCATAAATAAACATTTGCGCACCACGATCACTTTGGAGCACTTTGACTTGAACCGTCAGATTGTCGTTTTCAAGCTGTAGGGTTTGATTACGTGTCAGTGCATCACGATTGGCGATTTCAAGTTGGTTGAGTCTGGATGCTTGTGAGTTACTTTGTTTACTGAGATTTGCGAGTTGTGTTTCCAGTGTTGGCGGCTTGGGTGCGGCGGGTTTTGCGGTTGCTGTCACTGAGGAAGCGCTATTGGTTACTGGCGTAGCAGCAACGCCGCTTGCAGGCACTTCTGCAATAGCCCAAGTGCTTATGAAAAACATCATCGATGCAACGAGGGCCGCGGCGCGTTTAGAATGGGGAGAAGTGATCATGACAGGGCGTGATCTAACGGGAGTGCTCAAAAGATTCTCGCTCGAGGATTAAACAGTGGACTTGATAAAGGTCTGAATAAAAGGTTTGACAACAACAGATTCGTAAATCCCTTCAAGGACATACGGTTCTTCTGCAAGCCAAGCATCCAGCGTCGCACGATCTGGAAAGTCGAGCACAAGGATACTGCCTGTAAAGCCTGTTGGTGGCGTATTGTGATCGGTTGGGCATGGACCTGCAAGGATGATTTGACCTTTAGCATGCAATGCTTCTAAGCGTGCCACATGACGCGGGCGGACAATCGCGCGTTTTTCAATACTATTGGCAACGTCGGTTGCATAGACGGCAAATAATGGCATGTGTTTTGGTCCTCTATTTTTGCAATATCACATATTAATGGATGCTGAATTAGTTTTGATTTTCGGGGGTCTTCAGGTGTTTGCGGAGTAGAATAAACTGCCCGACCATAAAGATAATCATAATAGCCGTCCCACCAAAAACTTTGAAATCGATCCAGAATTTGGGAAAGGTAAAGGCAAAGATCAGATGCAGTGTTCCGAGGAAATAAAAAAAGACAGCCCATGTTAGATTGAGTTTTTTCCAAGCTGTGCTGCTGAGTTCAAATACTTGATCCAAGAAACGTTGGACCAGTGGTATGGGGTTCTTTCCGACAATTGGGCTGAGTAAGAATGCGGTACCAAAAATCCAGTTAATAATGGGTGATTTCCAGCGTAACCACATATCGTCACGCAGATAAAGCGTGAGGCCGCCGAAAGCCAGTGTGAGCAAAAGCGTAATCCATTGCCCTTTTTCCAAGCGCCCTTTTTGTAGCGCAAAGTGCAAACCATAGATGACTACACTGGCGATAATGAGCCCTTGGGTCGCGACAAAAATTGTTTGTGTTTTCGCTAAAAAAAAGAAAACCACTAAAGGCACGAAGTCCAGCAATGCTTTCATGCTACGCTTGTTCCACTGAATTAAAAGTCGAAGTATAGATGATAGTGCGTGCAGATTTACATACACATAGTTACTTTTCTGATGGGCAATTGTCGCCTGCAGACTTGGTGACTGCTGCGCATGCGGCAGACGTGTCTATTTTTGCGCTCACGGATCACGATACGGTTGATGGATTGCCTGAGGCGCGGCAGCAAGCAGCATGCTTGGGGCTACATTTGATCGATGGTGTAGAACTTTCAACCCAATGGACGCGTGCAACAACCAAACGGGCGGTATCGGTACATATTGTTGGCTTAGGCATGAAAGACTATGCGCCGTTAAATGCGGTATTGGCCGTTCAACAAACCATTCGTGCCCGCCGTGCCGCGGCGATTTGTGAAAAGCTTGAGAAAATCACCAAACGTCCAGCTTGGGATGCGGTATTGGCATTGGCCAATGGACGACCTGAAGGCATTACCCGTGGGCATTTGGCACAGTGGCTGGTCAATGAGGGGCTGGTCAGTAAACCCCAACAGGCGTTTGATCGCTATTTGGGAGAGGGCAAGTCTGCGCATGTGCCGCTTGAATGGCTCCCTATGGCAGAGGGTGTTGCCGCGATTGTGCAAACTGGTGGGCAAGCGGTCTTGGCACATCCGACGCGTAATAACCTTACCTCCACAGCCTTACGTCAGCTCCTGATTGATTTTAAACAAGCCGGTGGGCGTGCGATAGAGCTACCTGCAATCAATGAACCACCAGCAACTCGGGCGATGATGAATCGCCTGATCGCACAACATGAGTTTTTGGTTTCAACGGCCAGCGATTTTCATGGTGCACATATGGTTTGGCACAAACTGGGTCATGTGCCTCAGCTTGCTGCGGGGCAAACTGGGGTTTGGGAATTACTCTAATTTAAAAAAAGCATTGAGTGGCTTAAATGCTCGTTCTTTTTTCTCTTTGTGTCTACCGCAGAATAAAATTCACAGGTTGCAAGGGATTGGGAATATTGCTCTCCCCGAGGCTGCTTAGTAAATCAATTTCAATCGCCCTCGCCATCGCATCCAGCGGTAAATCATTCTCTAGAATTCCAAAAGGCTGCTCTAACTCACTGCCTAAAGCATCTAATCCAAAAAAGGTATAAGCCAGTAATCCAACGATAACGGGGGTCAGAAAACCCAAAGTACTTCCCAAACCTATAGGGAGTAACAAACTATATAGATAGGCAGTGCGATGAATCAGCAATGAGTAGGCAAAAGGGACTGGCGTATTGCGAATCCGCTCACAAGCCGCTTGGGTTCCTGCCATATTGGCTACTCGCGATGAAAGTTGCTGATAGCAAATGTCACTGAGCTCACCTGCTTTGTAGCACTCAAGGATGTCTCGTTGGATACAGAGCAAAACATAATCTGAGGGGTTGGGATGCTCAGCATAATCATGTTGTTCTTGAGTGGGTAGCCAAAGTTCAGCAATACTCGTTTGATTTTGATTACGAAGTCTCGCATTTAAGGTTTGTGTGAATCCGATTGAACGATGCAGTACCCGGCGACGAACGTCGACATGGAGTAGAAGACTTTCGCGGGCGAAATTGCGCATATGGAGGATGAGCGCTCCCCATTCCTTACGCGCCTCCCACCAGCGGTCGTAACAGACATTGTTGCGAAAACCCAAGAAAATAGAGAGCGCAAGTCCGATCAGGGAAAAGGCAGCGATAGGCAGTTCTGGGAAAATATGAGGATGGAAGTGCTCAAAGAGTGCAACGACGATTGAGAGCAAAATAACAAATAAAAGTTGCGGCGCAATCTGTGGCAGGATTGAACCACGCCAAGAAAAAAGCATGATAAAAGCATTAGGCCGTGGACGTACGATCATTTGAGTAACCAAAAGAGTTGCAAAGCTTTGTCAAAAAAAACTGTTTGACGCATCAATGAGTGACAGGCATTAAACCCTGTAACGCAAGGGATTGACTGCCCGATGTGCCTACAATCACGTGATCAACCAATTGTATATCAAATAATTGGCAGGCTCGCATTAATTGTTGCGTCAAAGCGATATCCGCTTCTGACGGTTGTGCTGGTGCATCCGGATGATTGTGGGCAATGATGATCTGGACAGCACGGTGCGCTAAAGCGCGGCTTATGACTTCGCGAATATGCACAGAACAACTGGTCATCGATCCGAAGAAAATCTTTTCGAAGGCCAGTAAGCGTAATTGACTGTCTAAAAAGAGCACCGCAAAGACTTCGCGTCGTTCAGCTTTAAGCTGCTGACTAATGTAACGGATTGCGGCACGTGGATCATTGAGCCCTACACCTTGGCGGAGTTCACTTTCACTATGGCGGCGTCCCAATTCAAGTGCGGCCAGCAAGTGGGTGTATTTCGCAGGACCAATGCCATGACAGGCCATGACTTCGCTGGGTGTTGCGGAGAATAAGCCCGCCAATCCTTCAAACTGATCAATCAGACCACGAGCAAGCTCAATAGCGGACTGCTGCGCTGTCCCGGTTCTCAAAAAGATAGCCAATAATTCCGCATCTGATAGCGCAGCGGCACCTTGACCCAACAGTCGCTCGCGTGGGCGTTCAGACTCAGGCCAGTTACGGATACTCATCAGTCATTGCTCTTATAGTCTTGTTTCATCATCGATTTCATCAACCTATTGTGCCTATTTTCAAGCAATAAATATCTCTTTTTATCAAATTCTTTTACGTTGTGATAGCGCGTATTTTGGCAATTTTATGGATTGAATGGTATTGTTACGCAAATTGATTTTGAGTAGCTTTACATGCCATCAGCAATACCGTCAGTTGCAGTGCCATCTCCACAACCCTCTGAGCCATCAAAAAATATTCTACTCGGCGTTACTGGCGGTATTGCTGCTTATAAAAGCGCGGTTCTGGTTCGTCGATTAAAGGATGCGGGTTTTGCAGTACGTGTAATTATGACGGCAGGTGCGCAGGCCTTTGTGACACCACTGACTTTTCAGGCGCTATCGGGTGAGCCAGTACATACCTCGCTACTTGATCCAGAAGCAGAGGCAGGGATGGGACATATCCAGCTTGCGCGCTGGGCGGATCTGGTCTTGGTGGCGCCTGCCAGCGCCAATGCCATTGCCCGGATTGCAGCAGGTGCGGCGGATGATTTGCTGACGACTGTAATCTTGGCCACTGCGGCACCTGTTCTGATTTCTCCAGCCATGAACCAACAAATGTGGCAAAACAGCTTCGTACAGCGCAATCTCAAGACTTTACGTGATTATGGTATTCGCGTTGTTGATCCTAATTCGGGAAGCCAGGCTTGTGGTGATATTGGTGCGGGGCGGATGCCTGAACCTGAAGAATTGGTCGTGTTGGTTCAGCAGCATTTTAAAAATCAGTCGGCCGATGTGTCCTTGCCAGATTCAGGCATTCTTGCTGGGAAGCATGTGGTGATTACTGCGGGACCTACGCGTGAAGCTCTGGATCCTGTTCGTTACGTGAGTAATCACAGTTCGGGAAAAATGGGATTTGCTTTAGCTGAGGCCTGCCGTGATGCGGGTGCGCGCGTCACTCTTTTGGCAGGTCCTGTGAGTTTGGCAACGCCACAAGGCGTGACGCGGATTAATGTCGTGTCAGCACGCGATCTATTGGCTGCTAGCGAGCAGGCTGTTGATGCGGGATGTGATGTGTTTATCGCTACGGCTGCTGTTGCGGACTATCGCGCAGAGCATATTGCAGAACAAAAAATTAAGAAACAAGGCGACTCTTTGACCCTGACCCTCGTTAAAAATCCAGACATTGTGGCGAGTATCGCGCTCCATGCAAAACGTCCTTTTATGGTCGGTTTTGCGGCGGAAACACAGTATATGGAGGAGTATGCACGCGGTAAGCTTGAACGAAAACAACTGGATATGATTGCGTGCAACGATGTGTCGCGTGGTGATATTGGTTTTGCATCAGATGATAATGCCATGACGGTGTTTTTCTCTGATCGCTTTGGCTTAGAAAAAGTCATTCTCGAAAAAGCCAATAAACATGTGATTGCAACCCGTCTGGTGGAGTGTTTGGTACAGGCGGGGATTAATGATCAGAATCATTGAGGCGGATTTAACGCAAGAAGGGCAGGCCTTAGCATGGTTGAGTTTACTGGATGGCTATGCTGAGGATCAAATGGGTGGCGGAGCAGGATTAGCTCCTCGGGTCAAGCAGCAATTGATCCCTCACATACTCAAACGTTCAGAACGATTAATCCTGCTGGCGATGCGTGATGATGTTGCGGTTGGCCTGCTTAATGCGTTTGAGGGATTCTCAACTTTTGCGGCATCTCCTTTACTGAATATTCATGATGTCTTCGTTCATCCCCGTGCGCGAGGGCTTGGTGTCGGTAAAGCATTGTTTGATTACGCTGAGCAAGTCGCCCGTACGCGTGGATATTGCAAGCTGACGCTTGAGGTGTTGACGGGTAATATGGTCGCTCAGAATCTGTATCGTAAACAAGGTTTTGAAGGCTATAGTCTCGATGATCGGATGGGGCATGCTTTATTTTGGCAGAAGAAGTTATTATAAAAAGTAAAAGAGTCACGATTCTATAAGTCGCATCAAACAGTAAATAAAACCTTCTATAGTGATAACAGCATAGAAGGTTTTGAGTATTCTGTTATTGAAGTAACTCTGCGAATGCCGGGTCAGAAATTGCTTTTTTGATGAGATCTTGAACAGCAGGAGCAAGCGCCTGTGCTGTTTGATTACAAGCAGTAATCGCATCAAAGCCACTCTTAAAGTCGTAACGGTTTTCTACACTGATCGTCTTACCATTGCTTGCTTTCAGTGTAAGCCCTAAATCCCACCAACCGCTTGTCAGACCTGAAGCGGAAGAGAATTGAATCTTGGTTAATGCGCCTGCTATTGAGTTTCCATTTTCAGAGTATATGCTGGCGAATTTTAATTCATCGTTAAACGCTTTCTGTACAAATTGGGGAATGGTCATGCCGTCTGATGCTTGAATGGGTCCCATAAGGCGGCAATTTGAATCATAGTTTGCTGGAGGATCCATTGAAATTATTCGTGTCGTCTGACCTGCATATTTCTTTAATATTAAATTATTGTCGACGGAGACTGAATAACGAGCTGGAGTCATCGTTGAGCATCCTGACAAAGCCAAGGTCAGGCCGATTGCAATTGCAGATAGTTTTTTCATTACATTCCCTATGTATATAAATTAAGTTAAAACGACAGAAAATCGATGTTTTTATATCATATTTTATAACTAGATAATCATAATAAATTTTTGTTTGATAACAAAAAACTATTGAACTTTGATCTAAAACAATCTAAAAACGATCCATGAGTGTGATACCCCCATCATTCAATCTTTTCATCAAAAAAAGGAATACGTTCATGGCTGGATATTTTGAGTTAAAAACAAGTAAAGACGGGCAGACCTATTTCGTATTGAAAGCAGGCAATCATCAAGTCATTCTGCAAAGCGAACTGTATACCACGCGTGCTGCAGCAGAGAACGGGATTAAATCGGTTCAAACCAATAGCCCGCTGGATGAACGCTATGAGCGTGCCGTGAGTAAATCGGAAAAGCCTTATTTCAATCTTAAAGCGGGCAATCACCAAGTGATCGGCACCAGCGAGTTGTATGAAAGCGAAGCCAGTCGTGAAAATGGGATTGAATCCGTGAAAACCAATGGTTCCAGCGAAACGATTAAAGATCTCACGACTTAATCTGGAATATCCGTTTTTCGTGATGCCGTTCTTGAAAATTGGGCGGTATGAATAAGCTGAAAATGGTTAAATAAGCAGGTTTGATTGACCTGCTTATTTTATGCTTGTTTTGAAGATGCCCCCTATGCGAATGTTCCGTCCAGAAGTATTTAAAGCCCCAAGAGATTTTGAACGCCCTGATTGTTTTGAGCGTCTGTCGGATGATTCCAGCTTGCGGGTGGCACTGGAGATTGGGGCGGGGGTTGGACTCCATGCATTAACGTTTGCTGCACAGAATCCCGAAGTGCATTTATTTGCTATTGAGCGAACCGCCGAAAAATATCAAAAATTTGAGCAGTCTCATGCAGCCCAATCTTTAGCCAATCTGACTTCAGTTCATGCGGATGCTATTCCTTGGATCATCCATGCTGTACCACCTCACAGCCTTGCGCAAGTTTTTATTCTCTATCCGAATCCAGAGCCGAAGAATGCTGCTCAGCGCTGGTTTAATATGCCCTTCATGCAGTTTTTATTGTCGCGGATGCAAACTGGCGCAACGTTAACACTGGCGAGTAATATTGATGCGTATTTGGATGAGGCGGAGGAACAGCTGAACACTGTTTGGCATCTGCCTTATGAGCGGACGCAGGTGACAACTGCCCGACGGACCCATTTTGAGATTAAATACATGGCGCGTGGAGAGTCCTGTGGTCAGTTCTTGGTGACCAAACCAGAAAATTATCAAACGCCGTTTGATGCGTGGACTATGTAATATTTTGTTGGATGTGGCAAAGGGGGTAGATGTTGGCATGAAGCCTGCTGTACTGTTGGCATCGTGCGGCATTGGTTCAATAGGTGTATAGATTGTGGTTTACGTTTTTTTGTTTAAGACTTTCATCAGGATGTGGTTAATATGAAGCATTTGAATTCTAAGAAAATTGTGCTAACAGCGCTGACTGTTGCCGTGGCGACAAGTTTGACTTTAGCGGGTTGTAGTAAAAAGGATTCCTCAGCAAGTAGTGGCGATACATTGGAAGTCAAAATTGGCCACTCAGCGCCTTTAACCGGGGCACAAGCTCACTTAGGAAAAGATGCACAAAATGGTGCGCAGCTTGCTGTTGATGAATTGAATACTCAAGGCGTGACTATTGCGGGTAAGAAAGCGCACTTTACGCTTGACCCTGTAGATGACCAAGCCGATGCTCGGATTGCAACGACGGTTGCCCAGCAATTGGTCGATGATAAAGTCAGTGGGGTGATTGGACATCTGAACTCTTCAACCACCTTGCCAGCATCGCGTATTTATCATCAAAACGGCATTGTACAAATCAGCCCTTCAGCAACTAACCCAACGTATACCCAACAAGGCTTCAGCAATGCATTCCGTGTCATGGCGAATGATGTACAGCAGGGCCGTGCTTTAGGAACATTCGCCGTCAATGAGTTGAAAGTGAAACACATTGCTGTGATTGATGATAAAACTGCTTATGGTGCGGGTTTGGCTGCTGAATTTGAAAAAGCGGTTAAAGCTGCAAATGGCAATTTGATCGCTCATGAGTACACCACCGATAAAGAAACGGACTTCAATGCGATTTTGACCCGTATCAAAGGTAAGAGCCCTGATTTGGTGTTCTTTGCAGGAATGGATGGTCAAGGTGCTGCGATGGCGCAACAGGTCCGAAACCTAGGCTTAAATGCGCAGTTCATGGGTGCTGATGGGATTTACACCCCAGAGTTTATGAAACTCGCCGGTAAAAATGCGGAAGGGACCATCGCAAGCTTACCTGGTGCACCACTGGCATCCGTACCCAAAGGTCCTGATTTTGAGAAGCGTTTTTCGGCCAAGTACGGTCCAATCCAGTTATACGGCGCCTATAACTATGATGCGGTGATGGTCATGGTTGATGCGATGAAACGTGCTAACTCAATCGATCCAAAAGTTTATGTCGAGAAGATGAAAGACGCGAACTGGCCCGGTGTGACCACGACCATTAGCTTTGATGATAAAGGCGACTTAAAGAAAGCCAGTATCACGTTGTACAAAGTTGAAAGCGGGAAGTGGGTTCCATTGAAGACTGTGGAGTAACAGTTGCGGTTAGCCCGTATTCATAAAGTAATATGCGGCGCATGGCTAATTGCCTGTGCCACCGTTGTATATGCGGGGAGATTACCAAACCCTTACATGCAATATGTGATGGGTCTCCCACAACCTTATCCCTACCCAATTGATGGCGTCTTGTGAGTGGCGGGTTTAATGGCGGTTCAGAGCTTCATATCATTTTAGTTTTATATCCTAACAAATACCATAAAATTATGGCCTCACACATTCATAGCAATGAATGGGTGTATTGTTTTTTTTTGATGTTAGGGACGATTGGTGCCACGCATGCCCCACCATTTTATGGTGTTTTTCTATTGTGGCAAATTTTTATAATTATTGCGTTATTTGTTCATTTAATTGTGTCTTTTGTTCGAAAAATATAAGAGAAAATTATTTCAGTAAGATACTTAAGTAGTCGAAATGTAATATGACATCATTGTAATTTTCCCTTCATCCCTTTCGTGTAGTATAGATATTTTATTGACTTATCCGTTTGAATAGGTCAAGAGCTGGTCCTAATCAAAATTATTTGATTAGGATATTTTTATTAGCTTGTTCTCTTGCATTTTTTAAATATTATCATTTGGATTTTACATTATTTTTTATAATGTAGAGTAATTTTGCTTCTTCAATTAAACTGGTTTTATTCTTATGGCAAATAATTCTGCTTGGGTACTTGTCACTGGCGTTATAAGAGATGAACAGTTTCTTGTTGATCGTTTCAATTTTCTTTTTAAATTGAAAGAGAAGGGGGACATCGAGCAAGTCGTATTTTCAACGTGGATTGGGGAGATTGACAAATTTAAAAATATTGCGGCGCTTATAAAGCAATATAATTTTGTATTAGTAGCCTCTCAAGAGCCTGATTTAATTTGTACAGGCCATTATTTGCATCAAGTCGTTTCTCTTAAAAATGGGTTAGATGTTTGTCCAGATGACAGCTTTATATTACGAACTCGGACGGATAAATGCGGACCTGAGTCTGGTTTCTTTGATGATTTGATTGAGTCATTCTTTGAAAAAAGAAACTATATTCGACCATTAGAAGATGCGACAAGTTTATTTTCTTATAAAGTTGGGATTCAAGGTGGACATACAAAGTCTTCCGCAGAAATTCCAAGTGTTTTCTTCTGGAATGATCGGCTGTATTTTGGTTATAAGCAAGATCTTTTAAAGTTTGTCAATTTTGATATTCTTGCATTTGACTTTAAAAAAATAATACCAGAAGAATTATTATTTTCATATCCGTTCTTAACGCGCTATCCAATATTTAATATTTTCTATGAAGCGGTGAACCAGCAGTATGTTGGTTACCACTTTGTACCTGGTATGGGCTCGATGACTCAAGAGTTTCTAAATACACTCTCTGAATCTTTGGTTTCTTTTAAGGTTTTTAAATATGCATTTCTGAGCGAACGTTTTTTACTTCATAAATATTTTTTTGATATTAACTCAGAAAATGATTTTGGATTTGATCCACACTATCGTGGAATTAATGTCATTAATGATCAAGAAACACAGAGCTATGTCGACTCTCTTTTTTCAAATGAGCAAGTTCCTCGTTCTGATAATCTAGCTCAGGATTTCAATGCCCTAGTTGATTTTTTGACTAATCAATATACGTTTACTAAGGTTATTCAGAGGGATGCGGGTTTAAACGGATATATATTTGATACCCCTCGAGTTAGTGCCACTATAAAAGAACATAAACCCCAACCTGAAACTTTACCTTTACTGCTAAGAAGTGACGATGCACGTGCGAGAACTAATGTCGGGCAACGTTCCGCTCTGAATATAAGGACAACAGGACAACGGGGGTTCTTATACCATGGACCATATATTCGACTTGATGTTGGAGATTATGAAATTAGTTTTTTTGGTGAGTGGAGTGGTGCATTAACAGAAGTGGATATTGATATTGTATCTGATAAAGGGGCTCATTTATGGGCTAAAAAAACATTTAATCAGATAACTCGTTCTAAGCAATTAGCGGTGCTACCTTTTTCATTAACAGAGATGTGTGAGTTGTTGGAAGTCAGAATCCATGTGGCGGACAAAACTAATATGAGTATCGAAAAGGTTGAGTTTAAAAAGATTCATTATGATTCTACTTTTGAAAAGAAATCTTCTGTTCTTTTAGCTCGCGTTAAAAAGAATTTTCCATTGCTAGGTAAAATATTGCCTGTTTAGATAATGTTTTTCATACCGCATATTTATCTAATGATTGATTGCTAGCTATCCATCATATTTTGTTGAAATAAGTTTAGATTAGTGGTTGGTCTTCTCATTTTTTAATGGGACATCATTGTGGAGAAAATCACGTCATGAGATTGCAGACTATTTGAAAGCCAGTAAATGAATATGCCCTGCTGCTTGTATCTTTACAGACTTGTATGGTCAGTATTTTTTTAAATTCAATATAGGATATATGCATGAATATCGTAATCCCAATGGCTGGTGCCGGAAGTCGTTTTGCAAAGGCGGGATATCTGGATCCTAAGCCTTTAATTCCTGTCCATGGTGTACCGATGATAAAGGTTGTCATTGATAATCTACGTCCCAAGCAAGATCATCGATTTATTTTTATTTGTCAGCGCAAACATGTCCTTGAATATCAGCTCATTGAGAAACTGAAAACATGGGCTCCGAACTGTGAAATTGTACAACTCGATGGTATTACAGAAGGTGCTGCTTGTACCGTGCTCAAGGCAAAGCATTTAATCGATAATGATGCACCATTGATGATTGCGAATAGTGATCAATATGTCGATGTGGGGATCGATAGTTATCTGGATAAAATGGACATCGACAAATTAGATGGTCTGATTATGACTATGACCGCAAATGATCCAAAGTGGTCCTTTGTCGGGCTGGATGAGCAGGGCAAAGTGACTCGCGTGGTAGAAAAAGAGGTGATTTCAAATGAGGCTACGGTCGGTATCTATAATTTTAAACATGGTCACGATTTTATAAGAGCTGCAGAAGCCATGATTGAGCAGGACTTGCGCGTCAATGGAGAGTTTTATGTTGCGCCAGTCTACGATCAACTGATTAATGAAGGTCAGACTGTTGGCATTTATAATATTGGGCAAGAAGCTGCTGGAATGTACGGGCTAGGTATCCCTGATGATCTGAATTTATTTTTGTCTTTAGCCGTTTCACGAAAAGCTGTAGGAGAAGGCCAATGATTGTTCTTAGTCATCGAGGATACTGGCTGGAGCCAAGTGAAAAAAATAAGACAATAGCGTTTACGCGATCATTTGACCTCATGTTTGGCACTGAAACTGATGTCCGCGATTGTGGTGGAAAATTAGTGATCTCTCATGACATGCCTTCAGGTCAGGAGATGTCACTCACTGATTTTTTAGCATTGGTGGGTCAAAATGATCTTCCCTTAGCGTTGAATATCAAAGCAGATGGACTTGTTCATGCTCTAAAAGAAATCATGCAGAGTGCTAATATTTCGAATTGGTTTGTGTTTGATATGTCTATTCCAGATATGCGGTCTTATATGCAAGCCAATGTTCCTGTCTTTGTTCGAATGAGTGATGTTGAACGCGAGCCTGCATGGCTGGATCAGGTGCAAGGCATCTGGTTGGATAATTTCTCCGATAAGCCTTGGTATGAGGCTGGATTTATTGAAAATCTGCTGAATTCTGGCAAGCGCGTATGCATTGTTTCACCTGAGTTGCATGGTCAAAGTATCGAACCATTGTGGAATCTCCTTCTACCCATTTCACAATATCCCAATTTAATGATCTGTACGGATTATCCCGAGCGAGCAAGACAATATTTTGGTGAAAAGATATGAAAATTAAAGCCGTGATTTTTGATATGGATGGCGTGCTAATCGAAGCAAAAGATTGGCATTACGAGGCACTCAATCGTGCGCTGCAATTATTTGGTTATGAAATCAGCCGCTATGATCATCTGACGACTTATGACGGTTTACCCACCAGCAAGAAGTTAGAAATATTGTCGCTGGAGTCTGGTCTTCCCCGTAAGTTGCATCGTTTTATTAATGAAATGAAGCAGGACTATACGATGGAAATCGTTTATGCCCAATGTAAACCCCGTTTTGTCCATGAGTATGCACTATCAACGTTAAAATCTACGGGATATAAATTAGCAGTTGCTTCTAACTCAATTCGACATACCGTTGAAGTCATGATGGAAAAAGCAAGATTAGATGGGTATTTAGATCAAATGGTTGCGGCCAGTGATGTTTCTCGCCCTAAACCTGATCCAGAGATCTATCTCACAACGATAGCCAAGCTTGGGCTCACTCCAGAAGAGTGCTTAATCGTTGAGGACAACGAAAATGGGATTAAGGCGGCTAATGCTTCAGGCGCTCATGTCTTGGTTGTTCAAGATGTTGATGATGTCAATCTGACAAATATCCAGACTAGAATTGATCAGATTGAGGGTCGCGCATGATGAATATTTTAATTCTTGCCGCTGGATTATCATCCGTGGATACCTTGGACAATAGTTATCCGTTTTGTCTGACGGAATTGGATGGTATTCCTCTGATTGAACGTCTCATACAGGGCTGCCGATCAATTGGGAATGACATCTGTTTTATCGTGGCCTTACGTGAAGCAGATATACAGCGCTATCATCTCGATAATGTTGTTTCTCTTTTGGCCCCAGATGCCAAGATTTTACGCATCAGGGACAGTACGAAAGGAGCGGCATGTACCGCATTACTTGCTGCAGAATATATTGACTCTAATGATGAGCTGTTAATCCTCAATGGTAATGAGCTATTAGATGTTAATTTTTTTACGGTATTAGAAGGCTTCCGGCAGGGAAAATTGGATGCAGGTGTCGTGACTTTCCCGTCTGTCCATCCTCGCTATTCTTATGTACGTTTAAGTGATGATCACTTTGTGGTTGAGGCGGCTGAGAAAAAACCCATCAGTCGCATGGCTACGGTTGGATTTTATTGGTTTTCTCGTGGACAAGACTTCGTACGTGCATCACAGAACATGATTCGTAAAGACGCTTCTGTTGGTGGGTTGTATTATATTTGCCCATCCCTCAATGAGATTGTTTTAGAGCAAGGTAAGATTGGTACTTATCCGATTAACCTGAGTCAATTTCATCCTTTAAAGACAGAGCGACAGTTAAATCAATTCGGGATTGCGTTTGAACAGCAGAGGAAATATTGATGAAAAGTGTTAAGCATAGCGAGATGATCAAAGGGTGGTTCGTTGGCGGCTTCACGCCAACAGCACATTCCACGGATGCATGTGAGGTCGCTGTCAAACATTATAAGGCGGGTGAAACGGAAGGCGCTCATTATCATAAAGTTGCCACAGAGATCACCATGGTGCTATCTGGCCGTGTACGTATGGCTGGGCAGGAATGGGGGGCTGGGGATATTATTGTTCTGGAGCCAGGCGATGTGACCGACTTTGAAGCATTAACCGATGCGGTGAATGTGGTTGTGAAAACACCGGGTGCGCTGAATGATAAATTCTTAGTGGACTAGAGGCATAGATGGTCCGTTGAGTCATGCCTTCATGAAGGCTGTTTACTCAGTCTTCATAGTGAAACATATATAGATGTTAACGTCCTACATCACCACTCAATGCTTCTGGCAAATCTAAAATCACCAGACCCGCTTCGCCCAGCGTTTCAGGTTTGGCAACGACTAAGGCCTCCCAGCCCTCATTAGAGGTGGCAATGGCATTCACCGCAGTGATATTTGGCGCAATACTTTGCCCAGCCTGAGGCACAACCCCTGAACCTTCGACACGATGCAGCCATGCTTTAGGCTTCGCGCGGAAATAAAGACGAGCGACAATTTCTTGCCCTAAATAACAGCCTTTATCGTAGTTGACGCCATCTCGTTGATGCAGACGAAGTTCCTGAGGCTGGAATAATCCCGCTGTATTCGCGGTGATCCAAGCGGCGCCTGTTGCAATCGCTGTTTTTTGCCATTCGATGATCGTGGTTGCGGTCTCGTCTGCCTGAAAGACGGCAAAACCATCTGCAATAGCGGGAAAAATAGATTGGCTATCTGAGGCCGACATTTTTGAGAATGCACCGTATTTACGAAGATGTGCCTTGAAGCTATCCAGTAGGTCCGTTGCAATCACAATATCAATGTGCTCAGCTGAGTGCCGTGTCAGCCAAAGTCCAAATGCAATACGACCTTTTAAATCACAAATTGCTGTTGGGCGGAACTCATCGGCGCTAATGTGGGTCACATCGACGGTAACCTGACCTTGCAGGAACTTTTCAGTGTCGATCCCGGTGAGAGTCAGTGTGCTGAAGGAGAGAGTAGGTGCAGACATGGGGGTAACCTTGCGCTTGAATAAGAGATAGAGTACGAAACGCCGTAATTCAAATCGTATCGCCTCTATATCGGGTCAAATTGATCGAACACAAGCAAAATAACACAAGCGTCAATCATGATAAAATAGAGTTCGGTATCTTGATCCTATGTTCGCTATTTTGCCAGTTTATAGGGTGGCAATGTTAGACTTCCTTTATCTATAACATCATTGAATTCAATTATGTCCAAAGCAACTCCTGCATCAACGCCTTCATCTGTTGCCATTATCGGTGCAGGCCCTGCGGGATTAATGGCGGCAGAATCTATAGTCGCGGCAGGTCATCAAGTAACGGTTTTCGAGCAAAAAGCCTCGGTGGGCCGTAAATTCCTCATGGCAGGTAAGGGCGGCCTAAATATCAGTCATAGCGAACCTTTCGATGATTTTGTTCAACGTTATGATGCACCAGACTGGCTGCGACCGATGTTGCAAGCATTCACACCCCATGATCTACGCGAATGGGTACATGGTTTAGGGGTTGAGACCTTTGTCGGGTCATCTGGACGGGTCTTTCCAGCAGAGATGAAAGCAGCACCACTGCTCCGTGCATGGGTTGCACGTTTGAAAGCCAGTGGGGTTCAATTTCTGCTCCGTCATCGTTGGGAAGGGGGCAACGAAGATCAACAGTGGTTTTTCTCTACGCCTGTGGGGGAAACGTCCTATTCGTTTGATGCGGTGGTCTTGACACTGGGTGGAGCCAGTTGGGCAAAACTAGGTGCTGATGGCACATGGCGTCCTTGGTTGATCAAACAGGGCGTTGCGACACACGATTTTAGCCCCTCAAATGGGGGGTTTACGGTAGATTTAAGCCCCTTTATGCAGTCCTTGGCAGGTGAGCCCGTCAAGTCGATCGTTGCTTCGACGCAGCGTGCGGACGGCAGCCTTGAGCAGAAGTCAGGGGATTTGATTATTACTGAGCAAGGTGTAGAAGGCGGTGTGATCTATGCGTTATCTCGGCAGTTACGAGAATCGATAGAGCGCACGGGGAGTGCTGTGCTTTCTTTGGATTTATTCCCACATCGGAGTGAAGCGCAATTGTATGCACAGTTGTCAAAACCAGTGGGTAAGCAGTCTTTATCGAATTTCTGGCGACGTCAGATTGGTCTGGAGGGGTGCAAAGCGGGGCTAGTCCGTGAATCTATTGCACGGGAGTTCTGGACCGATGCGGCAGAAGTGGCAAAAGTTCTTAAGCAACTCAAAATTGTGATGAATGGAATGCGACCGATTGATGAGGCGATTAGTACTGCCGGTGGCATCACACGAGATGCGGTGAATGATACTTTGATGCTAACCCCGTGGCCGGGTGTGTTCTGTGCCGGAGAAATGCTGGATTGGGATGCACCAACGGGTGGATATTTGTTGACGGCTTGTTTTGCCAGTGGTCGTTGGGCGGGGCAGGGTGTTAATCAATGGCTGGCTTGTACCCATATGAGCCCGTCTGAAATGGATTGTTTGAGCAGTAGTACTTAGTTCGATTAATTTTTCTCTTGCTCAGCCGCCTTTTTATAAGGTGAAAGCACCCCTTCAGGCTGAGATTTAAAGCGGCGGTGGAACCACATCCACTGAGTCGGTGCAATGCGAATCAGCCCTTCAAACATATCATTAATGCGTGTGGCATCCAGCACAGGATCATCGGAAGGATAATTTAACAGTTCAGGTGTAATCGTGAGATGGTAATGCGGTTTTTCATCATTTTGGCGATAAGAATGAAATGATAAAATCGCTGAATTATTGACTTTAACCAATCGCCGTGGCGCAGTGACTGATGCAGCAGGGACACCGAAGAAAGGCGCCATGACACCCTGCTTTAAGCCAAAGTCCTGATCGGGGGAGTACCAGACGATTTGTCCAGACTTAAGCGCACTGACTAACCCCCGCATATCGTCATGATCGATTTGCTGTTTAAAAATATTGGAGCGCGCGCGTGTGATGAGCCATTCCAGTAAAGGATTGTTCTGTGGTCGATATACGATATAGGCAGAAAAGAACAGGGAAGAAAGATATCCACCCAAATCGAGCGTTGTATAGTGACCGCCTAGCAGTAGAATGCCTTGCCCACGTTTTTGGGCTTCAATCAGATATTGGAGTCCATCAATTGTGACCTGATTGTCGAAGCGTTTAGGGGTATACCACGCACTGAGACTTTCAAAGAAACCAATTACCCCGTTTCTAAAAACATCTTTTCCCATTTCATAGCGTTCAGCTTCCGACAGTTCTGGAAAGCATAGTCCAAGATTGATCAGGGTATCGCTTCTGCGGCGCTTACCGAGAGCCCAGAATTTCTCTCCTAACCAACGTCCTAATCTGAACTGTATACGCCATGGTAGATGCGCCAGCAGCAAGAGGATACAGACGCCTATCCAGATTCCCCAATATTGAGGCATGAGAAACTTGGCTTTAAAGGGAGGCGTACTACTTACACTCATAAGATCAGAATCGCGTTTTGGAATTTTTGAGATACTTACTGATTGGCATGGGATGTGCCAATCAGTTGATGAGACTTCATTGAAAATTATGGGTTTGGCGTAGAAGATGACCACGGATTGATGGATTTCAATATCCGATGAAACAGTGATGGTTTCGGCGTGTCAGTTTTATTCGCAGGTTGTACGGTATCTACTTTGCCATCAGGATTTGAATAATCGACAACCTTCGCAGTGGAATCAGAACTATTGCCAAAGCTAAACCATTTACCCGTATTGCTTTCACCACATTGCGCTGCTTTTTTCCACTCTTCGATTTGAGCGGGTGTCGAGTTCTTAAGATCGATATAGATCGGATTATCTTCTTGTTTCTTATTCGTGGGCAAACGACCTGGAATCTGAATTTCGGATGCCAGTAAGCCTAGAATTTCAAGCATGCGGTCTGAACGATAAAATTTTTGCTCATGCTGAATCACATAGCCGATATTGCCGCGACGAGTGATGAGATAGCCCATGAAACGAGTGGTATTCAGGTCTTGGGTCAGATCTTTTACCGTGATTTCAGATTGAATCACCGCATAAAGTGATGAGCCCATACGACTATTCACGTTACGCTGAATGATAATCCGGCCCCCCGGGTTCACTTTTTCCATGTAATAGCGGAAGATCAAATCGCGCGTGGTGGTATCGTCTGCAAATTCAGGCAGAACAATATTGGGATTATTAATCAAATTTACTGCATCAATACGGAAGAAACGACCGGCATTATCATAAATATTTAAGCTTGAACCTTCAGGTGTACAGCTATCGCGCAAACGAACCTGTCCGCGGAAGTTCTGCGCACCGAGGTCAATCGTATAAGCTTGTGCAGGGGCGTCATAGAGATAGTGACTTTGGGGGCTGGTTTGATGACTGAGCCCCATATGACTACAACTTGACAAGACTATGCCGCTGGTCGCGATAGCCAATATGCTGGCTACGCGATGTCCCGCTAAACGTTTGATGACAGGCAAGCGTTCCATTCCTTGGTGATTCATGCTGTTTTAAGCTCCTTGACTAGCCGCCTCTAGGGTCGTCCAGCGCTCTAATTGATCTAGTATTTTTTGTTCTATCTCGGCTAAACGCGTTGACGCAAGCGTAGCCGCTGCTGCATCAGTAACAAACCATGCGCCATCGGCGAGTTTGCCTTCTAATTCAGCTTGTTCTGCTTCGAGTGCCGCAATCACTGCGGGCAGTCCATCTAATTCTCTTTGATCTTTATAACTCAATTTTACCGTTTTGGGTAATGGTTTTGCTATTGTCGTGTTGGATGTGGCTTTTACGGCGACAGGAGGCAACTTTTTCATGCGCTGTTGCACTTCGCGCTGAGCGAGATAATCTTTATAGCCACCAATGTATTCTTCAACGTATCCCTTACCATCAAACACCCAAGTCGAGGTCACGACTTGATCAACAAAGGCCCGGTCATGGCTAATCAGGAGCAAGGTGCCTGGATAGCTGGCAATGGCTTCTTCAAGCAGCTCCAGTGTCACCATATCCAGATCATTGGTGGGTTCGTCGAGAACCAGTAGGTTGGACGGACGAATCAGCAAACGTGCTAACAATAAGCGGTTGCGCTCACCCCCAGACAATGCTTTGACAGGTGTTCGTGCACGTGCTGGAGAAAATAGAAAGTCTTGCAGGTAGCTTAAGATATGACGACGGTTACCGTTGATTTCGATAAAGTCAGAACCTTCACTGACGTTTTCCAGTACGGTTTTTTCCAGATCCAGCTGATTACGCAGTTGGTCAAAGTAGGCGACGTCCAGTTGTGTCCCTGTTTTGACCGAACCGCCATGCTCCATTTCACCGAGCAGGGCGCGAATGAGTGTGGTTTTACCGACACCATTGTCTCCGATCAACCCAATCTTGTCACCACGCATGACCATGGCTGAGAAGTTTTCAACCAATAGTCGATCACCAAAGCCGACTGAGAGGTTTTCGATATCGAAAACCAGCTTGCCTGAACGGTTAGCATCTTGTACGACCAGTGATACATTGCCCTGTTGGCTACGGCGGGCTTTATGTTCTTCACGCAGTGCTTCAAGAGCACGGACACGGCCTTCGTTACGGGTACGGCGTGCCTTGATGCCTTGGCGAATCCACACTTCTTCTTCCGCGAGCTTCTTGTCGAAGTTGGCGCTTTGTTTTTCTTCGGCCTCAAGCTGTTGGGCTTTAATTTCTAAATATCGTGCGTAGTTGCCTTCATAACCGCGCAGTACGCCGCGATCCAGTTCCACAATCCGCGTTGCCAGACGATCCACAAAGGCGCGGTCATGGCTGATAAACATCAAGGTTAAGTTCGGCCAATCCAGCAGGAATTGTTCAAGCCATTCGATACTTTCAACATCTAAATGGTTGGTTGGCTCATCGAGAAGCAGTAATTCAGGTTGTGTCAGGAGTGCGCGAGCGAGCAATACACGGCGTTTACGACCACCAGATAGATCAGCAAGATCAGCATTGCCATCAAGGTTCATTTTACCCAAAATGGTATCCACTTGACGCTCAAGCGCCCAGCCATCGCCGTCGTCCAGTTTGCTTTGCAGGTCGCTCATGCGCTCACAGGCATCCATATCACCCAGTGCACAAGCTTCGCTTTCATGGTGATAGTCAATCAAGACTTGGGCAATGGGACCCGCACCGCCTGCGACAATGTCTGCAACCTTGCCCGTTGACATCGGCACATCTTGTTCGAGCATGGTGATGCGTAAACCACCTTGCTTGGCAATTTCGCCTTTGTCAGGAAGAAGCTGACCGCTTGCCAGTTTGAGTAGGGTAGACTTACCTTCACCGTTACGGCCAATAATACAGACACGCTCCCCCCGCTCAATTGAAAGACTTGCGCCGTCCAGTACTGCAGGGCCGCCAAAAGCCAATTGAATGTCGCGTAAAGTAAGCAATGCCATGAAGCTATTTTTCCGTATCGGGGGGTATCTGAGTCAATGATATAATCGGTCTATAGACTGATCAATCGGTAAGACCGAGAACTAAACTAAATTGAATATCAGGTGAAGGGCGGTATGATGAACGAACATTGTGACAAACGCCAGTTAGATGAGCCTTTAAGCATCATTTTACGCGATAGAATCGATGAGTTAGAGATTCGCGTGGCTTTTTTGGATGATTTAATGGATTCCTTGAATTCAACAGTAGCCGCGCAGGCACAACAATTGATGGATTTACAGGATCAATTTAAAGTGCTTTATAGCCGTATGGAGTCTGCCAATAAAGGCGAAGGGATCGCGATTTTTGATGCCGCCGCTGAGGTTCCACCGCATTATTAATGATTCATTGCTCATCGTGCTTTATACATAATACATACCAAACGCATTCCATCACTTCCTAAAGTTTTTAGGGAGTTCTCCAGTCCAGCGTTTCACCGCACGGGTGAATGCACTTTGTTCGGAATAGCCTAAACGGAGTGCGATTTCAAACAGAGTCAATTTTTCGTTTTTGATATATTGATTAAATAAATCAAGCTTCACGCTTGCGAGCAACTCCTGAAACTTGATGTCATGTTGGTTGAGTTTGCGTTGCAAGGTGCGTATAGATGTATTCATGCGCATTGCGATATGAACCAAAGAGGGCTCTTCTTGTTTTTGAACAATCTCCGTTAAGAGCGATTTCAATTGTGTTTCAAACTGGTCGCTCGGCAAGGTGCTGAGTAATGATTGAGCATGGCCTTCAAGCAAATGAAGTAAATTTGAATCTCGATTTTGTAATGCAATGTTCAAATATTCTGCAGGGAACTCGACAATGGTGCGAATCCCGCCAAAACTGACGGGGCAATGAAAAAAACGTTCATAAGGTGACTTATCCGCAGGGGTTGGATTAATAAAATTAATTCTGGTTGGGTACATGGCCTGACCTGCAATCGTCTGAATCATGGTCGCAAATGCGGAAATGGCAGTTTCATCCGCAAGTTGTCCGGGGGTGCCGTGCTCACTGCCCCAACTGATCGATACCAGATGACCTTCCAGTGTAATCGACAATGAGTTGACGTCGTAGATCAAGCGCGCAAATCGCTCAAACAGTGAAACAGCCTCGCCAACACTGCTGCAAGACAGCCCCAGATATCCTACTATTCCTGTATGTGCTGCTTTGATCTGCTGACCGATGAGTAGGCCGACTGCCGGAACAGGTGTGAGTATCGCAATTTCGTTGAGCAGGATAATCCAATCGACAGCAGAAATACGATCATATTGTTGGTAATGCAGAATTTTCTGTCTTAATACAGTGGAATCGACTGTTTGGGCTTCGAGATAATCGATCAGCATGCCGATCAGCGAGCTGTTTACATATAGCGAGGAATTCATCATTGACGCTCTGTTATCCATGGTTGGCATCTTGTCCAAAAACTATAAAGCGAATGGCGTGAAATGTCAAAAACATGGCAATGAGCGGTCAAGTCTAGTGATTAAACTTCTGCCATTATCATATGACTTCGTTTGATATAGAGTGACTGAGCCATGTTGGGGATTCCCGTTGCGTTATTTTTTGCCAATGGCGTTGAGTGGTATATGCATAAGTATGCCTTGCACGGTACATCACAATCGGGTGGGGGGCGGAAGTCGTTTTATTCTTTGGGCATGAAGTACCATTGGGCGCATCACCGTCGTGTTCGTCTAGCCCAATATCGTGATGACGAACTCTATCAGCATCCCTTGGAAAATGATGCGGCTCGGAATGAAATCAAGGGTGTTATTTTTCTTGCTGGGCTTACGACCTTTGTTTTTCCGATTGCACCGTTGTTTACACTCACTTCCTACTATTGTGGCTGGAATTACTACAATACTCACCGCAAGTCGCATCTTGATCCAGCATGGGGGAAAAAGAAAATACCGTGGCATTACGATCACCATATGAACACTAATCAAGATGCGAACTGGTGTGTGACCAAACCTTGGTTTGATTATTTAATGGGTACGCGTGTGATTTCATCGACTGATTTACAGGAGTCGAACCCGCTTGGCATTAAGCTGCCAAGAGTGATTGAAAATAAATTGAATCTATGGGCTCGTCGCTATGCCCCGCAGGCTTTTGCCAAACTCGATGCCAATATGTGTGATGAGCAAGCTAGACGCCGTAATGGTCTGGAGGATTTGATGCCTACGGATATTGTGGCCAAGTAAATCGTTTTTTAATTTTTTGAAGATTTTGACGAAGTCACTATTGATATTTAGTTATCCCCACACAAACTGGGTAACTGTCCGTGTTGTTTCAGCTTCAATGATATCCTTGATTGAATTGGTCTTAAAACAGGTTCTGACATCATAATATTGAACGAGTTATATTAAATTATTGATTTAATATAACTCGTTCAATATGCCAACCCACTTTTTTTGCAGCATTTAGTTCTACACGACTTCAAAATTACTGACCAGAATCCTATGTGCCGCAGCGCTTATGCGGGAGATGATTTCTGCACACATCAATTTCGTTGCCTAGTATGGTGACAAAGTGCAAGGTATTGTCCACAGGTGGAGCAACTTTCACTAAATATAATTTTTATTGTGTTTGATAATCATTATCGTTAAGATGGGATGTTGGTGAGCCTGCGCCTACTGCTTAGCCCATTATTCGTTATTCTCATAATGAAGCCTTCTGTTTTCGTAGTCATTCAAGATTGAGTAAGGGGCAAGGCTGCGCTCATACTGAGTTTTATATTACTTAGATTTAAAAAAAATGATTATGGCAATGAGTTCAAGAGCATCATATCGCTGGATGGTTGCATCGCGCTGTATTGCAGCGATTGTTGGTGGATATGCGTTTACGACAGCAATCACGGTTTTCTTGTCTCTGACATTACCGGGACCCAGAGCTGAGGTCGTTGTATTTGCAAGCTTACTAAGTTTTGTTTTTTATCTGCTGGCAGTGTTATGGGTATTTGCAGCGAAAACGGCTTGGCGAGCATGGTTATGGCTATTAGTGCCGACATTGGTTCTCGCGACTATTTCTTATTTAATCAAAAGAGCGGTGATCTAAGCGCTGGGGTCTCGTGTAATGCAAAATAGTTTTCGTCAATCAATGGCATGGCTACATACTTGGGTTGGTCTGGTTTTAGGGTGGATCATCTTTACGATCTTTATCATGGGAACAGCCACGTACTTTAAGCCTGAAATTAATCAGTGGATGCACCCTGAAGCACAGTTTCAAGCACCTGCGCCTGAAAAAGCAGCCCTCATTGGATTGATGACTTTAAACCGTATTGCCCCTGATGCTGAGAGCTGGTATCTGATTTTGCCCAACGAACGCGCACCTATTACTTCGGTGTTCTGGAAAGAGTCAGGTGAAAATGGTCAATATAAAAGTCAGGATATGAATCCACTCACAGGGGAGAAAGTTGTTGCCCGAGATAGTCTGGGTGGGGATTTTTTTTATCAGATGCATTATCAACTCTACGGTTTTCCTGCAATTACTGGTCGAATTATTGTTGGTATAGGCGCAATGTTTATGCTGGTTGCATTGATCAGTGGCGTGATTACCCATAAGAAGATATTCAAAGAATTTTTTACCTTTCGCCCGAGGAAAGGACAACGGTCATGGCTTGATTTTCATAATCTTACGGCTGTTATCGCATTACCATTTTTTATCATGATTACCTACACGGGTCTTGCGATCTTTTTCTATCTTTATATGCCATGGGGGCTGATGGCTCGTTTTGGCAGCGAGACAGGCAAACTGTATGATGAGTTACAAGATAGCGCAGCGGTTGTGAAATATGACAGCAAGCCAACTAATCAAAGAATGCAGCCTTTTGAACTCATGATTCAACAAGCGGCGGCAGAGTGGCAGTCTGGAAGTCCTATGGGCAGTATTTATGTCAAGCTTCCCAATACGAATCAAGCAGTCATTGCTTTCACGCGGAAGCCTCAAGAAATACTAAATAACCGCTTAGGTGAAACACTTTCCTTCAATGCAATGACGGGGGTGAAATTACCCAATCAGAAAAATCAGAGTGCTATCGCACAGACGGGTGGGGTCATTTACGGTTTACATGAGGCGCAGTTGGCAAGCTGGCCACTGCGTTGGTTACTCTTTTTTTCAGGTTTGCTTGGCACGATGATGATTGCTACGGGGTTGATTCTCTGGACCGTAAAACGTCGTGTGCAAAATCTAAAAGCGGGTAAGACCTCGTTTGGACACTATCTTGTCGAACGCTTAAATATTGCAGCTATCGCGGGCTTGCCCATCGCCATGGCCGGATATTTCTGGGCCAATCGTCTGATCCCCGTGCAACTGGCATCGCGCTCTGACCTTGAAATTCGCAGTTTCTTTATTATTTGGCTCATCAGCCTCGTGCATGCGCTGGTTCGACCTTGGCAAAAAGCATGGCATGAACAGTTGATGGTTGCAGCTGTGCTATTTATGAGCATTCCTTTTATTAATATGGTGATGACCCCTGGGAGTTCTTTGCTGGCGACACTGCAAGAGGGGCACACCGTTTTAGCGGCGTTTGATTTGACCGTGTTTGGTGTCGGGCTATTTTTTGCGTGTGCGACTTATAAGGTGATGCAGCCCAAGCACTCTACAAAGCACAATGCCAAACGGACGATTGCGAAAACACATCATGACTTGCATACGCCTCAGCATGAAGAGATGTCTAAACCATGATGCTATGGTCATTGATATTGGCTTTTGTGGCATGGACGATGCTTTGCGCTGCGATGAGTCGTCCTTATACCGAGCTATTTTCTTATGCTCGAGTCAAGCCTAATCCAGTGGTATTGCGAATTATTGGTTGGCTACTGCTTGTGGTTTCCTTGTCGTGTAGCGTGGCAAAGTGGGGTGGTTCTGTCGGATTTGCTGCGTGGTGGATTCTGCTCGCTGTGAGCGCCTTTGGTTGCATTATCATGCGAACCTATTGGCCGAAGCACATATTGTTTGTTGCGGGATTGGTATTTGTTCTGGGTGGCTTGTGCTCAGTAATCAGTGTTGCTGTGTTTAACGCAATTCCTTGGTAACGTTTGAATAATAGGTCAGCCGTCATCGGTTGCTAATTGAGCTTTATATCTAGATATGTTGAGTAACACCTGATGTGCTTCATCAGGTGTTACTGTTTTTATTACAAGAAATATTATTTATGTAATTTATTCAATATCTTATATCAGTTGTGTTGTTTTGTATGAAGTACTAAAAATGGTATTCAACACGAACCATGGGCGTGCTGGCCGTAGCACCTTTACCTGCTTGAGATTCGGGGTTACCGAACTTATTATGCCAATATTCATATTCAGCACCAATACGAACAGTCTTCGCGGATACTCCTAGATTGTGACTTAAGTCATACATCAGCTTCATGTCGAGATGCGTCTCTGGAGCAGTTGACTCACCAAATTCACTTGTACCTTTTGACCCAATGAAAAGCGCGTACCCTTCAAATGATAACGGCAGTGAATAGACAGGCAGACCCCATACAATTTCAAGTTCAGGATGAGTCCTATATTCATAGCGTTTTGCAATGCCATCAGGATCATTACTTTCAAACAAAGCCAATAAGCTGATATTTAAGTATCCAGGTACATCCATCATCAGGCTTGGACCAATGAGTAACTCCCGTTTTTTGGAACCATAGCTATCATTCTTGCTATTAAAATCGAATCCTGCTTCAGCACCAAAACTTCTGATTGGGCCAAGGCCAAGATCCTTTTTAAATATTTTTCCAAAATCCAGCATGTTGCGGTAAACCACATATGCTTCTTGAGCTCCACCGCTGGTCCCTTTCCCCGGATCTTTGCTATCGGAAAGCAAAAGGTCCGCATTAAAGAAATTGGTTCCATATTGATAACCACTACTATGGGTCAACGAAACAATATTTTTGCCGATATCCTGGCGGCTTCCATCGGGCTTGTTGACATACGGTTCTGCAAACATCGTTCCATAACGCCAACCTAAAGACGTATCACTCCAGTCTGCTGCATGAACGGATGCTGTGTCGATGGTCAGACTTCCAATGGCAAGGCTCATGAGGGTAATGAAAGAAAATTCGCGGTTTTTGAATCCGATTGGTGATGCTGATAACATGATAAAACCCCTGAAAATAAAAAATTGAGATGAGTAAATTCCATCGTTTCAAATCGAACGATTGCAATAAAAAAGTTTGATTCAGTAATGTGTTTTAACGGTCTTACTTTTTCTGAGGAGGGCCAGTTATGTTTATAAAATTAGTCAATAAGCGATGAGCGATCATCTGACTAAAAATAGTCAGATCTTGATTGATTTTAATCACGATATTTCCTATGTATAGAGTATTGGATCTGATCAATAGATGTAATTTTTAAGGCAGCAAATAGTCAAACAATCTAAGCCATATCATTGAGCAATGCTTTTACGGCGGCACGCGTTTCAATACCGAGCGCCATTAGATCAACATCTTTGATCTGATCGTCGTGGACAATCTGCTGACCCGCAGAGAAAAGTGCTTTTAAATAAGGTCGCCCACCTGAAACCACAGGACCGATCGCAGGATCATGCAATCCAAAATAACGCGGGTCATCCAGTCGATAAACTGCAATATCTGCAGAATAACCCGATGCAATTTGCCCCACTTCGGGAAGTCCCAGAATTTGAGCGCCGCCTGCGGTTCCCCAATGAATCACATCTTCTACACTGGCTGCATTTGCCCCACCTTCATAAGAACCTCCACGAAAGTTAGGCAGCGCATCCATGCCCAACCGAGCTCTTTGAGCCAGCCAAGTCATATGCACTTCTGAGATCATATCGGCGGCTTCATTGGATGCCGCACCATCAACACCAATGGAGATCGGAACCCCCCTCTTTGCCATATCACTGATCGGGCTGATGCCGCTGCCAAGCCTGCCATTACTTTGTGGGCAATGAGCCACGCCCGTACCTGTTTGTGCCAGCATGGAAATTTCATCGGCATCAACTTTCACCAAATGGGCATACCAGACATCCGGTCCCAACCAGTCATGCTCGCCGCAGAACGCAACAGGAGACTTTTGGTACATTTGATAAGCGCTGTCCTGATAACCAACGGTTTCTGACAAATGGCTATGCATGCGTAAACCAAGCCGACGAGCTGTAGCCGCGGTTTGGCGCATCTCGTGAGGTGAAATACAATACAGTACAGTCGTTGGTGCCATGACGATGCGCTGCATCGCACGAGGAGACGGATCGTGATATTGAGCTGTTAGACGCTCAATGTCAGAAATAAAAGAATCAATCGTTTCGGGACGTAATGCAGATGGTAAGTCTGCTTCTAGTTGACGGGTTTGGGTCGCTCCTCCACGTAGCAACACAAAGCGAATTCCAAGTTTTTCTGCTTCTTCAAACAAAATCGCTGAACTGTCAAATGACATTTGCGGATAGTACACATAGTTATGATCTGCAATGGTTGTACATCCCGAGCGAATCAGCTCAATCATGCCAAGACGGACTGCAAGTCGAAAACGCTGTTCATTAAATGATGCTCGGAAACGATAAGGTGTGGTCGCTAACCATTCTGTCAGTGACGCATTAATACCCAAGGGATCACCTTTCAACAAAGATTGAAAGAGGTGGTGATGGGTATTGACCCACGCGGGATACACGACACAATCCGTTGCATCAATGATCTTTTCATTGGGCAGAGGTGATAACTGTCCTATGGCCTCAATGATTTCTCCACGAATACGGATATCAGGGCTAGAAATGCGAGCAGGACAACCATTAAGTGGTCGTGCTCCTGTCATAATTGCCGCCGCATTTCTGATGAGAGTGGTGTGTTGCGCTATTGATGACATATGTGTTGTCCTTGTCTTTAGAGTTGGCTTTCGTGCCAGCCGCGTAGAAATATTCGAGTAATCCAATCGGTAATGCCAAAAAGAACGATACCTGTCAGAGTAATCAGCAATAGTGCAGCGAAGAGACGAGGAATATTAAGTTGAAAACCCGCTTGAAGAATCTGATAGGCAAGGCCTGCACCACTACCGCCAGTACCCGCAACAAATTCGGCAACAACCGCACCGATCAGTGAAAGCCCACTTGAGATACGCAACCCCCCAAAGAAGTACGGCAACGCGCTGGGTATACGTAATCGAACCAAGGTCTGCCAGCGACTTGCCCGATTGATACGGAAGAGATTGGTTAATCCAGGGTTCACGCTTCTAAGGCCAAGGATTGTATTGGAGATGATTGGAAACAGCGCAACCAACATGGCACACAGTACCAATGCCGCTGTCATATTTTTGACCCAGATGATGATCAAGGGTGCTATCGCTACAATGGGGGTTACCTGCAATAAGATCGCGTAAGGAAATAAGCTAGCTTCAATGAGTGGGCTTTGGACAAACAGCAATGCAATCGCCACCCCTAAAATGGTTGCACAGAGAAATGCTAGCAATGTAATTTTAAGCGTCGCGCCCAGACTGCCTAATAAAAGAGGAGCATCCTGAAAAAGCTGTACTGCGATGACCGTAGGTGTAGGAACGAGATAGGTCGGGACATCCATCAGTACACAGGTCATTTGCCATATGATCAGAAAGATCAATCCGACCACAACCGGTGCAAGTATCTTAAAACCAAGATGGGAGGCAATAGGTGTGCGCTTACCTATATTCGGTTGAATAACAGAAGAATCATTAATCATGAGAATTTCTCCTTAAACAACATCGGTCTGATGCGCATATGCAATCAATTCTGAAAGCGTTTTGCACTGTTGAATAAACGGATCAGAAATACGATAGGTTGCATTTCGTTCAATAGGACCGTCGATCGGCATGTTGGCAATGATTTTTCCCGGACGCGCCTGCATGACAACCACACGACTTGAGATGAAAACAGCCTCATAGATACTGTGCGTGACGAAGACAACAGTCATCTTGTTCTTCTGCCATAACTCACGTAGATCGCTATCCAGCCGATTACGCGTGAACTCATCCAGCGCTCCGAAGGGCTCATCCAGTAGTAGTAAATCCGGCTTGGTGACAATGGCGCGAGCCAGTGATGCACGCATCTGCATGCCACCCGATAGCTCTCTAGGCAGGAATTTACCAAACTTGCTCAGCCCCACACCTTCAAGAGCTTCGGCTACAAGCTGATTGGCCCGCAGTCTGGGAATTTTGGCAAGATCTAATGGCAAGCGAACATTTTCTTCAATCGTCGCCCATGGCATCAGGGTTGGTTCCTGAAAGACCATAGAAATTCGCCAGCCATTGGTTGATCCTGTTGTGTCAAAGGTTTGTCCCCACCAACTGAGTTGGCCTTGGCTGGGATTCTCTAGACCAGCAAACATTTTGAGTAATGTGCTCTTGCCACACCCTGAAGGACCCAGTAAGGAAATAAACTCTCCCGATTGAATGGTCAGATTGACGTCATCCAATGCCACGGTACCATTGGGATAGCGCATATCGATTGATTGCGCGGATAGTGCAGGGATGGGTAAGATTTCACCAGAACCTTTAATCGTTTCCATCATGCATCCTCCGAGCTGCCGCGAAAAATTTCTTTCTCGCCATGATCAGTGAGGAGCTTCATGAGCATCCGTCTCATCAAGAGACCCGGTTGATCTGACTCCATATGGCACTCTTGTTGACGTGTCGTATCGATACAGGCATCGTAATCAGTGGCTTCGAGAATATCCCGATCTTCATCGGTAATCGGTCGATCCCAATCAATCAATTCTTGGGTTGAACAAGATTCCTCTGAGTCATTGCGATAGAGCCACTGGGACAGCATAAGCGTTTGATCATCGATAGGTGTTGCACAGTTATAGATGATGTGATGAATGCCGCTCTCCGGGTAAACGCAACCAAAGCGACGTGAAAAAGGCATATACCAACGATTAATCAAATGACGTTGAGTAATCTCTTGCGTAGATCCAGTGATCCGATGACTCGCTAGAGGATTGCGAACAGGCACTAAAGTCTCTGCTTCAAAGCCCCACTCTTGTGGTCTAAATTCATATTTGGAGGGGGTAGGATTGTTAAAAAGTCCAAAGTTGGATTTGTGAACAAAACTAAAATGGGAGTTGTCGAAAGAATTTTCCATCATCCGGAGCGGGCTGGTGTTCCAGCGCTCATAGAACTGCAGAATCCGCCGGAATCCTTGGGCGCCTTCCTCGGGGAATTGAGGAATGGGTTGCAACGGATCTTCAAGTGCAACCCAAGCATATCCATAGCGTTCTTCACAGTGATAAGCGGGTATGACGGCACGTGAAGGAATGGCATTGTTGTTATTTTGCGGAATCCTGACGCATTGACCGGAGCAATCATAAGTCCAGCCATGATAGCCACATGAAATATTACCATCAGGATCGACAAAGCCTTTTGAAAGTTTGGCTGTACGATGACAGCACCGATCGCGAAGCGCGTGGGGTTTTCCATCGGCACCTTTCCAAAGAACGATTGCCTCACCAAGCAAGGTAAATGGTTGAGGACCGTCATCCAGTTGAGACAACGGCATAATGGCATACCAAAATCGGCGTAAAACTTTTTGTTTAGTCACTAACATCGTGAACCCCATATCATAGAATTGAATAAAATAAGTAGTTTGAGTTGGGTTTTATTAAGGTAATACCTTGGTATCTTTAATAAATTTCAATGTATAAGCCTTGTGGTAGTCTGTCGTAGGTTTGAGTAATTTGGTCCTGATCATGTAATCTGCGGTCTGCTTCCAGCGTGTATCTGTCATTACGCCAATTCCTTGTGTAGCCGCATCCCCACCAGTAACTAGCTTCAATTTTTTTAATTGCGCGACACCGAAAGCCAGTTGAGCATCAGTCATCTGAGGGTTTTCTTTTTTGATTAAGGCATTGGCTGGAGCAGGATTGTTGAGATAACTTTTCCATCCCTCCATAGAGGCTTTTACAAATTTTGCTGCAACATCGGGCTTGCTTTTGAGCGTGTCCTGCATCGCGACAATCGTGGCGCTATAAGGAGGGTAACCTTGATCCGCAAACAGGAAGAATTTGGTCTTGGTATGCGCTTGTTCAGCTTGAAATGGCTCAGAAGACGGGTAGGCTTGGATGGCGACATCAGGGTTGACGAAGAAAGGTTGCAGGTTAAAGGTATAAGGACGGACTTGCGCATCACTGTAGCCATACTTTTCTTTTAACCATGGCCACCAACTGGTCATGTTGTTACCCGCCACCAGAATGGTTTTATTTTTAAGTCCATCCAGACCGGTGATATCCGTGTGAGTCATCAATCCCTGGGGATCATATTGAAACGATGTGGCTATTGTCGTGACAGGAATGCCAGCTTCCGCGCTGGATAGAACCTGAAAATCATAGCTCAGAATAAAATCCGCTTGATGAGCTGCCAGAAGCTGTATGCCATTGACTTGAGGTCCGCCCATTTTTATGGTGACGTCAAGTCCGTACTTTTGATAAATCCCAGTCGCGACGGCCTGATAAAAACCACCGTGTTCTGCTTGTGCATACCAGTTTGTCAGCAATGTGACTTTATCTGCAGCGTAAGCACCTGAAGAGAGTGCTGTACTGGAGAGTAGAAACAAGGATGCAGCTTTTAGAGTACGCATGGATTTGATTTGCGGAAATTTAGGAAAAAGTGAGAAAGCACGCATAGGTAATCCTCCGAAAGGGATACGGTGATGAGGTTTGTAGCTGGGAGTCGGAATAAGGAGGGAGCGAACACCGCGACTACATATACAGGACAATGCAGTATGTATGTTAAAAATATGCAAACGAGAAACTAAAAAACGATGATCGTAGTCAGGCATTTTGCGCTCCTTATTGACGAAACCAAGATGGTTTAGTTCAAACATCAACGGATATTGATGTGGACGTACGTTACGTCCTAAGAGCAATGCCCCACGGAGCCAACAAGGACTGTTGGACGCTAGCTGCTTCTACTCAAGATTGAATAAAGCAAAACTAATGCCAAATTTAATATTTTTTATAATTATTGGTTTTAATTGAAATTTGTAGAAATCGTTCCTTCCTTAAGGATCATACTACATACTTTCTAGCCACTTCTGTCCTAATAGGGCGCTTACTGATCGAAAAGTGCTCTTAAAGTGTGCATATTACTTCGATGTGTTCGTAACAGGATTTAATGCGGTAACTGATATCCGTCATTCAGTGTTTTGAGGAACGCAACAATATCTTGAATTTCGCTGTCATTAAGGACCGCGGTATCTCCTATTTTTCGGTTAAATGGTGCATCGGTGAAATCGATGTTCTGTTGATACTTTTGCGGCAGGTCATTAAATTTATCAATACGGCCATTGACGAATTCGGGGTAGACCAATTCTGGATGGATATCCCGATTCACATAAAAGTGAAGCACATCAGTGAGGTTGTGATAAATCCCATTATGGAAAAAGGCCTGACGCATAGCGACATTGCGTAGAGATGGGGTTTTGAATAAACCACAATTTGTGGGCTGCTTCGCATAGGCATCCTGACGTGTCGGCCCACATATCCCGAGATCATAGTAATGGGTATTTTGATTGGCTTTAATGGCCATGTTACGAGGAACACCCAGCGCCTCATATTGATAATCCGTAAATAAAGGGGGACGACCCTCTGCGCTTGGTTTATCGAGATGACATGCCGCGCAATTGCCTTTGTCTGGAGCATTGAAGAGATCCAGCCCATGTTTTTCGGCAGCACTCAGTTGTGTTTTACCTTGTAAGTAAAAATCGTATTTGCTGGTGTAGGCGGCAAAACTTGGCGACTCAGTCTGATAGCGTGAAATGGCAAAGAGTGCTTCAGAAAGCAAAAGGTTGTCATTGGTCATTGCACTTGGTCCAGCAAGGTCTGCAAGTGCCTTGACATAGCTGAGTTTCTTGATCTTTTTGATCAACGCTTGAGGTGAGGGATTGGCCATTTCCAGAGGGTTCAGCAGGGGCCCTAAGGCTTGACCCTGCAGCGTATTGGCGCGACCATCCCAGAAGAACCCCCCTTGCGGAATCATGGCATTCAGATTTGGGGCGCTATTTGCGGATTTTGCTTGTGTGGTTGGTGTCTTCGCTAGTTTGAGTGGGTTGGGTGCGGGCATTGCACCAAGGACCGCTTGGATGTTTCCATGTACTGGAGAGGGTGGAACGCGTTGCTCTGTGCCCGAGTCATCATCTATACCAATCGTGAAGTTTGGCGTTTCCCGTGAATAGGTAAGATTCGGAACCGCGCGAGCACCTTGACGATCTAAACTTTCTCCGCCGAATTGTGCGGTTAGTCCATTAGCAGGACCAAAAGCATGCTCAGGACTGTGGCAATTAGCACAGGACATTTTTCCAGAGGCCGATAGCGCCGGATCAAAAAAAAGTTTTTGACCAATCTGTGCCATCACACTTAATGGACGGGTTGTGATTGGAGGCCGCGGCTGAGTTGAAGAAGATGCTTGTGAGTGATCGGGTTTGTGGTGTGAATCACACCCACTTAATGAACCCAATATGAGCGTACATGCGATTGCGATCCATGTAGACATCCTAGACTCACTTTTACTCTGAATATCCTGTTTTTTTATAAATTTTTTTAATGGAGATACAGAAGTAAGATGTACATTGTTCACACTAGTATCCATTTTTTTCAATATTGTTTGATGACTATGAAAGATATCATTGCATGACAATGTCAGTATGAAGGATCAGTTTTTCAATCATCCATCTGACATTGCATACGGGGTAGACAACGAGAATAACCTGTGGCTATTTCCGTGCGGATCAGTTTACTGTGGTAGACCTGTTGAAGGGTCTAACGTGTATGGGCTGGTATTGGGCGACGCCGCGAAGTTCAGCATATTGGTAATATTGCCTGCAATACCGTCAAAAGAACCAGCGATGCGTTGTCCACCCAACCAGTTGTCCTCAATAAATTTCAAGGTCGAGGTTTGGTCGGTCAAGGTGTGATCAACATAGTTCTGTTTGGCGTACGGAGAGATAACCAAGAGCGGTTGACGTGGACCATAACCACAACGACCTTGTGCAGCGGTCTTGCCATCTACACCAGCTAAGACTGGAGTACTTGCAGAGGTACATTTGTTTAGTGGGTCATAGTTTGCTGCATGGATATTTGAACCGTTAACAATGGCCGCTTTGTGATCATACCAACCATCTGAGTCATCATACATCACGATAACGAGGGTGTTTTTCCATTCTGGACTTTGTTGCAGCGTGTTGATCGTACTTGCGACGAATTGTTGCTCATCCAGTGGTGAGGAGTAGCCCGCATGACCGTCTTGATAGCCAGGTGCTTTTAAGAAACTGACTGCTGGGAAGTTGCCGGCTTTCAGCGCATCGAAGAAGTCATGAATGTCATATTGATGATTTGCTCCTCCATCATTGCTGGTACCAATAGCCTGTACACTGCTTGGACGTGTGTGGTTGAGGTTGGCAGTGGATGCATAGTATTGGAAGGGTTGATGGTGCGGAATGTAATCTACTTTCTTGACATTGGTTACGCCTGAAGTAGTCGAGCGTTTACAGCCAGTTGTGCCGTTGCTGTTAGTCTGAGTGAGATCAAATCCACCAGAGAAAAAGCCCCAGGAGATATTCTTCGCATTGAGCAGGTCGCCCACGTTTTTACCCGTCATATGGAAGGTATAAGCGCTTGAACATACATCTCCAGCAGGATCTTCGTCATCTGCGACAGTCCATCCGTTATTACCATCAGGGACCAATGTTGCTGCGAGCAGGCCATTTGCATCAGTGTATTCGTCACGAGTGCCATCAGCAGCAAGATCGAGACCTTTATCGGGTACGGCACCATTTGTTTGACCTGAAATCAGGTTAATCGCGCCAGGGGTAGATGGTCCAAAAGTAGTGCTATAGGAGTTATCACTCATCGCAAAGTGCTGAGCGTAATTCCACATTGCTGTCACGGTATTTCCGTCGTAGTAACCCATGACTTGACCGCTGGTACCAAATGCGCCTGCTGCTCCAGTAGAGCCTGTTCCTGTGTTTTTAGGAAATAGGTCCATCGCACCATTGTTATAGGCGAATTGTTCTGCAGGATAAGCATGATTCTGATCTTGGGTTGCCGCTTGACTGCGGTCTAGGCGGAATGGGTTTGCCGCCCCCTTACCATTTGCAGGATTGAGGTTTGGATTAGCCGTCAGCAGAGAACCACTTAAACCATCAATTGCTGGGGTTCCCGCGAGTGCTGTAAATGCTGGCTCACCAGCAATATTGGCCGCTTTGGGATAAGTGCCAAAGTAATGATCAAAGGAAACGTTCTCTTGGAAGATAACGACGACATGTTTGATCGGTGTGGTGGTTGCAGCGCTGTCTTCTGGAGTTAGGACTGGCGCATCATCACCACCCCCTCCACAAGCGCTAAGCATCAACGTACTCGTTAATGCCAGAGTTAAACATGAATGACGAAACATAGTGGATCCCCGTTAGTGTTTTGACATAAATCTCAATCATCTAAAGAGCCTCATAATTCACGTCCTTCTTATGAAAGTATGAACCTGTTCTAAATGATGAAGTTTTTTGTTGGAGTACCTTCGCTGGCGCATATTTTTAGCGAGTTCATGTACTTATTCAGATTGAGGCTATATGGCACTAAAAAGCAGGTGTCTCATTGATCGCATTTTTAACGTTTCTCAGATCTGTTGCGATGCGTAAGCGGTTTTTAGTGACATATTTCGACTGAAGCAGGGTAGTTTTTTTGTGTGACAGCCATGTGAAAAATTCTATATTTAACAAATAGTTGTATACAAAAAATAATATTTAATAACAAATGTCAAAAAAATGACACATACGATCTTCATACTCTCCACGTTTTCCATATTTTCTACACATGAACTACATGAATTGAATTAAATCTACATGTTTCATGGGTCTAGCCAAATTTATAAAGCCAAAGGGATTATCATGTCTGAACTAAAATTACCAACGACCACTCGCCGTCAAATTTTGAAATATTTTGCAAGTGCGCCATTGCTGCCTATGGCTGTTGGCGGGGCATCAGCATCCATGCTGGTGGGGTGTAGTGGGGATGATGATAGTGCGCCCGCCGTACCAACAGCTTCATTCAAAGCGGCAGTGTTCTTGCCAATGGCGGCGCCTACACTTGCAAAACCCGCGGAAATGGCAACGACGCTTGTTAATTCTTCTCTTGAAGTAACGCTTTCCGATGATAGCAAACTTGGTTATGTGCTTTCTTATAAGCCTTTCTTTATCACAGGCGATCTTGTTGCAGATGGCAAAGGCGGTACGATCCTTGCTGGTGGCTATGTTGATATCAATAATAAACCGATTATCGATAAATCGGTTGTTGGTAAAGAGCGTCAATTCTTCTCTGATAGTCCAGATGGAACCTCGCTGTTGTCTGTACCTGATGCCAAAGTTGATGGTGTAAAAGGTAAGCCTGTTTTTGCTGTGGTTCAATTTGAATACACAACTCGCAATCAAGCCGGTGGTGATACTTATGGCCAACTGCCATCTCCAATCGCTGTTCTGACTTTGGATCAGGATCAAACCACTGGTCAATTGAGCTTAGTAAAATATCATAACGTGGATACCTCAAAAGCTCACGGTCTTTGGATTACTTGCGGAGCGAGTTTATCTCCATGGGGAACGCATCTTTCAAGTGAAGAGTATGAGCCGGATGCTTTCACAGCGCGTACAGATGCCCAATTTCAAGCCTATAGCACCAATGTATTTGGCAGCCCATCAGCGGCAAACCCCTATCATTATGGACACTTGCCTGAAGTAACGGTTAATCCAGATGGGACTGGCTCTATCAAGAAGCATTATTGTTTAGGTCGTATTTCACATGAATTGATTCAGGTTATGCCTGACAACCGCACTGCACTGATGGGTGATGACAATACGAACTCTGGCTTATTCATATTTGTTGCAGACAAAGAGAAAGACCTCTCTGCGGGTACGTTATATGTTGCAAAATTAGGAACAGGTTTTTCAGTTGATACAGCAGCAGCAGGTGCGGCAATCTCTTGGATCAATTTGGGTCATGCAACCAGTGCAGAAATTGAAAATCTAGCGAATACGTTGAAACCAACAGATATTATGGAAGTGTTGACCAAAGATCCTAGCGATACGAGTTTTACCAAGATTTTCACGAATGGTGTTGCAAATTGGATCAAAGTAAAACCTGGCATGGAAAAAGCGGCTGCTTTCCTTGAAACGCATCGCTATGCCTATCTAAAAGGCGGCAGCATGGGCTTTACTAAGATGGAAGGTACCACGGTCAATATCAAAGATAAGACGGCCTACTCAGCTTTGCAAAACTGTCAAGATTCCATGGTTAAAGATGGGAAAGGTTGGAATGCTGCTAGTGGTATTGCATTAGACAAGCCTTTAAAAGCTGGTGTTGTTATGGCACATACTTTGACAGGTGGCCAAGTTGATCTTGGCGGTGCTGGGATCAATAGCGAATGGGTTCCTGTTCGTACAAAAGCGTTGCTCAGTGGCGAAGACATTTCTGCTGATACCCTAGGGAATACGGCTAATCCGAATAAAATCGGTAATCCAGATAATCTGAAATTCTCTGAAAAACTGCGGACATTGTTTATTGGCGAAGATAGTAGCCAGCATGTGAATAATTTTGTCTGGGCATATAACGTGGATACCAAAGCGTTGGTGCGTTTGATGTCAATGCCAGCTGGGGCAGAAGCGACGGGTCTTGGTGTGGTTGATGACTTAAATGGCTGGACATATATTACAACTAATTTTCAACATGCAGGGGATTGGGGATCTATTCATAAAATTGTACAGCCGACATTGGATCCATTAATTCGTGCTAATTACAAAGATCGATTTGGTTCTGCTGTGGGTTACCTGACCGCATCTCCACAAGCGATCAAGTTGACGAAATAGTTTTAAGTCACTATTCGGTTTAGATTCAACGAGTAGTCGCTCTGTAAAAAAGTCAGTCATTCGGCTGACTTTTTTACGTTTACACGATACTCTGCACTCAAGAGTATCGTATTGCATTTTTAATGATGAGCTTAGAACTTCATTTGAAGCTCTTCTTTTCGCTTCAAGCGTTTGTTCCCTCGAAAGGTAAGACATGTCTGATCTTTTTCTAAAGTCTATCTCGCACTATCCTTTAAAGTCAGCACAAGGACTTTCTTTAACGACAGCACAAGTTAACCCATTGGGCTTGGAGCAAGATCGTCGCTGGGTCTTGGTGGATGAACATGACAAATTCATTAGTCAGCGTAGCTGCGCCGCAATGGGCGGTATTCGTGTTGTTGCTGAAGATCAGCGGCTGACACTGATATTTAATGGGCAAACCCAAATTGCTGATGCAAATCCAGATGATAGGATCACTGCTACGGTATGGGGCGATACAATAGCTGATTGTTGGGGTGTCCAGCATGAGGTTAATCAATGGCTATCAGTAAACTTAGAACTCTCTGTAAAACTCGTCTATTTTCCTAATCATGCCATTCGGCCAGTTGATGAGATCTATGCAGGGGAGGGCTATCACACGGCTTTCTCGGATGGTTACCCCGTATTGGTGATTAGCCAAAGTTCACTTAATGAGCTTTCGCGTCTATGGGGTGCTCCGATTGATCCCAGACGCTTTCGAGCGAATCTGATTATTGGCGGGGAGTGTGAGCCATTTGCTGAGGATCAGTGGCGGCAAGTGACCGTGGGCGATGTTATTTTTGATCTGGTGAAGCCTTGCTCACGCTGTGTAATACCCAGCCTAGATCCAGAGACGCATCAGCAGACCGATGGATTCTTACGATTTTTGGCCAGTGTGAGACGTAAAGCCGATGGCAAGACCTATCTGGGACAAAATGCGGTTTTAGCACGTCATCAAACCGTTGATCGCAAAAATATTGCCAAACCTGAAAATATTGGTATGGAAAGTCATAGACAAAGTATTGCTGAAAATGCGGGATTACTGCACACTAAAAAAGAGTATGGAAACGCGCCGTTAGAATCTGGGCATAGGGAGCATGCACAGTTAACGGTTAGCGTTGGACAAATTGTCCGAGTAAGGTGAGTTTGGACTCCCCTTTATTTGAGTTGAAACATCGTGATTTTATGAGCAGTGCTCATATGATTCTTTTTCATGGGATATAAAAGAAGCATAGTATGACAAATGTGGGTTATTGGGTTATTGGGTTAGTTGCGGTATTTATGCTGGGTACCTTTATGAGTGCCCGGATTAGCCCACGCGAGAAGGCGCTTGGAAATATGCGCGAACGCGCAAAAAAGATGGGTTTTATCCCACGCTTAATTCCTGCGCCACTGTGGATTGAACATACCACTTATTCAGGCAAGCCAGGCGGGATGGTGGCTTATTATAGTGTGGTGTTGTCGGATGCCACGCATGCACTCGTTCAGGCACTGGTGGTGGATGGGCATTTAAACGTTTTAAAAGGTGAACCGACCTTGCAAGGTGAACCGATCAGTAGTAATTTAAAGGGTATTCAAGCACTTGAAATTCAATCGAATAGTGCTGGTTTTTATTGGGATGAAGAGGCAGATTTAAGTGGTGAGCAACTTGAATCAATGAAAACAGCCCTCATTTCATTTGCGGATCGTATGAGGCCAAAAATCAGAAGTTTCACGTCCGTTGATTAATTGCTTTTGAGTATCGTGTTTCAATTTACAGTGCAGATTGTCTGTGAATCATTATTTATTTATTGGAATATTCCATAATGGCTACCCGTCCACGCTCGACTACTACCAACACGATTAAAGCGGGTCGGCGTACTAGCCCTAAAGCGGCTACAGCAAAGACCTCGACAGCAAAGCGTGTCAAGAGTGACGAAGATATTGCGGACTTACCTGAGAAAAGAACGACGAAAGCTCGGGCATTGGTGATCGTCGAGTCCCCAGCTAAAGCGAAAACGATTAATAAATATCTGGGCAGTGACTATATCGTCAAGTCCAGTATTGGTCATGTCCGTGATTTGCCCGTGAGTGGGGGTGGTGTCAAAGCACCAGTGGTGAAAGTGGATGCAAAAGCCAAGGCTAAGCTTACGGATGAACAGAAAGCGTTAGAGAAAGAAACCAAATCACGTGCTGCGTTGATCAATCGGATGGGGGTAGACCCCGAGCATGATTGGCAAGCGCATTACGAAGTCTTGCCGGGTAAAGAGCATGTGGTTAGTGAACTGCAGAAGATTGCGGGTCAAGTTGATGAAATCTATCTCGCAACCGACTTGGACAGAGAGGGAGAAGCGATTGCTTGGCATTTGCAGCAAGTGATTGGCGGTAATCCTGATAAGTATAAGCGTGTCGTGTTTAATGAAATTACCAAAAATGCCATTCAGGCGGCATTTAAAGAGCCGGGACGCTTAGATTTAGATAAAGTCAACGCACAGCAGGCGCGCCGCTTTCTGGATCGTGTTGTGGGCTATATGGTTTCTCCACTCCTGTGGGAAAAAATCGCTCGAGGATTATCTGCCGGACGTGTTCAATCTGTCGCGGTGAAGCTGGTGGTTGAGCGTGAGCGTGAGATTCGTGCTTTTATTCCTGAAGAATACTGGGAAGTCTTTGCAGACACACTGTATAGCGAGAAGGGCAAAGTTCCCATCCGCTTGGAGGCGATCAAGCAAGCTGGTGCGCCCCTTAAATTAAAAAACAAAGCTGAAACGGATGCGGTGGTTGCCAAAATTACCCCGGCAACCTATACCGTGATTGCGCGTGAAGATAAGCCGACCAAGGTGAATCCAACCGCCCCTTATATCACTTCGACTTTGCAACAGGCCGCAAGTACGCGTTTGGGATTCTCGGTCAAGAAAACCATGATCTTAGCGCAACGTCTTTATGAGGCAGGGCATATTACCTATATGCGTACGGACTCGACATTTATCAGTAATGATGCATTGGCGATGGTTCGTGGTCATATTGAAGATGCATTCGGCGCGAAATATGTGCCAGCGAAGCCCAATTTTTATGGCAACAAAGCAGGGGCACAAGAAGCGCACGAGGCAATTCGTCCATCAAATATTAAATTGTCTGGCGACCAACTCACGACAGTCGAGCGCGATGCGCAACGTCTGTACGAGCTGATTTGGCGCCAATTTACGGCGAGTCAAATGCCGCCCGCCGAATATCTTTCGTCGAATATTACGGTGAAAGCCGCCGATGTTGAGCTGCGTGCTCGTGGTCGTACTATGGTCTTTGATGGTTTCACCAGAGTCATGGCACCGAGCAAACAAGATGATGACCTGTTGCTACCGACGGTAAAATCTGGTGATGTCTTAGAACTGGTCAAAGTTGATCCGAGTCAGCACTTTACTAAACCGCCTGCGCGCTTTACCGAAGCCAGTCTGGTCAAAGAGCTTGAGAAACGGGGCATTGGTCGCCCCTCGACGTATGCGGCAATTATTTCTACCGTACAAGACCGTGGTTATGTGAAATTGGATAATCGCCGTCTCTATGCGGAAAAAATGGGTGATATCGTCACTGATCGTTTAAGTGAAAATTTCTCCAATCTCATGGATTATAAATTCACGGCCGAGCTTGAAGGTCAGTTGGATAAAGTTGCTGATGGCGATCGTGATTGGAAAAATGTGCTGAATGAGTTCTATGGCGACTTTAAGCAAAAACTGGTTCGTGCACAGTCACAAGATCCCGATCAAGGCATGCGTCGTAATTTACCAGTTGCAGTTGACGAGGTATCTTGTCCGCTGTGTAGTCGTCCCATGCAGATTCGTACGGGTTCTACAGGTGTGTTCTTAGGCTGTTCAGGCTATAACCTGCCACCGAAAGAGCGTTGCAAAGGCACGATTAATCTAGCGCCCGTTGAGTCACTGGCTGCGCTCACCGAAGATACGAGTACTGATAGTGAAGATGGCAGTGCGGCAGAAACAGCGGATCTGATGGCGAAGAAACGCTGTCCGATCTGTGACACTGCGATGGACAGTTACATTATCGATGGCGGCCGTAAGTTACATGTGTGCGGTAATAACCCAGATTGCTCGGGGCATATCGTTGAAGAAGGATCATTTAAAATCAAAGGCTATGATGGCCCAACGATTCCTTGTGATAAGTGTGATGGCGAAATGCAATTGAAGACGGGTCGTTTTGGACCTTACTTTGCCTGCAACAACTGTACGAATACCCGTAAAGTCCTTAAAAATGGTCAACCTGCACCACCGCGTGCGGATGCGATTCCAATGCCTGAACTACGCTCGACCAAACATGATGATTATTTTATCCTGCGCGATGGTGCTGCAGGGATGTTCTTAGCGGCCAGCAAGTTCCCTAAAATTCGTGAAACACGTGCGCCAACGATTGGTGAATTACGTTCGGTCAAAGATAAGCTTGATCCTAAGCATCTTTATTTATTGGGTGCGCCAGATACCGATCCTGATGGCAATCCCGCTTTGCTCAAATTTAGTCGTAAAACAGCGAGTCAGTACGTATCTTCAGAGCATGACGGTAAGCCTACTAAATGGTCGATGATTTATGAAAATGGTGAGTGGGTTGAAGGCTAGGATAGCTCGGTTTAATTGGCTCCTCGTCACGTCTTAAGCTTTTTATCCTGCGGATATCCATCAATGGTGTCCGCAGTTCTTTTATGCGGCGATGAGGACTTCAAGGTCCGTATCATCGTTCTTTGTCGTTTATTTGAATTATTGGAAGATTTATATGTCTCGTGTTGCGCGATACCATGCTGACCGCACCAATCAAAAAATGTATTTTGCACGTTTGTCGACATTGCAGGCTGACAAAGCTGAAAACGCTCAAATTGCTCAAGCATCGCGCGAAGCTGCGGTTTTTCACTTGCATGGCGCTGTGTTGGCTTTTTTGCAAGAACTTGTGCGTTATTACAAATTGAATGATCGTCATCCGACCTTTAGTAGCATTAAAGATAAAATGGCTGCTCGTGGTCAAGTCTCACCGGAAATCATCATTTTGGAGCAGCTTGCCCAGTCTGGATTTATTGCCGAATTGAATCGCACCTATGCGGCGTGTGAGTACGCACCAGAGCCACCAGAGCCGACTTTTGATGATGACAGCTCATCAAATTTGATCATCAAAGTCACCCATAGCCCGCTGTCTTGGCTGCCGGATGTACAGATTTTAAGGGAGTGGCACCGTGATCTGGTTGCGCTGATTGAGGGTTTCCGCAACGAAATGGTCGAATTTTAGAAAATCGCACTATTATTTAGCACTTTTTTCATTTTTTTATTAAAAAAAGCCATTTTAGTACTTGAATTATTCTGAAAATATCTGCATTGTTGCGTTACATGTAAAGCACACCTGATTTTGGTTGCCGTTTTAGGTAACACTGTGGTGAGTTTCAAACAGATATTTTTAGCTTGTATTGTTTCAATATAAGTAATGAGGTGCAAAATGACTGCAATTCGTAAAACTCCTGAAATGTTTATGCCTAACGAAACTGTGCTTGAGTTAGTGCAACTGCAAACTGGCGTGATTGCACTGCGTTCTGCAGATTTCCCTGCAACCGCAGAATTAGATGCAGAGTCATTCGTATCGAATGATGAAAATTTGATTGCAGAGCGATCAGAGTCCTCAAGTGAACCTTTAGTTACGATCCAGTTTTCTGAGCAAATTCAGGAAGCTTTGGGTGATGCGCTGCAAAGTATTGGTCAACAAATGATTCAGGCTGCACTTTCCTCTTTGATGGAGCAGCAATCTGCAAAATGGCATGCTCAAGTCATGGACGAACGTCCTGCACGCTTTAGCTAATCTTAAAATAAACGATCAGTATTAAAGTTCCTCATTACTTTATACGTGATCCATAAAAAAACGACACTCATTGGGTGTCGTTTTTTTATGGATCACGATAATTAAATTTTAATTTAAATCGTATTCAAACGTTAATGTGCAGCACCTGTTTCATGCAACGACTTGGCGGCAGTTTCAAGTCCTAGACGATGAAATACATGTTCGGTCATACTGTCTGCCAGCGCACGTTTTGCCATAAAGACTTTGCCGATCTTTTCCTGTTCGAGAAGATTAGCTTCTGCACTACTATCTGTGCAGAGTACTGCCTCTATTTTGGGATTAAGCGTGCGTGCGATATCCACCATCCGTCTGACATCAAACACATCGGCTGTGGAGACGACCAGCATACTGGCTTGCATGATATGTGCTTGAATCAAAACAGCAGGATCACACGCGTCACCTGAAACCGCAGGGATATCCTGAGCTCGGAGTGCTTCAATGATTTCGCGGTTCTCATCGACGACCACGTATTTGATCCCTTGCTCTTTAAAGGTCTTGGCAATACTGCGCCCAACGCCACCATGACCGACGAGAACGACTTGACCATTGAGATAAGTGTTATCCACACTCATAGGCAACATGGCCAGTGGGTCGCCGCTACGTTCCAGCATACGAGCAAGGTGTGAGCGTGCGCGAATCCAGCGCTGTGCTGGCTCAATCGCCGCAAATACTGCTGCATTGAGCGTGATTGAGATGAGGGCACCAGCAAGAATGAGATTCTGGCCTTCAAGCGTTAGTAGCTTTAGCGATAAGCCGACACTGGCAAGAATAAAAGAGAACTCGCCAATCTGTGCCAAACTCGCACCGACTGTTAGTGCTGTATTTAAAGGGTAGCGGAAGAAGAGGACGAGAGCCATCGCGGCAATGGTTTTACCCACAACGATGACAGCAACTACACCAAGCACTTGTAAGGGGTGTTCAATCAGAATAGAAGGATTAAACAGCATCCCGACCGAGACAAAGAACAAAATTGAAAAGGTTTCTCGTAGCGGCAAAGTCTCTGTTTCAGCACGATGACTAAAGTCTGATTCACGTACGACCATGCCCGCAAAGAAGGCACCCAGAGCGAAGGACACGCCAAACAACACATAAGAACCATAGGCAATGGTGACCGCAGCGGCAACGACCGACAGTGTAAAGAGTTCGCGTGAGCCGGTACGTGACACGAGGAGCAGGAATTTTGGAAATACGCGGCGTCCAACAACCAGCATTAACGCAATAAAAGCGATGACTTTCGCAAGTGTGATACCAATGGTGATCCAGATATTATCTAATGAGGCTGTAGCGCCATGAGCGGATACAGGGGCTTCTCCGCCAAGCATCACTGCCATCGGCGGCAATAACACCAGAACCAGCACCATAACCAGATCTTCGACAACAAGCCAGCCGATCGCAATCCTCCCATTGACTGATTCCATGAGCCCACGAGATTCCAGTGCCCGCAAAAGTACAACGGTACTTGCAACTGATAAACAGAGCCCAAAAACCAGCCCAGAACCCAAGCTCCAGCCCCATAACGCAGCAAGACCCATCCCCATGAGGGTTGCTACCGCAATTTGTAAAATCGCTCCGGGAATCGCAATTCTGCGCACGGCGAGCAAATCTGAAAAAGAGAAATGCATCCCCACACCAAACATGAGAAACATGACCCCAAGCTCTGCAAGTTGATTCGCCAAATGCATATCGGCGACCACACCCGGCGTATTGGGACTAATCAGAATCCCGGCAATTAAATAGCCGACGAGGGGAGGCAATCGTAATCGTGCGGCAATATAGCCAAATACTAATGCCAGTCCAAAACCTACAGCTAAAAGGACAATTAAGCTAACATCATGCGGCATAGTAGGCTCCAATGAATTATGTTGGGGGCGAAATAGGATTATTATTCATACAGCATAAAGGTCTCATGCATAAAGTATGTCGGTAAGCATTAAAATAATATGATATTCAGCAATATAGCAAATTTAGGCTTTATGTTGATAGGGTTGGTGATTTTCAAAATGTAGTTTTTTGCATAGCATTGGTGGATCAAAGTTAGAAATTCAGTGTAAGACTTTAAAATTTAGGCATAAAAAAACGGCTCACTTTTTAGGAGCCGTTTTTTATTTTTTAACGAATCAAAAATTATTTGATTTTTGCTTCGTTAAAAATAACGTGTTGACGAATGGTTGGATCAAATTTTTTGATCGCCATTTTTTCTGGCATAGTGCGTTTGTTTTTGGTGGTGGTGTAGAAATAACCAGTACCAGCAGACGACACGAGGCGAATTTTATCACGCATGATTGAGCTCCTTAGTTAGTCTTAGACTTTTTGACCAGAAGCGCGCAAGTCAGCGATGACTTTCTCGATTCCATGTTTATCAATGATACGCATGCCCTTAGCGGTCAGACGTAGACGGACGAAGCGCTTTTCGCCTTCGACCCAGAAACGATGGTAGTGCAGGTTCGGTTCGAACCGGCGCTTGGTTTTGTTGTTTGCGTGCGAAATGTTGTTACCAACGATCGGACGCTTGCCGGTTACTTGGCAAACCTTTGACATGATGACGCTCCACTTTACTTTATATAACGACATAGCCACTGATGTAAGACACTGTGGGCTGACTACTCGCTACTCTTAAGAAAGTATAGAGAAGCAACTTAGCCGACGATATCGTATAAAAAGGCTGTTTAAAACTGATTGAAAAAAGCAAGGCGCGTTTTATACCAAAAAAACACGCCTGAATCAAGCTAGAAGCAAAAAAGCAGCCAAATTTTTACATATTTGTGCCTTTTGGCATTGAAACGACGTCCGTTAAAAAGTATTAACGGAAAAAAGCTTTTTCCATAATTTTATGCACGGTCTTACCAAATGGCGGGAAGATCAGTTTCAAGCTATAAAATTTTGGATTTTGCAGGACGGCACGTGCATGGCTCATGGTTAGGAAGCCCTCGTGGGCATGATATTTACCCATACCAGAATTGCCGACACCACCAAAGGGTAGATCACCATGTACGATATGGGTCAGGACGGCATTGACGCCGAATTGCCCCGAGTGTGTATGATCAGCCACATATTGTGCACGGGTAGTGTCATAGTCGAAATAATACAGCGCCAGTGGACGTGGACGGTCGTTGATATATTCAATCGCTTGTTCAAGCGAATCATATTCAAAGATCAACAGTAATGGACCAAACAACTCGTTCTGACAGACTTCCATATCTTGAGTAAGACCTGTGATCAGCGTTGGCGCAATTTTACGTGTTCCACTTAAGTCTTCATTGGCAGGGTTGATCTCAAAGAATTCTGCCCCTTTACTACGTGCGTCATCCATATAGCCACTCAGGCGGTTATATTGTTTATCGTTGACGATGCTGGTGTAGTCTGGATTATTCAGCAGTGTTGGGTAGAGCTTGCTGATTTGTAAGCGCATTTGAGCAATAAATTCACGAGTTTTACCGCGTGGCAGCATGATATAATCCGGTGCAACACAGGTTTGACCTGCATTCCAAAGCTTACCAAAGGCTAAGCGTTCAGCCACGTCTTTCATCGGTACCGATTGATGAACCAGAGTTGGGGATTTACCGCCAAGCTCAAGTAGAACCGGGGTCAGATTTTCTGCCGCAGCGGCCATCACGGTCTTGCCAATTGCACTAGAACCCGTAAAGACGAGGAAGTCAAAAGGTAAACGACAGAATGTGTCTGAAATCACGCCGCCACCGTTGACCACGGCAACAAGATTCTCAGGGAATACTTCACCAAGGATCTTTTCAAGCAGTGCGCCCATGCGTGCTGATGAACTGGAAATTTTCAGCATGGCGTGGTTACCCGCAGCCAATGCACAGATCAATGGACTGACGGATAATAGCAGTGGGTAGTTCCAAGGTGACATGATGCCAACCACACCCAGTGGTTGATAGGAAACCCAACCCTTCGCTGGCTGATGAATGACGCTGATATGGCGCTTGGAAGGTTGCATCCATTGGGCAAGGTTTTTGCTTGCATAGTCAATGTATTCTAAGCTAGTCATCAGCTCAGCAATTTTGGTCTCATGAACAGAGCGATTGCCGAAGTCATCGCTGATCGCTTGCGCCAGCGCATCCTGATGTTTAACCAGTACGCGACGAAGGCGAGCAAGGCGTTCAATACGCTCAGGTGCAGAGGCAATTGGATTGGCACGATAAGCGGCTTTTTGAGCGGCAAGTAGGTCGTGGATGCGCTGTACATCTGGGGGTGTTGCGGCATCTGTGGTAAATGAGTGGGCTGCTGTGTTCATGTCTAGACTTAGGGTCATGTTGAAGATAGCCTGTTTTAGAGCAATTACTCTAAACTGTCAAATGATTTTCGGTGAATGGCACGTTCATTTGTCGCAAAACGTGCTTTGAGGTTGAAACTTTGATTGCAAATTAGGTAAAGATAATGGATTCTGACCTGCTGGATAAAAGGAGCTTCGGAAAGCCAGATGAAAACTCGTGATCGCATTCTGCAAAAAAGCTTACAGCTCTTTAATGAGCAGGGTGAGCGTTCTGTCTCGACCAATCATATCGCCGCAGCGCTCGGCATCAGTCCAGGCAATCTTTATTATCATTTCCGCAATAAAGAGTCGATTATCAGTGAATTACTGCTGGTTTATCAGCATGAAATACTGGGTTTATTGAGCATTCCTGAAGGGCGTATCATGGAAGTCTCAGATAAATTCGTTTATTTTCAAGTGCTGTCGAGTCAGTTTTGGAAGTATCGCTTCCTGCATCGGGATAGTAATCATCTCATCGAGTCTAGCGATATCCTTAAGCAGCGCTACCCCATTTTTGCCAAACAGGTGATGCAGCAAGGCATGCTGATTTATCGTGGCTTTGTCGATGCAGGATTAATGCGAGCCAGCAATGCAGAAATTGAAGCTCTGATCATTAATATTTGGATTGTTATGACCAATTGGTCTAACTTTCTATTAATGACTGGACATATTTCTCAGACCGATGCGATCGATGAGCGCTGGTTACGTCAGGGTTTAAGGCAAATGGTGTTTTTAGAGGGGCCTTATTTAACAGGAGAAGGACGAACCGCTTACGAGCCTTTATTACAAACGTTTGGAGGGAGTAACGATGAAGGTGGATGGTTTGGTAATGTGAACTAATGTATACCAATTCACATTAACTCTAGGAAATTGCGACAATAATATTCTTGAAAAAACTAGAATGCTGATTGCCAAGTTTTTATTTGTACAGTAAAGTCCATAGGTATTAATTTGGGGTTTAGGCGAGTGGCATCGCAGCTTGCCAGATGGTGCCATGAATGGATTTTATTTTGGAATAAAAGGGTTTTGCAATTATGGACATTAATTTACAGAATGGAAGCAAGATGAAGCATCTATTTCAGTTGACGGCACTATCTACCGCATTGGTCGTCGCAGGTTGTGGCGGTGGCGGTGGTGGTGGTTTTTATGGGCCTTCTACGCCACCGACAACTACTACGCCGACAACACCAACTACTCCTGCCGCAGTAGCGACGAACTATCATATCGTATTAAGTAGCAATAAACCGACTATGGTTGCTACAGGTGACACAGCAGTTGTGACAGTGAAACTCGTTGATGTCAATGGGGGAGGAGTGTCCGCTCAGAATGTGACATTGTCAATCCCGAATACCATCACAAATGGTGTGACAATTAACGGTGCTTCCTCTCTGGCAACTGATGCGAATGGTAATGCATCATTTACAATCAATCTTCCTGCAACGAGTAATGCCGCCGCATTAATTGCAAGCGGGATTACTCTCAATGCGACCTTTACGGATGAAACTAAGAAAACAACATCACAAACAACGGTCATTAATGTTGTGCAAGCTTTGACGCCTGCAACATCGACTGCTCAATATCATCTGACAATGAGTAGTAACAAGCCTACTCTCGTTGTGACAGGAGATAATGCAATTGTGACTGTTAAGGCTGTTGATGTGAATGGTGGTGGGGTCGCTGGGCAGAATGTGATGTTATCGATTCCTGATACCCTGACTAATGGAGTGACTGTAAATGGGCCATCTACGTTAACAACTGATGCGAATGGCAATGCGGCATTTACAGTGATTCTGCCTGCTGCAAGTGCAGCGAATACTGCGGCGCTTATTGCTAAGGGAGTGACTATTAATGCCTCTCTTACTGATGTCAATGGTGTTACAAGCAAACAGTCAACACTGTTAAACGTTGTTGCTACTCCGATTACGCAACCAGTAGCCAATATTACTTTTGGTAATTCAGCTTTATTGCAAACGAGTACTGATGGTACATATTATACTGAGTCATTGTCTGCAAGTGTCGTGGGTTTAGATGGTAAACCTATTGTTAATCAACCTGTTGTGATATCAATTAGTTTGTTGGGTTTTGCTAAAGGAACTTATGTCTTTAACCCAAATGCCAAGCCTACAGCAACAAGAGAATCAGGACGATACACAAGTTGTCCGCTTAACCCGCCGACCCCTCCTTCATTTGTACAAATCGCGACTACGTTTGTTGCGCCATCGGTTTCAACAGATGGGACTGTTACTTATACGACAGACAGTACAGGTAAATTTGATTTTCAAGTACGTTTCTTACGCCGTTTTGGAACTTGGCAAACCGTCAATATTTCAGCTGTAGCGACGGCAAGCGGTGCAACCGTAAAAGCGGATCTACCTTATACATTGAGTGTATTAAAAGGCGATTTTGATAATGCTGCAGGGCAGCCATTTGATGTCAGCCCTTATGGTGCCGGTCCTGATGTTCTTCAGGGCGCGCCAGCGCCATACGATTCAACAAACCCAGCAGCATTTAATGCGGCTACTTATTCAGCACGTTACAATGCTTATCTACAAAATTTTGCAATAACCAGTAAGCAGAGTTATCCTATAGCACCTGATGTTAATGATCCTAGCTATGTGGCAGATAGTAAGGCCTTTACAACAGCCTTCACTGCTGTTCAAACAGAAGCTTGTAGTAATCAGAACTAAGTTTTCAAGTGAGAAAAAAGCCCTTTTTAAGGGCTTTTTTCTGCTGTACTCTTTTTATAATTTTATGTCAGTAGTTTTTATAAAAAAATACCGAATTGTTTGTTAATACGGCTAAAATGTTGCCCAAATTTTTATTGGGTAACATTTATTTGCTCAGTATCCTAATTGTTTTGAAAAAAATATGGATTTATACCAATGACAGCAGCACACACCGCACGATTGTTGATCACCTGCGCTGATCGCCCAGGTATCGTGCAAGCCGTATCCAGTTTTTTATATCACCACGGTGCGAATATTATTTCGTTGGATCAGTATGCGACTGAAGAGCAGGGCGGCACGTATTTTATGCGGGTTGAGTTTGCGCTTGATCGTTTGCAAGAGGTGCGCGATGTACTGACTCGCTCATTTGGGGATACCGTTGCGGCGCAATATCAGATGAGTTGGCAGTTGACTCTGGTTGGTGATATCAAGAAGGTGGGTATTCTTGTCTCCAAGTATGATCATGCACTCCTTGAGTTGTTATGGCGTTGGTCACGGGGCTTACTTCCTTGTGAAATCACACAAGTAGTCAGTAACCATGAAGACTTACGAGATGCGGTGGAACGTTTTGGTGTGCCGTATCATGTGGTGAAAGTCACCAAAGAGAATAAAGTTGAAGCTGAGGCCGAAATTCATGAGCTGATGGCTGGCAATGACGTGCTGGTACTTGCGCGTTATATGCAAATCCTCAGCAGTGAGTTTGTTGAGAAGTGGTCTTATCGGGTGATTAATATTCACCATTCGTTTTTGCCAGCGTTTGTTGGTGCGGATCCTTATCGCCAAGCCTATGAAAAAGGCGTGAAATTGATTGGTGCGACTGCACATTATGTGACGGCTGATCTCGACCAAGGGCCAATTATCGAGCAAGCTGTGGAGCGTGTTAGCCATCGCTATACGGTCGAAGATTTACGAGAACTGGGTGAAGATGTTGAGCGTAACGTATTAACCCGTGCCGTGCGTTGGCATCTCGAAGATCGTGTTATTGTGCATGATAATAAAACGATTGTTTTTGATTAAAATTAAATTATTCGTTGTTGCCCCCTTTTCAAAGGGGGCTTTTTTTGGAAGACATCTCTTTGACGCATCAACACACGCCGACATATACGCTGGGTCTCTTGCTAAGTCTCTATATCGCCCAAGGGTTGCCAGCAGGTTTTTTGACACAGGCGCTTCCTGCGATCCTGCGCCAGTATCACGTATCGTTGGCGGTCATTGGCTGGTCGGGGCTACTGTTGTTTCCGTGGGCGGTGAAGTTTTTGTGGGCGCCAATGGTGGATCATCATTACAGTGAGAAGGTTGGTCAGAGCCGGAGTTGGATATTACCGTTATCCAGCCTAGCCATACTGATTCTGCTGTGTGTGGCCATGTTTGAACCCACCTCACTGGTTCATCCCACGTCCGCATTCGTATTATTTGGTTTGTTATTCTTGCTCAGCATCGTGGGCGCAACACAAGATATTGCGACGGATGGGCTTGCGGTACGCATGCTCGGCAGTGAGGCGCGCAGTGCAGGAAATGCTGTTCAGGTGACTGGCTATCGCATTGGCTTGATCGTTGGTGGCGGTGTGCTGTTGATCGTGATGGATTATTGGTCGTGGATGGCTGTTTTTTTTGCCATGATTGGACTTGTGATCCTGAATACTTTACCCGTACTGTTTTTTAAAGAACCTCTATGGTTGGAGTGCAAAACAAAACAGGCTCATAGTGCCCAGTCCTCGCTATCTGATCAGCTTTCTTCAGTTGAACAATTGAGAATTAAGGTCAGTCAGTTTTGGGCAAAATTTCAGATTCAGTTTGGCTATTTCTGGTCGAATACAGAAATGCGTGCATGGTTATTAGTCCTACTGGTTTTTAAAATAGCGGATTATATGTCCAGTGGTATGGTCAAACCCATGATGGTCGATATGGGTTTTAGCCTATCCAAGATTGGTTTTTGGGGAACTATTCTAGGTTCTGCGTCATCTCTAGTGGGTGCTGCTTTGGCGGCCTTACTGATGCGGCATATGCGCAGGGTCACGGCGCTCTGGGTATTTAACGGCTTACAAGCATTAACGACGGGACTTTACAGCTTAATTGCTTTTCTCCACTCACAGGGCTATGCCTTGCAAGGCTGGGAGCTGTATGCTGCAAATGCGATAGAGCATGTTGCTGCTGCAATGGCTATGGTGGGTTTACTGACGGTTGCGATGGACTATGCGCGTCCTGCGCATGCAGGCAGTGATTTTACCTTTCAAGTCTGCGCGATGACGGTATTGGGTGGGATGGGTTACTTGATCAGTGGCTATTTGGCTAATGGTTTAGGTTATGCAGCTCAGTTTGGGCTGTCGGCAGGTTTGGGGATCATTCTTCTACTACCCATCATTTATTGGGGACGACTATTTCATCAGCCACCCGCCGCAAGCACCTCTTTGCATATTAAGCAACTGAGTGAATAAATCATCAAGATTTAACCGATTCGCCCGACACGTAATGCAACGGGCCATTCTATTTTGCGCAAGGTTTCAGGTTCTCCCCAAAGCGGACGTAATGTGGTCTCAAGTTCAGGAATGGGATTGTGGCCTGTCGAGGCCATGTATTGCTTGGTCGCAGACCATGTAGCTTGGTAACCGACGAAATGGGGCAGCGACCATTCGGCTTCTAATTTAAATTCAGGTGCACTGATTTCCTCAAAAGGGAAGGGCAAATCGCGATACAGATTCTCAACCCACTTCCGCTCAGGTGGCCAGTAATTGCCGATGACATCGTGATAATAGTGCAGTGATGGAACATCAATGGTTTCATCGATACGATGATGTGCATAGGTAATTAGTGCAATCACGCCATGAGGTTTGAGGACGCGTTTTGCTTCGGCATAGAACGCATCAAAATCAAACCAGTGCACTGCTTGTGCGACGACAAGGAGATCAACTGATTGATCGGGCAAGTTTGAGTGTTCGGCAGATGCCACACTAAAGTGTACATTTGCGGGACCTGTCGCTTCTGTGATTTGATCCACTGAAGCATCTGTTGCAGCCACACGCGTAAAATATTGTGCAAGATGCTTTGCTGCTTGGCCATTCCCCGTTGCACAATCCCATGCAAGCTGATGCTCTTGGCATAAACTGGATAGCCAAGTGAAAAGCGCATTCGGATAGTCTGGCCGAAAAGCTGCATATGCATTGGCAAGAGATGAGAAATGGTCTTTAAACGTTGACATGGTGAGCTTCTTCTTTTTGGGTACTGGGCAAAAACTACCTCAACATAGCATTAAATTTGTGTCATCGACTACTTCTAAAGTTTTGCCATTTGGTTATAGGTCTTTAATCTTTTTTAGAGATAAGCTATTCGTGATGCGTTATTAAAGCCTCAGAATGACTTAATGGTAATATGTTTTATAAACCATTTGGTTATAAATGAAGTGATGAATAAGTGGAGCGTTTAAGATGAATTTAGCATTGGTGATCAATGTCGTGGTGTTCATCGCTTTGCTGGTGCTACTCGGTCAGACACAGCGGACCTCTTGGAGCCTTGCTAAAAAAGTCTTGGCAGGCCTGACGATTGGTGTGGTTTTTGGTCTGGCATTGCAGTTTATCTATGGGCCAACAAACGCAGTGCTTAAAGAGTCGATCACGTGGTTCAATATCGTAGGCAATGGCTATGTCCAGTTGCTTGAAATGATTGTGATGCCGCTGGTATTTGCATCGATTTTAAGTGCGGTTGCCAAGCTGCATAATGCATCTTCTTTGGGCAAGATTAGCTTCCTGACCATTGGAATTCTCCTATTCACAACGCTCATCGCTGCACTAGTCGGCGTGTTGATGACCAATGTTTTTGGTTTAACAGCGGAAGGCCTAGTGCAAGGTGCCAAGGAAACAGCACGTTTAACGGCAATTCAAACCAATTATGTCGGCCAGTTGACTGATCTTTCTGTGCCGCAATTGATTCTGTCATTTATTCCCACCAATCCTTTTGCAGATTTAACCGGTGTTAAGCCTACCTCGATCATAAGTGTGGTGATCTTCGCAGCCCTACTGGGTGTGTCATCTCTACAGCTCTTGAAAGACGATGAGGTGAAAGGCCGACAGGTTCTTGTTGCGATTGATACGATACAAGCATGGGTCATGAAACTGGTCCGCTTGGTGATGAAGTTGACGCCCTACGGCGTACTTGCCCTGATGACCAAGGTTGTCGCAGGTTCTAATATTCAGGACATTATTAAGCTTGGTAGCTTTGTGGTGGCATCTTACCTCGGCCTTGCGATCATGTTTGTCGTGCATGCACTCTTGTTGAGTCTGGCGGGAATCAATCCTGCCAAGTTCTTTCGAAAAGTATTACCTGTCCTGACGTTTGCATTCACCAGTCGCTCCAGTGCGGCAAGTATTCCGCTCAACGTTGAGGCGCAAACACGGAGGATTGGCGTACCTGAGTCGATTGCCAGCTTTTCTGCATCCTTTGGTGCAACGATAGGGCAGAATGGCTGTGCGGGTCTGTATCCCGCGATGTTGGCAGTCATGGTGGCACCCACGGTTGGGATCAATCCTCTAGATCCAGTGTGGATTGCGACATTGGTTGGTGTGGTGACCTTGAGTTCCGTTGGTGTGGCAGGTGTGGGCGGCGGTGCAACTTTTGCGGCCCTGATTGTGCTGCCTGCCATGGGCTTGCCCGTGACGTTGGTGGCACTCCTGATCTCGGTTGAACCGTTGATCGATATGGGACGTACTACGCTGAATGTCAGTGGCGCAATGACCGCAGGAACGATCACTAGTCAAATACTGGGACTAACGGATAAGACTATTTTTGATCATGAGGAAGAGGTGGAACTGGTTCATCGTTAGGGATCGACGTATGAATAAAAAAAGCCCAGTCAAACGACTGGGCTTTTTTAGATCATTATAAAAGCAGGATTAGGCTTTTACGTCATCGGCTTTTGGTTTTTCGCGTAAGCGAATACCCAAGTCACGTAGTTGATTGGGTTCAACTGGAGCAGGAGCTTGAGTCAACGGACATTCTGCAGTTTTGGTTTTCGGGAATGCGATAACATCACGAATCGAAGATGCACCTGTCATCAGCATAATCAAACGATCCAAACCGAATGCCAAACCACCGTGCGGCGGTGCACCATACTTGAGTGCGTCAAGTAAGAAGCTGAACTTGTCAGCGGCTTCTTCATCAGAAATACCGAGCGCTTCAAACACCGCTTTTTGCATCTCTAGGGTATAGATACGCAAGCTACCACCACCGAGTTCAGTCCCGTTCAACACCATGTCATAGGCGACCGATGTTGCGGCACCTGGATCAGCTTTCATTTCTTCTACGCTGACTTTAGGTAGCGTGAAAGGGTGGTGAACCGAAGTCCATTGGCCTTCGCCAATTTCTTCAAACATCGGGAAGTCGACAACCCAAAGTGGTGCCCACTCTGTGGTTGACATACCGAGGTCATGACCGATCTTGATACGTAGGGCTCCCATGGCATCGTTGACGATTTTGGCTTTATCCGCACCAAAGAAAATCAAGTCACCGTTTTGTGCGCCTGTACGTTCAATGATGGTTTGGAGTGCTGCATCTGGGAAGAACTTGACGATCGGGGATTGCAGACCGGTTTCTTTGCCATCCAAACCATTGTTGATTTTGGTGATGTCATTGATCTTGATGTATGCCAGACCTTTGGCGCCGTAGATGCTGACGAATTTGGTGTAGTCATCAATTTTACCGCGTGACAAGTCACCTGCATTCGGCACGCGTAATGCGACGACACGGCCTTTAGGGTCTTTGGCAGGGGCTGCAAAGACTTTGAATTCGATATCTTGCAGCAAGTCCGCGACATCAACCAGTTCCAGTGGAATACGCAGATCAGGCTTATCTGAGGCAAAGCGACGCATGGCTTCGGCATAGGTCATGCGGGGAAATTTATCAAATTTCACACCCATGAGGTTATCAAACAGCTTGACGATCATACCTTCCATCATGGTCATGATGTCTTCATCATCCATGAACGACGTTTCAACGTCGATCTGGGTGAATTCAGGCTGACGATCCGCACGTAGGTCTTCATCACGGAAACATTTTGCGATCTGATAGTAACGATCAAAACCAGATACCATCAGCAATTGTTTAAACAATTGCGGAGATTGAGGCAGTGCAAAGAAGCTGCCCGGTTGTGTACGTGACGGTACGAGATAGTCACGCGCGCCTTCTGGTGTTGCACGGGTCAGAATCGGGGTTTCAACATCCAGAAAGCCATTCTCATCCAGATAGTTACGGATTTGACTGGTGACTTTCGAGCGGAAACGCATACGCTCGAGCATTTCTGGACGACGCATGTCGAGATAACGATATTTGAGGCGGTTTTCTTCTGAAACGTTGGTGAAATCATCGTTCAGTGGGAACGGAGGCGTTTCTGAGGTCGCCAAGACTTCGATTTCTTTTGCCAAGACTTCGATTTGACCACTGATCATGTTGGCATTTTCGGTACCGGCATAGCGCGCACGGACGCGGCCAGTGATCTTCAGTACGTATTCACTACGTACACGATCAGCAGTAGCAAATGCTTCCGGGGTATCTGGATCGATAACGACTTGCACGAGGCCATCACGGTCGCGCATATCCAGGAAAATCACGCCACCGTGGTCACGGCGACGATGTACCCAACCACAGAGGGTAACTGTTTGTTCTAAAAGAGCTTCGGTAAGTGTGCCGCAGTAATGGGTGCGCATCATGGTGCGAGATGTCCAACGTATTCTATAAAGGGCAAGATTATGCCGTATGCAGCTAGGTAGGACAAGGGATTCGGGCATATTCACGTGAATTGAGTTGATTCATCTTATGGAGATTTGTAGGCGTAACCATCCGGTTGGAGAAAAGTTTATTTGTAAAAATATTGAACATTTGGTCAAAATTATTTAAGCGGCATGCAATCGATAAGTTTCTTTGTTTTTAAATCAAAATATTAATTTTAAACAATTTTAATGTACATGTTTAATCTAATTATTCATTATGCCTATGACACCTAGTGATAAATTCAATTGGTCATCCTTGCCTAAAAACAGGATAATAAGGCTGTCTCATTTCTTGATAGACGCTGTCATGACTGCTTTACCAACCGCACCAGCCATCAATTCCGTTCAAACCAAGCATATGCCACCCGCCTTAGTGGTGTTGATGTCCATTGCGACAGGGATATCCGTTGCCAGTTTGTATTATGCGCAGCCCTTACTTCATACCCTAGCCCTTGAGTTTCATCTTACAAGTGCCGAGGCGGGGAGTATCGTGACAACAGCACAAATTGGCTATGCGACGGGGTTATTACTGATCGTGCCTTTAGGTGATCGCTTTGAGCATCGACGTCTTATTGTGATCATGACATTACTTGCGGCAGTAGGTTTGGCTTTAACTGCTATAGCACCAAGTTTTACCTTGTTACTTATTGCGACGGGTTTGACGGCGTTATTCACCGTCGTGGCTCAGATTTTATTGCCCTTTGCGGCGACGCTTGCTGCGGATGACGAACGGGGTAAAGTGGTTGGCACGGTCATGAGCGGTTTGCTGATGGGCTTATTACTCGCACGTACGGCTTCGGGATTATTGTCTTCGCTGGGTAGTTGGCGCACGGTCTATGGTGTAGCCGCGATTGCGATGACCATACTGGCCTTTGTCCTCTATCGTGCATTACCGACCTATCGTAAGACGTCATCGCTTCCTTATCCACAACTGATTTTATCTGTACTACGTTTATTTTTAGAAGAGCGAGTTTTACGCGTGCGGGCCTTGATTGGCGGATTGATTTTTGCAGTCTTTAGTGTGCTGTGGACATCGATGGCTTTTTTGCTGGCTCAAGATCCATTTCATTATTCCGATGGCACGATTGGGCTGTTTGGATTAATCGGTGCCATTGGCGCGCTTGCCGCTTCGGGTGCGGGTCGTCTGGCGGATCGTGGTCTGGGAGGCCGTGTCACGACGTTTGGTTTAGTCATTTTATTGTTGTCTTGGCTTGCTATGGTTTTTGCTCCGATTTCGGTTTTTGCTTTGATCGTTGGTATCTTGCTCCTTGATCTTGCAGTACAAGCGATCCATGTTAGCAATTTAAATGCGTTGTTTAATAAACGCCCAGAAGCCCGTAGTCGTTTGAATTCTGGCTATATGACGTCTTATTTTATCGGCGGAGCTTTGGGCTCGGTCCTTTCTGCCAATGCCTATCAATATGCGGGTTGGCAAGGTGTGGTTTGGGTAGGTGCTGGTTTGAGTGCATTGGCACTTCTGGTGTGGTTTTGGAGTCTAGCGCCGATGCGGCGCTGAAAAGTTTATCGACGTTCACAATACAAGGAAGGACCTATGAGCCAGTTTACAGGTTTAACACGATATCCGTTTCCTACAAATGATGAGGTCGTAACTCATGCGCAAGGTCCACAAGCGGGTGATCAGGTTATTGCGAATTCGGGCTCACTGCCTTTTTTGTTGGCTACAGGGATAGCTTCTACTCAAGAGATCATCTTTTTAAGCGGGCATACACCTCCAGTCATTAATTCCTATGCAGCACTCGATAGTATCGAGGCTTTTGGTGATACTCGCGTGCAAACGATTGGTATCTTTCAGGAGTTACAGAAATCATTGGCGCAATTAGGTTTAACGTTTGAGAACTTGGTGAAACTGCAAGTCTTTTTGGTCGGTGACCCTGCCTTAAACGGGCGTATGGATAATGAGGGATTTTCGTCTGCATATGCTGAGTTTTTTGGCACGACTGAGCAACCACATCTTGTTTCGCGGACACGGGTACAGGTTGTGGGGCTTGTCAATCCAGGTTGGCTGGTCGAGATTGAGGCGGTTGCAGCGCGTTAAGGTTCTTAGCTGTTTAGCTTTAAACAAGATGGATTGTGGAGGGTTTTATTTTTAGCGCTGGACTCAATTATTCAAAAATCGTTAAAATATCGCCTCATTTTTTAGGCTGATCTTTGTGCGGGTGGGTGCGATGGATGATTTAATCGTTGATAGTGTGGCTTCTGTTGGAGCGGCCTATTCAGATGTGTCGACTTTATCGCGTGTGCCGTTTTTTAATCCCGATGCACCCACTACCACCGCATTTCTTAAGCTGCAAAAAAAGCTCCGCAAGCAAGTTGGCGAAGCCATCAAAGATTTCAACATGATCGAAGAGGGCGATAAGGTGATGGTGTGCCTGTCTGGCGGTAAAGACAGTTATACCATGCTCGATATTCTATTGTTTTTACAAAGTATTGCACCGATTCGCTTTGAGATTGTGGCGGTCAACATGGATCAGAAGCAGCCAGACTTTCCTGAGCATATCCTGCCGGAGTATCTATCCAAACGAAATATTCCGTATTACATCCTAGAAAAAGATACCTACAGCATCGTCAAACAACTCACGCCAGAAGGAAAGACCTTTTGTGCGGTGTGCTCTCGTTTACGTCGTGGTTCGCTGTATGGTTTTGCACAGCAAATCGGTGCGACTAAAGTGGCTTTAGGGCATCACCGAGATGACATCGTTGCGACGTTTTTCCTTAATCTGTTTCATGGTGGAACGCTCAAAGCCATGCCACCCAAATTGAAATCGGATGATGGCAAAAATATTGTCATTCGTCCGCTTGCGTATGTCGCTGAAAAGGACATCATCAAATACGCAACCCAAAGCCAGTTTCCCATTATCCCGTGCAATCTGTGCGGCAGTCAGACCAATCTACAACGGGCGGTAGTGAATAATATGTTGCGCGATTGGGACCTTGAACATCCTAAGCGTCTAGCCAGTATTTTTACGGCCTTGCAGAATGTCCATCCTTCGCAGCTTGCTGATCGCGAGATGTTTGATTTTGAGTCATTACGTGCTGATGCAGCAGAAGAGAACTGTGCGATTGATGAAAAGCGTTTGGATGTGGTGAATTTAACCTTGGCGTAATTGCTCAGTGTCTTGGATACATTTCTTGACGGATAGTGGGTTTACTGACCGAGCGCCATTGCCAGCGTAATCTCTGTCAGTTCTTCCAGTGAAATCCGCCCATTAGGCTTATACCAAAGTGCAGTGCCAAAGGTTGCACCACTGATCAGGCGTCGCCAAATAAATGTGTCGTGATGGACGTCTCCTTGCTGTTTTAAATCCTCTAATACATTTAGCCATAAGGTTTCGTATTCTTGTCGCATAGCGAGCAGGGGTTCTTGCTGGGCGCGTGAAATGGCGTTCCACTCATACACTAAGACCGCCATAGCGTTACTGGTATTACCATTAATCGATTCCAGCTCCGCCCGGATCAATCCTTTTAGTCTTTCAGCAGCGGTGTGACCGACCTCTATTGCAAGTTTCATTTGCGCCAGATTATAAATAATGGCCTCTTCCATCACGGCACACAGAATGTCGTCTTTCGTCTTGAAATGATGAAATAAGCTACCGGATTGAATCCCTACGATTTGAGCAAGTTCGCGTACCGTGGTTCGTGCATAGCCTTGCTCATGAAAAAGGTACGCTGCAGCGCGCAATACTCGCCCACGAGGGCTATCATCCATCCCCCCAATCAAAGGAAGGTGCTCTAGCAATTGCATGACTGCTGGGTCATTCACGTCATCATTACCTATAAAGTATGGTCGTTAGACAGTAGAAGCTTTAGCCTATAAAACAAATAAAGTCAAAAAGTTAAACACTATTTTTTGATAAGAAATCCATTCGTAAAACAGGATTTAAATCGAAAATTTAGCGGTGAATTCTAACAGTTTACTCACCTATTAATAAAATTATTACATATCTGGCTTTACAAACCAAGCGCTTGCTTGGTAACTTATCGTAAAGCAAAACAAACTCAAACCATTCCAAAGAAGGAAGTTTGCATCGTGAATGATATTCGAGCTATTCCTGAACACGATTCTCAAGCTGCATCGCCAGATCAACAGCGCGTCGTACGCATTGGGTGTGCCTCAGGATTCTGGGGCGATACCAATACAGCAGCATTTCAGTTGGTGCATCAGGCGCAGATTGACTATCTCGTATTTGATTATCTGTCCGAAGTCACGATGTCGATCATGGCGCGTGCCAAGCTCAAAGACCCTTCCCAAGGCTACGCCCATGATTTCGTCACACGCGTGATGGAACCTCTGCTGAAATCGATTGCCAAGAAAAAAATCAAAGTCGTCAGCAATGCTGGGGGTATCAATCCATTGTCGTGTCGTGATGCGCTGGTCAAACTCATCAGTGATGCGGGATTGGACCTTAAAGTTGCGGTGGTTTTGGGCGACGATTTGATGACTGAGCAAGAAACGCTCCGTGTTTCAGGAGTGACCGAGATGTTTACCGGTCAAGCGATGCCTGAGCAGATGACCAGTATCAATGCCTATCTCGGTGCAGTGCCTATTCGTGATGCTTTAGCTGCTGGCGCGGATATTGTCATCACCGGGCGCGTTGTTGATTCGGCCGTGGTGATTGGCCCGCTCATGCATGAGTTTGGCTGGGGGGTGGAAGATTATGATCATCTCGCACAAGCGGCTCTTGCAGGTCATGTGATTGAGTGCGGTGCGCAGTGTACAGGCGGGAACTATACCGATTGGGAGGATGTTCCCGGTTACGACAACATGGGCTTTCCGATTGCTGAAGTGTCTGCGGATGGTTCATTTGTGATTAGCAAACCGGAAGGGACGGGCGGCTTGATCAATTTGGGCACGATTGGTGAGCAAATCGTTTACGAGATCAATGATCCACAGTCGTATATTCTTCCTGATGTGATCGCAGACTTTAGTCATGTACAGCTTAAGCAAGTGGGTGAGAACCGAGTTCAACTGACGGGTGCACGTGGTCGTGCACCGACTACACAGTACAAAGTCAGTGCGACTTATGCTGATGGGTATCGCGTACTGGTCAGCTTTGTGATCGCTGGGATTGATGCAAAGCGTAAAGCTGAAAAAGTTTCGCAAGCGATTCTTGATAAGTGCGAGCGTGTCTTGGCGCTTCGCGGTGTGATGGGCTTTACTGAAAAATCAGTGGAATATATCGGCACGGAAAGTACCTATGGTCCTCATGGTCGTCGTTCTGATAGCCGTGAAGTTGCTGTCAAAATTGCAGTCAGCCATCCCTATCAGCAAGCCTGTATGTTCTTAGCCTCTGAAATTGCTCAAGCCTCTACTGGTATGGCACCGGGCCTTGCGGGCATCATGGGCGGACGCCCTAAAGTATCACCCGTGGTCAAACTCTTTTCTTTCCTCATTGATAAGTCGCACTGCACGGTTGAACTGGATATCAATGGCATCCGTCAAGTGACTGATATCCCAGCGGGTGTCAAACATGAGCCACTTGCACCGATTAGCGCAGGCGATATTGCTGATCTCACGCAGGCTAAAAATTTGGTGACAGTGCCACTGATCAAAGTTGCCCATGCGCGCAGTGGCGACAAGGGTAATGCATCGAATATCGGTGTGCTTGCTCGCCGCCCTGAATACCTGCCTTGGATTAGAGCTTCGGTAAATGAACAGACGGTCGCTGAGTATATGGCACATGTCTTAGATGGCGCGAACAGTCGTGTCCGTCGCTTTGAACTTCCGGGCCTAAACGCAATGAACTTTTTCCTCGAGAATGCTTTGGGCGGCGGCGGAATGGCGAGTTTACGCATTGACCCGCAAGGCAAAGCATTGGCGCAGCAATTATTGGAAATCTCTGTTCAGATTCCTGCGGATTTATTGAAATAAGTCCAAATCGATTATCTATACATAAACCATGAATTAATTTGAAATAAACGGAATGAAAACGATGTCATACAGTTCAATCTTTCGATCAGATGCATTTGCAGGAAAAGTGATCATTGTCACAGGCGGTGGTTCGGGTATAGGCCGTTGTACCGCCCATGAGCTTGCGGCGCTGGGTGCGCAGGTGATTATTACTGGACGCAAACCTGAAAAACTGGACGCCATCAGTGCTGAAATTGCAGGGGATGGCGGTAAGGTCAAAGGCTTTGTCTGTGATATTCGGCAAGAAGAGCAGGTCAAGGCGACGATTGCTGCGGTGATTGCAGAGTTTGGTCGTATTGATGGCTTGTTTAATAACGCCGGTGGGCAATTTCCAGCGGCACTGGAGTCGATTTCATTTAATGGTTTTGATTCGGTGATTCGTAATAACTTGCATGGCACGTTCTTGATGATGCGTGAAGTCTATAACCAGTGGATGAGTGCCAATGGCGGCAGCATCGTCAATATGACCGCTGACATGTGGGGGGGTATGCCTGGTATGGGTCATTCCGGAGCCGCGCGCGCAGGGGTGGATAACCTCACCAAGACGGCTGCGATTGAGTGGGCGAAGTCCGGTGTGCGTGTCAATGCGGTCGCACCCGGTTGGATTATGTCATCGGGCATGGATACGTACCAAGGTGCATTTCGCGCCATGATCCCCATGCTGGCGGAAAAAGTGCCACTAAAGCGTATGGGTACAGAATCTGAAGTGTCCTCAGTGACTTGTTTCTTACTCTCTGAGGCTGCTGCATTTGTCAGCGGCGTGACTATTCGGATTGATGGTGCTGCATCACTGGGGACACCGATGTATCCCCTGGTCGATGCCAAGAATAATGAGCCATTCAATGGCTTCCATCGTGCATTTATTCCTGATGTGTTGAAAAAAGATGCTTGATGCTTGTCTGGATAGTATTTAAAAACGGTCAACAAAATCAAGAAAATAGAGAGTAAAAGATAATGGCGATTCTTGAAACAGCACTTGATCCAAGCAGTCCTCAATTTGCGGCGAACCGTGAGTTTGTTGAAAAGTCTATTGCGGCCATGCGTACCATTCAGCAAAAAGTGATTGATAAATCGTTTGCCGCAAAACCAAAATTTGAAAAGCGTGGGCAGATTTTGCCGCATGAACGCGTGCGTTTATTACTGGATGCGGGAACGCCTTTTGTTGAGTTACTCGGTCTTGTTGGCTACGGCATGTATGACGACAAGGATGGTTCCGATGCAGGGGGCGGCATTATTGCCGGGATTGGTTTTGTCAATGGCATGCGCTGCATGGTTACGGCCAGTAACAGTGCGATCAAAGGCGGTACGATTTCTCCGGCAGGCATGATCAAGACGCTACGTCTTCATGAAATTATTCGAGAAAATAAGCTTCCGGTCATTTGCTTAACCGAAAGTGGTGGCGCCAATCTGAATTATGGTGGCGAGATTTTTGTGAATGCAGGTCGCACCTTTGCCAATCAGGCGCGCCTTTCTGCCATGGGCATTCCGCAAATCTCCGTGGTACATGGCAATGCGACGGCAGGCGGCGCGTATCAACCTGGCTTGTCAGATTACATCATTGTGATTCGTAAGCGTACGCAGATGTTTTTGGCAGGTCCGCCATTACTGCTTGCTGCAACGGGTGAGGTGGCCAATGGCGAAGATTTGGGTGGTGCCGAGATGCATGCCATGGTTGCGGGCACTGCAGAATATCTCGCTGAGAATGACGCGGATGGTATCCGTCAAGCGCGTGACATCGTTAAGATGTTGAACTGGATAGAAAATACGGCATCGACCCCGACACAGTATCTAGAACCGCGTTATCCGATCGAAAACCTTTACGGTTTAATTCCAACCGATATTAAGCAGCCGCTGGATATGAAAGAAGTCATTGCCCATATTGTCGATGATTCAGACTTTCTGGAGTTTAAACAAGAGTTTGATGCCATGACGGTCTGTGGTTGGGCAAAAATGGGTGGCATGACCGTTGGGATTATTACCAATAATGGTCCAATCACTGTCCAAGGCGCGACCAAAACCGCGCAGTTTATTCACCTTTGTGAGCAGACACGTCGACCTTTGTTGTTTTTGCACAATACCACGGGTTTTATCGTTGGCACTGACGCAGAGCAGAACGGCATCGTCAAGCATGGTTCAAAACTCATTCAGGCGGTTGCTAATGCGACTGTGCCTAAAATTTCATTGATTGTTGGCGGATCCTATGGTGCAGGTAACTACGCCATGTGTGGTCGCGCACTGTCTCCTAATTTCTTGTTTGCATGGCCCAGCTCACGTACAGCAGTCATGGGTGGGGCACAAGCAGGCAAAGTGATGCGGATTGTTGCTGAAGAGAAACAGCGATCAACAGGGCAGGAGCCGAATGAACAAATGCTCGACTTCATTGAGCAAAGTACTGCGGCAAAGCTGGATGAGCAGACAACGGCGCTCTACAACACAGCACATGGTCACGATGACGGTCTCATTGATCCTCGTGATACGCGCAATGTCTTAATCTTTGTATTGCAAACGATTTTTGAAGCAGAGAAACGTCAGCTCAATCCAATCAGTTTTGGGGCGTCAAGGTTCTAAGGGTGATGGGATCCATCGCAAGCCTGAATTATTTTTAACGTATTTTGCATATTCTAATGAAAGGAATGAGTCATGAAATTTACCGCAGAACATGAAGCCTTACGTCGCGCCACGACTCAATTTGTCGAAAAAGAAATTAATCCGTATGTGGCAGAGTGGGAAGCGGCGGGTCGTTTTCCGATGCATGAAGTCTTTAAAAAGATGGGTGATCTGGGGTTACTTGGAATCTGTAAACCGGTTGAGAATGGTGGTCTGGGTTTAGATTACTCCTATAACCTGGTTGTTGCCGAAGCACTTGGCCGGGTGAGTTGCGGCGGTGTACCACTGGCAATCGGTGTACAAACCGATATGGCAACCCCAGCGCTGGCACGTTTTGGTAGCCCTGAGCTCCGCGAAAAGTTTCTAACCAAAGCGATTGCTGGTGAATACATTGCATCGATCGCCGTGTCTGAACCACATGCGGGTTCAGACGTTGCAGCCATTAAAACCACGGCGGTGAAAGATGGTGATGATTACATCATCAACGGCACTAAAATGTGGATCACCAATTCGGTGCAGGCAGACTTCTTATGCTTATTGGCCAATACCTCTGACGGTAAACCGCATAGCAACAAGTCCATGATCATCGTACCGACCAATACCCTTGGCATTACCCGCTCTGAGCCATTGGACAAATTGGGGATGCGCTCAACAGAAACTTGCCAGATCTTCTTTGACAATGTCCGAGTACCACAAAGCAATCTGGTGGGTGCTGAGGGCATGGGCTTCATGATGCAGATGATGCAGTTTCAGGAAGAGCGCTTATGGGCTGCCGCAAATTCTTTGGGTGGCATGGAGCGTTGTATTGAAGCAACAATAGATTATTGCCGTCAGCGTAGTACCTTTGGTCAGCCGCTGATTGATAATCAAGTCGTGCATTTCCGCCTTGCAGAACTGCAAAGCGAAGTAGAAGCCTTACGTGCACTGACGTATCAGGCGTGCGAGCTGCATATCGCGGGCGAGAATGTCACAAAACTAGCCTCCATGGCAAAACTGAAATCAGGTCGTTTGATGCGTGAAGTGGCAGACAGTTGTCTGCAATACTGGGGCGGCATGGGTTTTATGTGGGATAACCCAGCATCGCAACTATATCGTGATGGTCGTTTAGGCTCGATTGGTGGCGGTGCGGATGAAATCATGCTGGGCATCATTTGCAAGCTGATGGATATTTTACCCAGTAAGAAAAAGTAATCACTCAAACACGATTGGATTTCCCTTGATTGAGATTTATACGAGTAAACGCTATGACTCTGCCAGAAACGCAAACCCTGATTCTTGAACAACAAGGCGCGATTTTGCATGTGCGCTTGAATCGTCCTGATGCCCGCAATGCCATGAGTCAACTGATGGTGACTGAGCTGATTGAACTATTCACCACGCTTGCTGACAGTGAAACGATCCGTGGCGTTGTGCTTCGCGGTAAAGGCGGCAACTTCTGTTCAGGTGGCGATATCAAGGACATGTCGAATCTGCGGTTGTTGGCCAATCAAGAAGGTTCTAATGCTGCCTATGTTGCGTTCAATCGAGGCTTTGGCACATTGATTAATCTGGTCAATCAAGCGCCGCAAGTTGTTGTTGCCGTCCTTGAAGGAGCAGTGCTTGGTGGCGGTTTTGGTCTTGTGTGTGTGTCAGATGTGGCCCTGTGTCTGGATAGTGCAAAGTTTGGTTTGCCTGAAACGGGTCTTGGTGTGATTCCTGCGCAGATTGCGCCTTTTGTGGTGCAGCGCATTGGATTAACGCAAGCCCGTCGTTTGGCATTACTGGGCAATCGTTTCGGCGGTGCAGAAGCTTATCGGATTGGTTTGGTCCATGAACTCTTTAGCAGTGTAGACGCATTGAATGCAGCGATTGATGAGGTCGTTGGGCAAATCCGTCGCACAGCACCCAAAGCCAGTCGTGTGACCAAGTCCATTTTACATCGTGTAGGACATGTACCCTTGGATACCTTACTGGATGATGTGGCTGTTCAGTTTGCAGAAGCTGTGTCAGGTAGTGAAGGGCTCGAGGGCACCATGGCTTTCGTTCAGAAGCGTCTGCCGACTTGGGCTGAATAACGAGTGGTTTAACAAATGCCCCTTTCCGAACGACTTTCATCTGGGAAGGGATTTTTTAGATAAAAACAACTTTTCAAATTTTGTTGCACGGAGGCCGTATGGCATTTACCAAAGTCCTGATCGCAAACCGCGGCGAGATCGCAGTGCGTGTCATGCGCACTGCCAAAGCCCTGGGTTATCGTACTGTTGCAGTGTATTCTGAAGCTGATGCCAATGCATTACACGTGCAGTTTGCGGATGAGGCTGTGTGTATTGGTCCTGCTAAAGTTTCGGATTCATACTTACGCGTGGATCATATTTTAGACGCCGCGAAGAAAACGGGTGCTGATGCGATCCATCCGGGCTATGGCTTTCTATCAGAGAATGCAGCTTTTGCTAAAGCCTGTGTTGAAGCAGGGATTACCTTTATCGGTCCAACGCCTGCGGCCATTGAGCTCATGGGCAGTAAGCGGCTATCAAAAATCGCCATGTTAGAGGCCAATGTGCCGTGTATTCCCGGCTATCAAGGTGGCAATCAAGACCTTGATAATCTGATTGCTGAAGGCAGGAAAATTGGTTTTCCGCTGATGGTGAAGGCCTCTGCGGGTGGTGGTGGCCGCGGAATGCGTTTGGTACATCAAGAAAGTGAATTGAAGTCATCGCTTGAGACCGCGCAATCAGAAGCGCTAAATGCCTTTGGGTCCAGTGAAATGATTCTGGAGCGTGCAGTGATTGCACCGCGCCATGTTGAAATCCAAGTGTTTGGTGATACCCATGGTAATCATGTCTATCTGTTTGAGCGTGATTGCTCTATTCAGCGTCGTAACCAAAAAGTCGTCGAAGAAGCGCCATGTCCGGTGATGACGTCTGATCTACGCAAACGAATGGGGGAAGCCGCTGTTGCGGCAGCCAAGTCTTGTGATTATGTTGGTGCGGGTACGGTTGAGTTTCTGCTGGATAGCCAAGGCAATTTTTATTTCTTGGAAATGAATACCCGTTTGCAAGTTGAACATCCTGTGACGGAGTTGATTACGGGGCTGGATCTGGTTGAGTGGCAATTACGCGTGGCAAATGGAGAAACACTGCCGCTTGCACAAGAAGAACTGACACTGACAGGCCATGCGGTTGAAGTCCGTCTCTATGCGGAAGATCCGGGTGTGGACTTCCTGCCGCAAACGGGTGAAATTCTGCTTTGGCAACCTGCTGACTTGCCGAATGTTCGTGTGGATCATGGCATGACCAGTCTTGGCGAAGTCAGTCCACACTATGATCCGATGATTGCCAAAGTCATTGCCTATGGCAAAACGCGGACTGATGCGGTGCGTTTACTTGCGAGAGCCTTGCAAGATACGGTGCTTTTGGGTGTAAACAGCAACAAGCAATTTTTAGTCAATCTTTTGCAAAACCCCGTGCTGGTTTCAGGTGATACCAATACTGCATTTATTACAGAGCATTTTGCACAAGACATTAGTCTCAAGCTTGCTGTGGCGTCCCATGAAGCTTTGGCGGTTGCGGCCAGTTTATTTGTTCATCAGACTTCGCAAAGCGGTTGGCATACGGGGATTGCTCCTGCGATTCCGTTGAAGCTGCAAGTTGGCGAGCAACTCTATAAGTTAGCTATAGACCAAGCTGGCTCACGTTTCTGTTTGCAGCATGAAGGTCAAACTGAAGGCTTAGAGATCATTTCTCGTCTTGAAAACCAACTGGTTTATATCTGGCAGGGTGTCCGCAAGTCTGTAGCCTATGTTCATGTGGATGACACGCTCTACTTAGATATGGCAAATGGCAATCTCACGATTGTCGACGTCACGCACGCGCCACCCGCCAGTAGCGAAGAAGCGGGCGATGGTCAGATTCGCGCACCGATGAATGGAGCCGTGGTGAATATTCTTGTGGCGGAAGGGGAAACTGTGGTCAAAGATCAGACTTTGGTGATCTTGGAAGCGATGAAAATTCAACAGCAGATCAAAGCAAACTGTGATGGTGTAGTGGGTGCGATTTCTGCCCATGTGGGGTTGCAGGTTAAGAAACGCCAAGTACTGTTAGTCATTAATGCAGATTGAGGCAAGTGGCTACAAGTGATTAAACGACAGCATCGATGAGAAATGATGATGCTGTCGCACAGACAGGTAGAGGTCTAATTCTAATTATTTTGGAGTTTCTTCGGCTTCTTTGACACGGATGACACTACCGGCAATACGCTTGGTATTTAAGCGTTTAATCGCGGTGCGGGCTTCGTAGAGTGGCATTTCGATGAAACCAAAACCTTTGGATTTACCAGTTTCCTTGTCCATGACCAAGGTGCAAGATTGCACGACACCGAACTCAGCAAACAGGGCTTTTAGCTCTTCTTCGGTGGTTTCGCGAGAGAGGTTACGGGCAATGATTTTCATGGGAATGTCCAAAAGATTAAGCAAAAGGTTAAGCAATTTAAATGTGTACAGCAAGAGCAGAGCGAATCGTATTGAGGGGTAAGCATTTTAAGAGGCTATTGTAGCGTTTTTTGAAGGTGTACAGGTTATTTTAACCGCATAGATTTTAGCCTTGGGGGAGACTCAAGGCGTAGATAAAAGTATTTTGGTATCGAGGGGCTGATTAAATCGGATCTGAAGTCGAGGCGTGATTCAGGCGCTCACGCTCCAGCCAGACACCGTGCCCATAGTCGACATAGAAGTCTTCGACTTGTTTTCTGGCCCAAGGTGTGCGACGTAAAAAAGTAAGGCTAGACTTGATACTGGGGTCAAAGGTAAAGCAGCGGATATTAATAAAGTGGGCGAGCTCTTCCCAGCCATAAATCGAGACTAGTCGTTCAAGAATGATTGCCAGTGTCAGCCCGTGCAATGGGTCGTTCGACGCTTTATTGAATGGGGCAGAGGTGTTGTCGGGATTAGACGTTGTCATGGGTGTGCCATCAGATTCAGTTTGAATGGGTTATTTGTCATTGTTGCTCAATAAGGAAATAAATGCATTATGTATATCTCTAACTTTAACCACGATTTAGGTGAAGAAATTGTTGCCCTACGCGATATGGTGCGTCAATTCGCGCAGCGCGAAATTGCACCTATTGCTCAGGAAATCGATAAGAATAATCACTTCCCGCTAGAGCTCTGGGGCCAAATGGGTGATCTGGGTTTGCTCGGGATCACAGTGGAAGAGGAGTTTGGGGGAGCCGGATTAGGGTATTTGGCCCATGTCATCGTTTCTGAAGAAATTTCCCGTGCGTCGGCTGCGGTGGGATTATCCTATGGTGCTCACTCTAATCTGTGTGTGAATCAACTGCGTTTGAATGGTACAGAGACACAAAAGCGTAAATATCTCCCTAAGCTGGTGAGTGGTGAGCACATTGGCGCTTTGGCCATGTCTGAATCCGAGGCAGGGTCAGATGTTGTTAGCATGAAGCTGCGCGCTGATTTAGACGGCGATCACTATGTATTGAATGGCAATAAGATGTGGATCACCAATGGACCTGATGCGGATACGTTGATTGTCTATGCCAAGACCGATGTCTCGGCAAAATCCAAGGGAATTACTGCATTTATTATTGAAAAATCCTTTGCGGGTTTTAGTACGGGGCAAAAGCTCGACAAGTTGGGCCTGCGCGGCTCAAATACCTGCGAATTGATCTTTAAAGATTGCAAAGTGCCTGTTGAAAATGTTTTGGGCAGGCTCAATGGTGGCGTCAAGGTGTTAATGTCTGGATTGGATTACGAACGGATTCTTATTGCTGGCGGACCACTTGGGATTATGGCGGCAGCACTGGATGTGGTTGTGCCTTATATTCATGAGCGCAAGCAGTTTGGACAAGCCATTGGAGAATTTCAGCTCATGCAGGGCAAACTCGCTGATATGTATGTGGGGTATAACGCCTGTGCATCTTATTTGTATGCGGTAGCCAAGGCAGCCGATCGCGGCGAGACAACTCGCAAAGATGCAGCCGGAGCAATCCTTTACGCCGCGGAGAAAGCCACATGGATGGCTGGCCAGGCGATTCAGGTCTTGGGGGGGAATGGTTATATCAATGACTATCCCGCAGGTCGCTTATGGCGTGATGCAAAGCTTTTTGAGATTGGCGCTGGAACGTCGGAAATTCGCCGGATGCTGATCGGGCGTGAGCTGTTTGCTGAGACGAAATAGTTCAAGACGATCGGATCAAAAAAAGGGCGCTTTTAGCGCCCTTTTTTGATCATATCATTTGGCAAGCACAGTATTGCTTTGGATCATCTTGTTTTTTCTATACAGAATCAAGGTGGAAACCAGACCACAAATGGCAGCAAAGGTCATCCATAACCCCGGTGAGGCCTTATTGCCTGTTTCCTGAATCAAGGATGTCGCAATGGCAGGAGTAAACCCACCAAAAATTGCGGTTGCCAGACTATAGGCCAGTGAAAATCCCACGGTACGTACCTCAACAGGGATAATCTCCGTCAGGGCAACAACCATCGCGCCATTGTAGCTGGCATAGAGAAAAGACAGCCATAATTCGACGATCAGCATGTTTTTAAAGGTGGGTATCGAAACCAGCCATGATAATGCGGGATAGGCAGTGAGAATCGTGAGAATCGTAAATACCACGAGGAGTGGCTTACGACCAATCCGATCGGATAGGGTGCCCATAATCGGCAGCCAAATAAAATTTGATATGCCGATACAAAGTGTGACCAGTAGAGAGTCGGTTGTGGATAGATTGAGTTCTGCCTTGCCAAAAGTCGGGGTATAGACGGTGATCAAATAAAATGAAACCGTGGTCATCGACACCATCATCATACCAAGGACAATGAGTAACCAGTTGCTTTTCATCGATTGCACGATTTCCCGTAGATTTGGCTTGTGTTTACGGGCCATGAACTCTTCGGTCTCCTGCAAGGAGCGCCGGATCACAAACAAGATCGGTACGATCATACATCCCACAAAAAACGGAATGCGCCAGCCCCATTCGCCGATTTGCACCGGGGAAAGGGTTTGCTGGACGACATATCCTAAAGTTGCAGCAAAGATAATAGCGACTTGCTGACTAGCCGATTGCCAACTGACATAGAAACCTTTGTTGCCAGGTGTGGCCATCTCCGATAAGTAGACTGAGACACCGCCGAGTTCCACCCCAGCGGAGAATCCTTGTAGTAATCGACCAATCAAAACGAGGAATGGTGCAAAAAGCCCGATGGAGGCATAGCCGGGAACAAAGGCAATCAGCATGGTACCCAGTGCCATCATACCCAGTGTCAAAATAAGACCCTTACGTCGCCCGACTCGGTCAACATAAGAACCCAGAATGATCGCGCCCAACGGACGCATTAGAAATCCAGCCCCAAACGTCATAAAGGTGAGGAGTAGTGATGAGAAGGGATCGTTGGTGGGGAAGAACGTCTTTGCGATATAGGTTGCGTAAAAACCAAAAACAAAAAAATCAAACATTTCTAAAAAGTTACCGCTGGTAACTCGAATCACAGTCGCGAATTTTGAGGAATGAGCTTGACCTGAATTCATGGCATTCTATTCCTTGTGCCTGATTAATGGGGGGGGTATCACCATCAGAATGATGAGCGGGATGATCGATCAATCAAGCCATTAAGCATAAAAGATTTGAGTGAATGGTTTTGTGAGTAAATGCGGTGTTTTATAGAGAGCTTTGAAAATGAACCCATAGAACCGCAGTAATACGGCATTTGCTGTTGTATTGATCTTTTTAATGAAAGGTTTTGATGGTTGGGGCAATATCACGAGACGCACAAGCTGATATGATCATCTGTAATAACCCCAAACTTATGTTTCGCAGGATCGTGAGAACATTATTTTTAATAATTAAGAATTGGCATAACCGATCATGGATTTATTCAAACAACGTGACATGCTACAGACGAGTTTAGCGGCAACGTATGCCAGCTACATGCTGCGTTTAGCAGAAAGTCGCGGTATAAAGGCTGAACAATTGTTGGCCCATACCGATCTCATTGCTAGCACACTATTACAGCCTCAAGCGCGTATTTTCGCTTGGCAACAGGCAATCATTGTCCATAACCTGCTTAAACTGACCCATGATCCAAGTCTGGCGATTGAAATAGGCTTACGTAGCAATCTCACCAAAGCGGGTTTTATCGGTTATGGCTTGATGAGCTGTGCGACACTGCGAGATGCGATCGAACTCGGGACGCGTTTCTTACCCACACAAGTGCCTTTTTTTAAGCTTGGATTTGATATCCAAGATGAAATGGCAGTCGTTACGGTGGAGGAGGCTTTTCCGTTATGGCATTTTCGGACTTTTGCGATTGAAAATTTTTTGATCGAAGTCTCGGAGATTTTTCGTTCTTTATTAGTGGGTCAATACGCACCGGGGAAATATCAACAGCTTCAGCTTTATTTTGATTATCCTGAACCCGACTACTTTGCTGCCTACAAGGATCGTCTACCCAAACTTTATTTCAATCAAGCTGCTAATCAATTTCGCTTCTCGGCACACATGCTGGATCAATCCATTAGTACAGCGAATCCTGCGATGGCACAGTTAGTGATCAGTCAAGGCGAGTCTGAACTTGCAAGGTTAGGACTGACTGAAAACTGGCTGGATCGTGTCCGTGCTTTGCTTGAGTGCCAAGCAGGACAGTATCCCGATTTACCCAGCATTGCTGCACAATTGCATCTGTCTGAACGAACGTTCAAACGGAAACTCGCTGAGCAAAACTTAAGTTTTTCTGAATTGTTAGAATCGGTGATGTTACGGGATGCTTACGCTTTGCTTCAAAGTTCGGCACTGAGCATCGATGAGGTCTCTCAACGCTTAGGCTATCAGGATCGCTCTAATTTTACCCGTGCATTCAAGCGCTGGACAGGACAGACACCGAGTGAGTATCGAACGACGTTATAAGTGCAATCTATGAATCCACTGGCCTAAAATGACACCTAGATTGGCACAGGCTCATCTCACGTGCATTTAAATCTCAGATTAAATTAGTCACTATGAACCCATCCTTGCGGAGAGTGTGTAGTGACTTCCAATATGTCAGCCATGACTGAACAAGCAAAAATTCAAAAAGTCCGTACCATCGTGATGCAAGCAGGCGTAGACCTGCGCGTGCGCTACCCAATTCTTTATCGTCAGAATACCATTGGTGCCAGCATTTTAGCCTTTGCACTGCTGGGTATGTTAGGCAGTGCATGGCTCTACTCCCAATCGTTGATCCCGTTTTGGATTTGTATTCCAGTGATTGCAATCTTTGCATCACTGACTCACGAGCTTGAGCATGATTTAATTCACTATATGTATTTTAAGCAGACCCCATGGGCACATAATGTGATGATGGGGCTGGTTTGGCTCGCAAGACCGAATACGATCAGTCCTTGGACGCGCCGTCGCATGCATTTGCATCATCACAAATACTCAGGGACGGAACATGATCTTGAGGAGCGTGGGATTAGCAATGGTGAACCGTGGGGGATTCGTCGTTTGCTGATCATCAGCGATCAATTGATGTCGGTATATCTGCGCCCTTTTCAAATGCATCAGATGGTTGAATTGTTTATTAAAGCCCAACCTAAAGAAGAACGCCGTACCGCGTTGAAAGCCCAATTGATTGGTTTTATTCCATTGAGTTATCTGCACTATGGACTGTTGTATAGCTTTGTCCTGTTTCACGTCGCGGATTGGGTTGCACCGCACGTTGGTTATAGCTTGATTTGGCCAGTATGGCTGGTGAGCATCATGGCTGTGGTGAACTTTTTGGCAGTTGTCTGGGTGCTGCCAAATTTATTGCGATCATTCTGCTTGCAGTTTGTTAGTTCAAATATGCATTACTACGGCGATATCGATCCACGTGATGTAATCAAACAAACTCAAGTGTTAAACCCATGGTGGATGATGCCGATGCAATTGTTCTGCTTTAACTTTGGCGGCACACATGCCATTCATCATTTTGTGGTGAAGGAGCCGTTTTATATTCGTCAGCTCACCGCACATAAGGCGTATGGGGTCATGCGTGAGGTTGGTGTGCGCTTCAATGATTTGGGAACTTTTAGAAGAACAAATCGTTGGGGAGAGTATCGTAAGGGTTAAGAGATGTATCCTTCAATTTAAACCATCGTACATATAAAAAAACCGTGAATTTGATTCGCGGTTTTTTTATATCTTGTCGGCGAGTAGAGCCGGATCTAGTAGCATTTTAATCTGATATGAGCGTTCGGCTCTATCCTTTCAATATTCAAAGCATTATGAATTTCATCCGCTCTTATCTATAAAAACGAAATCTATAGCAGGAATGCTTGGTGGTCATAACAAGTGATTTCTTTTAATTTTATAACTCATATTCGTGTTTTATAGCAGTGTGCATTCGACAAAAATTGTTGATATGAGATTGCTGTTCTTTACGCTTTTGTTTATCAAAATATTAAAAGAGAAATCTCCATGACCACCTCTGTGAGCGTTGATCGCGTTCCTCAAATTCATCACCCTATCAAAAGTGTGTCGGGGTTTAGCAAGTTTATCAGTGCATCGATTGCGGCGACATTGCTGATGGTTACCAGTCTATCTCATGCCGATATTAATCCAAAAGAGTTGCGTATCGGTTATCAGAAGTATGGCACTTTGCTGCTACTCAAAGCGGATGGCGCATTGGATAAGCGGCTAGCACAGCAAGGGGTTACTGTGAAGTGGACAGAGTTTCCCGGCGGTCCACAATTGCTCGAAGGCTTAAATGTAGGTGCGATTGATTATGGCGTGGTCGGTGAAGCCCCACCTATTTTTGCTCAAGCTGCGGGTGCACCGATTGTCTATATTGCCAATGAGCCACCTGCACCAGCGGGTGAAGCGGTGGTTGTGCAAAAGAACTCCACCATCAAGTCTTTTGCTGAACTCAAGGGGAAGAAGATTGCGCTGAATAAAGGCTCAAATGTTCACTATCTCCTCGTGAAGTTACTCGAAAAATACGGAATTGCCTATAAAGATATTCAGCCGATTTATCTGGCACCTGCCGATGCGCGTGCAGCATTTGAGCGTGGGGCGGTGGATGCCTGGGTGATCTGGGATCCTTTCCTTGCGGCTGCACAACAGCAGATCGGTGCGAAAGTTATTGCTGATGGCAAGAACCTTGTGAATAACACTCAGTTTTATCTGGCATCACGCAGTTATGCCTCGGCACGACCTGATGTGCTGAGTGTGGTACTTGATGAGACCGCGAAGAAAGATATTTGGGTCAGTAAGAATATTAAAGATGCGGCGACCGCACTGTCGCCAAGCGTGGGCTTAAGTTCCGATATTTTAGAGTTGTCTTTTCAGCGCTCAGGATTTGGGGTTAAGCCCGTCACGCCAGCGGTTCTCGCTCAGCAGCAGCAAATCGCCGATGTGTTTTATCAACAAAAGCTGATTCCTAAACCACTCAAAGTTGCCGATGCGGCATTGAAAAAATAAAGCGTTTAATCGTACTTATCGATGAAGGATCGAAAATGAACGTCTTGATCAATGCATTAAATCACTTGCGATTAGCATGGTATGAGCGATTATTAGCTTATGCCATGCAAGTGACTATAGCGGTATTCAGTGTCGGTCTGGTGCATGTTGCTATCGCAGCAGAATTCGCTCCATCGGAGCTTAGAATCGGTTTTCAGAAATCAGCCGTCAATTTGGTGATCTTGAAGCAACAGGGAGCACTTGAGAAAGCGTTTCCACAAACTAAAGTGAAATGGGTGGAGTTTCCTGCAGGGCCGCAGATTTTAGAGGCACTGTCAGTTGGCAGTCTGGAACTGGGCTTTACTGGTGATACGCCACCAGTCTTTGCGCAAGCTGCGGGCAAGCCTTTGTATTACATCGGCAGTGAGCCCCCGAAACCACGCAGTTCTGCGATTTTGGTTTTGGCTGATTCAAAGTTGCATAGTCTCAGTGATTTGAAAGGAAAAAAGATTGCTTTCCAAAAGGGCTCTAGTGCCCACTTTTTGGTAATTCGCGCTTTGAAAAAAGCCGGACTGACATGGACAGATATTCAACCCATCTACTTGGCCCCTGCGGATGCCCGCGCTGCATTTGAACGCGGCAGTGTTGATGCATGGGCAATCTGGGATCCCTATTACGCGGCAACCCAAGTCTCGATTAAGGCGCGTCCACTTGCGGATGGTCGAGGACTATCGGATAACAATTCATTCTATCTGGCTTCAAAACCACTGGTTGAGAAATATCCGCAAAGCATTAAAACGATTTTGAAATCCTTATCGGTCGCTGATGAGTTTATTCAAAGTAATCGTTTGGATGCCGTTAAATATATATCGAGTTTTAGCGGTCTAGATCAGCAGACCGTGACGTTGTTTTTATCAAGACGTCCAGCATCCCCAGCAACCCCAGTTCCTGCAGCACTCATCGCAAATCAACAGAGTGTTGCGGACAGCTTTCAAGAGCTTGGGTTAATACCAGCAAAAATTCAAGTTGCTGATTTAGTGTGGAAACCGACTCATTGAAGCCGTACCAGTAAACGTCTTAATGATTTAAATCACCCCATTTGAGTTCTATTTGTATCGAAAATTAAAGTTTAAGTCTTGTTGAGAGGAAGATTAAAAATGACCAATAGCAATATCGCACAAGACCGTGCTCCCAATGCCTTAAAGATTCTCTGGTTTATTCCAACACATGGCGATAGCCGTTATCTGGGGACGAGTGAAGGCGCACGCGAGGTTAACCTGAGCTATGTAAAGCAAGTTGCACAAGCTGCCGATACTTTGGGTTATTACGGTGTACTTTTACCGACTGGGCGCTCATGTGAAGACCCATGGGTGGTTGCATCAAGCTTGATTGATGCCACTAAGAATCTTCGTTTTTTGATCGCCGTACGTCCGGGACTGACTCAGCCCGCATTAGCGGCACGGATGGCGGCAACTTTTGATCGTTTGTCCGGGGGTCGTTTGCTGGTGAACTTGGTCACCGGTGGTGATCAGATCGAACTGGAAGGTGATGGCGTGTTCTCCAGTCATGCGGATCGCTATGAAGCCTCCGCAGAGTTTTTACGCATTTGGCGTGAAATTCTGACTAAGAGTCACAATACCGCGGAAGAGGGGCAGTCAGTTGATTATGAAGGCAAGCAACTCTCTGTTAAAGGTGCCAAGCTGATTTATCCGCCTTTGCAACGTCCATATCCACCGATCTATTTTGGTGGTTCATCAGCGGCTGCAAATGAATTGGCTGCGGAGCAGGTCGATACGTATCTCACTTGGGGCGAGCCCCCAACTGCGGTTGCCGAGAAATTGGCACTGGTTCGTGAGCGTGCGGAAGCGCATGGCCGTAAAGTTACATTTGGCATTCGTTTGCATGTGATCGTGCGTGAAACAGAAGAAGAGGCATGGGCAGCAGCAGATCGTTTGATCAGTCGTCTGGATGACCAGATTGTCGCCAATGCCCAAGCGGCTTTTGCCAAGATGGACTCGGTGGGTCAGCGTCGTATGGCTGAGCTCAATAATGGCGGTAAAAACCGCAGCCGCGAAGCACTCGAGATCAGTCCGAATTTGTGGGCCGGGATCGGGCTTGTCCGCGGTGGGGCTGGAACAGCATTGGTGGGTTCACCGCAGCAAGTTGCCGATCGCATCCAAGAATATGCCGCACTGGGTTTAGACCACTTTATTTTCTCGGGCTATCCGCATCTGGAAGAAGCTTATCGTTTTGCTGAGCTGGTTTTCCCATTACTGCCGATCGAATTACAACAAAAATTACCGGGTCAGCAGCTGACAGGACCTTTTGGTGAAGTTGTAGCGAATCAATTCGTGCCGAAAGCAAAGCCAAGCACTGAAGTGCCGTTGGTTTCACAAAGTTGATTGATGGCAACAGGGGCTTTAGATGAGTAATGCATTGACACATGACAGTCCTGCACAAACGGGACAAACCAAAACCGTTACCTTGCCACAAGCAGCGTCTCAAACGGTCGCTTTGGATATTGTCGATTTAAGTACGGTTGCATCTGCCAAACCAAAGCTGATTGTCCGCGTGCTGAAACGCTTATTACCTTGGGTCGTACCATTTTTGATTCTGGTGATATGGCAGATCGCTGCACAAACGGGCTGGCTGTCTAGTCGTGTATTACCCGCACCCCTCGATGTAGCCAAGGCTTTTTATACGTTAAGTGCGTCTGGGGAGCTGTGGCATCACGTGAGTGTCAGTGCGTGGCGTGCATTGATGGGTTTTGTGGTTGGCGGCAGTCTGGGTTTGTTTTTTGGTCTGCTGACAGGGTCTATCAAACTTGCCGAAACCTTGCTCGATACAACCTTTCAGATGATTCGCAATATCCCGGCACTTGCGTTGATTCCTCTAGTGATTCTCTGGTTTGGGATTGAAGAAACTGCCAAGTTATTTTTGGTTTCGATCGGTGTTTTTTTCCCGATTTACATCAATGCATTTCATGGTATTCGTTCAGTTGATCCGGCATTGATCGAGATGGGCCGCAGTTATGGTCTGAATAATTGGCAGCTCTATCGGCAAATTATTCTGCCCGGTGCATTGCCCTCGATTCTGGTCGGTGTGCGTTTCTCGCTAGGACTGGTCTGGGTACTGCTCATTGTCTCAGAGACGATCTCCGCGCAGTCGGGTATCGGCTATATGACCATGAATGCTCGTGAGTTTTTACAAACAGACGTGGTGTTGGTGGGGATTCTGCTCTATGCAATCTTGGGTAAACTGGCGGACGTATTTGCACGCTTACTCGAGCGGTATTGGTTGAGGTGGCATCCGGGATATCAGGGCTAAGGGCTGATGGTAAGGCTATCTCTGCTATTTTGGTATTGAAACTTAGGTATTGGAACTTCAATCATTTTTAGGAGTCTTGTGATGAGTGATGCAACGAATCAACAAGCCGAAGGCATCGTGTTAAGCTTGGATGATGTGAGTAAGCAGTATGATCAACGTGCCGTGCTGAAGCATATTTCGCTTGAGTTTAAGTCGGGTGAATTTGTGGCCATTGTTGGTCGCAGTGGTTGCGGTAAAAGTACGCTATTACGCTTAATCGCTGGCTTGGAGCAGGGTTCGGGAGAGATTCTCTATGATGGTGCCCCGAGCAAAGGTTTACACTCTGATCTACGCGTTATGTTTCAGGATTCGCGCCTTTTGCCATGGAAATCTGTCATTGATAATGTTGCACTGGGTCTTAAAAAAGACCAACGACCGAATGCCGTAAACGTCCTAGCTCAAGTTGGTCTTGCCGATCGAGCCGGTGAGTGGCCCGCACGTTTATCTGGTGGGCAGAAACAGCGTGTCGCATTAGCCCGCGCATTGGTTCATCATCCTCGTTTGCTACTTTTGGATGAACCGCTCGGGGCACTGGATGCACTCACCCGAATCGATATGCAGGCCTTGATCGAAGCACTTTGGCAACGTTTAGGATTTACCGCACTGCTTGTGACGCATGATGTGTCTGAAGCCATTGCACTGGCGGATCGCGTGCTGCTGATTGAAGATGGACAGATTACCCTTGATGAGCGCATTGATTTACCGCGCCCACGCCAGCGCGGCAATATTGCTTTTGCGACTCTTGAGGACAAAATTCTAGCGCGCGTCTTACAAAAAACCGCTGCATAACGTGGCTGCTTGCTATCTGGCTTCAAGCAATATAATTCACTTCCGCAGTTGTTCTCATCATCGCAATATGAGGAATACCATCTTCGAGGTATTCCTCTCCCGTTTCGACAAAGCCATAGCCTTTATAGAATTCAAGCAGATATTTTTGTGCACTGATATAGAGGGGTGGGTTAGCCCATAGTTGCTTGTTTGCAATCAGACCTTGTTCAAGCAGTCGATGACCTAATCCCATGCCTCGGGCATCCGGTGAAATCACCACACGACCTATCTTTGCATATTTGATGGTGTTTACAGATTCAGGGAGAGCACTGGGTGCCATCAAGCGTAGATAAGCAACCAACTGATGATTCTGATACCCAAGTAAGTGATAGGTTTCATCATCGCGATCAATGCCATCGATATCCTGATACGCACAATTCTGCTCGACCACAAAAACCTGCGCACGCAGTGCTAATATCTCATATAACTGATCTGTTGATAGGGCTTTGAATGCCAGAAGCTGCCATGTGATTGGGGATGTCACGGTGATCTGATTCAAAAATACTCTCCATCAATCAATTTTTTGGGCATTCCTTACGATTAAAAGCATCTTTTTTAGCTTTTAGTTGTATACCGAAGCGATACGCTTATCTTAACGAATACATGCCATCCGTAATCAAATTTTTGTATAATCGTCGCAGCCGAAAAACCATTGATTCAAAATGGTCACGTCACGCCATTCTAGGCGCACCTATAATCGACGATTATAGGTTTGCGCTCACTATTCCAACCGATGATGTTTACCATCTCACCGCTAAACGAGGAAAATATGAGTACACGTATAGAAACCGATACTATGGGCGCGCTTGACGTCGAAAACAGTCGCTATTGGGGTGCACAAACCCAGCGTAGTATTCAGAATTTTCCCATTGGTGTAGATCGTTTTAAATTTACCCGTCCGATGATTCGTAGCCTCGGTATTCTGAAAAAAGGTGCCGCAGAAGCCAACCGTGATTTGGGTCAGATTCCTGTGAATATCGCAGACTTGATCATCCAAGCAGCAGATGAAGTGATTGCAGGTAAGCTGGATGCGCATTTCCCACTAGTGGTGTTTCAAACTGGTTCAGGCACACAAAGCAACATGAATTCAAATGAGGTGATCTCAAACCGTGCAATTGAAATCGCTGGTGGCGTATTGGGTAGCAAAACCCCAGTTCACCCAAACGATCACGTAAACCGTGGTCAATCCAGTAACGATACTTTCCCAACAGCGATGCACATTGCCGTTGTACTCGAACTGAATGAAAAACTATTCCCAAGTGTGAAAGTCCTACGTGACACCTTGGCTGCAAAATCAGAAGCCTACAAAGATCTGGTGAAAGTCGGTCGTACCCACTTACAAGACGCCACACCGATTACCTTGGGTCAAGAAATTGGCGGTTGGGTTGCACAGCTTGATTACTGTGTGGCTGAAGTGCGTCATGCATTGGTTGGTTTGTATGAGTTGGCAATCGGTGGTACAGCGGTCGGTACTGGTCTAAATGCTCATCCTAAATTTGGCGCGTTGGCTGCTGAATACTACGAAAAAGAAACCGGTTTCCCATTCAAAAGTGCTGCAAATAAATTTGCAGCACTGAGTGCACATGATGCGTTGGTCCAAACCAGTGCGAGCTTGCGTACTTTAGCGGGTGCTTTGATGAAGATGGCAAACGATGTTCGCTGGTTGGCCAGTGGTCCACGTAACGGCATCGGTGAGTTGAACATTCCTGAGAATGAACCAGGCAGCAGCATCATGCCGGGTAAAGTCAATCCAACACAAAGCGAAGCGATGACCATGGTTGCCGTACAGGTGTTTGGTAATGATGCTTCTGTTGCATTCGCTGGTAGCCAAGGTAACTTCCAGCTCAATGTGTTCAAGCCAGTTATGGTGCACAACGTGCTTGAAAGCATCCAGTTGATTTCTGACTCTTGCTTGGCTTTCAACGATAACTGCGCGGTGGGTATCGAACCGAATCTGCCAAAAATCGAAGAAAATCTTGCCAAGAACCTCATGCAAGTCACTGCGCTTAATCCGCATATCGGTTATGACAAAGCAGCTGCGATTGCCAAGAAAGCGCATAAAGAAGGCACTAGCCTGAAAGAAGCGGCTTTGGCACTCGGCTATGTCACTGAAGCTGAGTTTGCACAATGGGTTGTGCCGCTGGATATGACACACTCTTAAGTTTGAGCCATCTCTTTCAATCGATGACAAAAGTCGATTGAGGCAGTCGTGTGAAATCAAAAAGCTTACTTATTTATAAGTGAGCTTTTTTTTATATGAAAGTCTTATACAACTTGCTGTTCTAACTTTAGAACACACCGTACTTTTCATGGGGGCTTCTGCTGCTCAAATAAACGATACAATTTAGGCCATCTTATGATGAAGAAATGCCTATAAGATCAGAGGTCAATAGAGACTCATAGATCTATTGATCGATATTCTTATTATTCAAATGCAAGGGCAGGCATCTCAATCGTTTTGGAGCGAACATGACAAGCCAATATCCTATTACCCGTATCGAAGGCCGCGTTGCAGAGATCGGTACAGGCTTAAAAATTTCTCGTATGGTGCCTAGTCGAGCACGTCGCACGGTCGGAGCATGGTGCTTCCTAGATCATGCTGGGCCTGTTAATTTTGCAGCGGGTGACGGCATGAATGTCGGTCCGCATCCCCATATCGGACTACAGACCTTTACATGGATGATCGCAGGTCAAGTACGCCATTTGGATAGCTTGGGCAACGATCAGGTGATCTACCCGCATCAGGTTAATTTGATGACCGCAGGCCGTGGAATCTCCCATGCGGAAGTATCACCCTCAGAAACTGCGAGTACCCTTCATGCCGCACAACTCTGGATAGCACTGCCGGATAGTCATCGTCATATCGATCCAGACTTTCAGAACTATCCTGAGTTGCCTGTGGTCGATAAACAAGGCTTTAAAGTGACGGTGCTGGTTGGTAGTAGCTTAGGTGTTACGTCACCAGTTCAAGTTTTTAGTCCACTATTGGGCTTGGATTTAGAGGCTTCTAACGCGACAACTCTTGAGCTTCCACTCGATCCGAGCTTTGAACATGGGTTAACGATTCTGGAGGGTGAGGCGACAGCTGATGGTGAAGTGCTGACCGCTGGCACCTTACTCTTTTTTGAAGCGGGGCGTCCGAGTGTGACGATACAAACCACGGGTGCTGTGCGATTATTATTGGTCGGCGGAGAGCCTTTTAAAGAAGACATCATTGTCTGGTGGAATTTTGTTGGACGTACGCATGAGGAAATCGAGCAGGCACTTGCGGATTGGAATGCAGCAAATCCGCGTTTTGGAACGATAGACAAGCCCGAAGCGGGCACGCGTCTCATCGCCCCTGCGCTAGAAGGTCATATCAAAGGAGCACACTAAATGAAAGCGATTGCCACAGCCACAATAGATTCAACCGCGATAAACTTTACCCACAAGATCCAAACCCGTGGATTTGATTTGGTCGCTGATGAACCCGTTGAGTCAGGCGGGCAAAATGCCGGTCCTGCACCGTATGAATACGTCCTTGCAGGCCTTGCTGCATGTACGGCGATCACGCTACGCATGTATGCTGAGCATAAAGGCTGGGATGTGGGGCAGCTTCATGTTGATTTAACCTTGCTTAAAGATCGCGAAGGGAATACACGGATTGAACGTGTCCTTAAAACTAACGCAACTCTAGATGAAGAGCAATGGGCAGGTTTACTCAGAACAGCAGAGAAAACCCCTGTGACCTTGACCCTGAGAAACGGCGCGGAAATCGTGACTGAGCGTGGTTAATTGGCTCTAAGAACTATAAAAAAGACAGGCTTAAGCCTGTCTTTTTTATATCAATTACTGTGAGCTACGCGTAACTGTTATGACGGGAGTACATGCAGTTTGGGCTGCTTCTGATCCAGTGCCATCGAAATCATTAAGATGACCAATCCACCAGCACCGAGTGCGACACCCACCAGAACAGGCGATGTCCAGCCGTATCCCAGATTAATGACGACCCCACCCAGCCATGCCCCTAAGGCATTTGCGAGGTTGAACGCGGAGTGATTGAGTGAGGCCGCTAGAGTCTGTGCCTCTCCTGCGACATCCATCAAACGCGTTTGTAGTGCCGGACCTAACGCCATACCTGTGGCGCCCATCATGAATAAGGCGAGCAGAGCGCTATACAGGTTGGACATCATAAAGGCCCCGACGAGAAAGGCGACAATGATGGAAAAGAGGATGATATAAAGCCCCTTTTTCATGGAGCGATCTGCAAGCCATCCACCGACCAGACCCCCCGTGACCATACCGCATCCCCAGACCGATAAAGCGATGGGGACATAGGAGATATCGACATGGGTATAGTCGGTGAGGATGGGGGAGACATAGGTATAGACCGAAAACATACCGCCAAAACCAATCGATGCGATGCCGAGAGTCAGCCACATTTGCGGTTTTTTAATACCTGAAAGTTCAGAACGCATCGAGGCACCATGGGGTGCAAGCATTTTTGGCATCGCAAACCAGATTGCAATGATGGTTAATATGCCGATAGCTGAGGCAAATACAAAACCACTTCGCCAGCCGAAATGTTGTCCTAGCCATGTCGCAAAGGGAACACCAATGACCGTTGCAATGGTTAGGCCTAGCATGACTCGAGAAACGGCTTGGGCTCTTTTTTGTGGTCCAGCCAAAGTTGCAGCGACCAGCGCGGCAACGCCAAAATATGCGCCATGCGGTAAGCCGGCGATAAAACGAGAAATCACCAACTCATGAAAATTGGATGCAAAAGCCGTAGCAAAATTGCCCAACGCAAAAAACAGCATAAGAATGAGCAACAGCCCTTTGCGCGGTACTTTTGCACTCAGCACCGCGATTAACGGGGCACCAACCACCACGCCCAAGGCATAGGCGCTAATCATATGTCCTGCCTGCGTCACACTGACACCCACACCTCGGGCAATTTCCTGAATGAGCCCCATCGCTACAAATTCAGTGGTGCCGATACCAAAACCCCCTAAACCCAAAGCGACTAAAACAAGCCATAAGCGTGCTTGAGGGGAGGTTATTATCGTTTGATTCATGACGTTCTCTGTTTGATCACGGTGCAGTGACTTGGCTTAGAAAGGTGCAATTATAGTGCCGACCTATGACAAGTCGTATTCCGATCAGGTGTGTTTTTCAGGAGGCAATCGAGGAGTTGCTAGTGCGCAGGCGATTTTAAAGGTTTTACTGACCTATCGGTTAATTTTTATTGTTTAAAAGACGTTGAAAAGAAAGAATGTCTCACAGAGAATTTTAATCATCCAAGCTTTAATTGTATTGATTTTAAAACATTTAATGTTGGGCAAGCGCTGTGTGATTCATTGTTTACCATTTGTGGTGAGATTTTCTCATGGCCCTCTTCTTGCTCATAGATAATGTCTAAAACGATTTTTTCAGATAATGTTATTTATTTTTTTGTGATCGAAATTTGATGTTTTAAGGTAAGTTAGCGACAACTAATTTTCCATGTGGTTAAAATTTTGCATATTGGATTCAATTAATGCCATTCACTATTTATAGCTCAATTTGGATATGAACATGTCGATTAGAAAAGCCTTAACTCTCGCCATACTCCTCGTACAGGGCAGTGCTTTTGCCCAGCAATGTGATCCTGCGGCAACTAAACCTGTGTATCCTCTGAGTAAGAAGGGTACTCAGGTTGATGATTATCATGGCACTGCTGTGGCAGATCCTTATCGCTGGCTGGAAGATGCAAACAGTGATGATACGAAGGCATGGGTCACTGCTCAAAATCAGTTGACGCAAAGTTTCTTGGCAAAAATTCCCGCGCGTGCGGTGATCAAGGAGCGTTTAACCCAGCTTTGGAATTACGAAAAATTTGGAACTCCCTTCAAAGAAGGGGGACGCTATTTTTATAGCCGTAATGATGGTTTACAGAATCAATCGGTACTGTATACCGAGGATAAATTAGGGGTTAATCCACGCGTTTTATTGGATCCCAATACATTGACTACTGATGGCACCGTTGCACTTGCAGGGCTTGCCGTCAGTCCGAATGGCAAATATCTGGCCTATGGCACAGCCGCATCAGGCTCCGACTGGAATGAGTGGAAGGTGCGAGATATCGATACGGGAAAAGACCTGAGTGATGATCTGCAATGGGTCAAATTTTCTGGTGCGTCATGGCTACATGATAGTTCCGGCTTTTTTTACAGCCGCTATGACAAGCCCACGGATAAAACCAAACTGGCAGATGTAAATTACTATCATAAATTGTACTTCCATAAGCTGGGAACCAAGCAGTCAGAAGATGTATTGATTTATGAACGCAAGGATCAGAAAGAGTGGGGCTTTGCAGGATCTGTGACGGATGATGGTCATTATTTGATTATCAGTGTATCGCAAGGGACAGACTCTAAAAACCGTTTGTATTATAAAGATTTGACCAAAAAAGATGCGCCTGTCGTGAAGTTGCTGGATGACTTCGATGCAACGTATAGCTTTATCGATAATGTCGGATCGGTTTTCTATATCAACAGCAATCTGTCGGCCCCTAAAGGCAAGATCATCGCGATCGATGTGAATACGCCGACGAAAGATCAATGGCGTGTGATTGTACCAGAGAAGACTGAGACGCTAGAAAACGCAAGTATTGTTGGGCAGCATTTAATTCTTAATTACTTGAAAGATGCCTATAGTCAGGTACAGGTTTATAGCTTGGATGGAAAACTGGTTCGTGAGCTGAAATTGCCGGGCATTGGTTCGGTGGGAGGTTTAGGCGGACACCGTGATGATACGGAAACCTTTTATTCATTCACCAGTTTTACCACACCAACCACGATCTATCGTTACGATATTGCCAGTGGTGACAGCACCATTTACCGTCAGCCTAAAGTCAATTTTGATCCCAAAGGCTTTAATATTGAGCAGGTCTTCTACACGAGTAAAGATGGTACCAAAGTTCCGATGTTTATCGTATCTAAAAAAGGAATTAAGCTGGATGGCACTAACCCGACCTATCTGTACGGCTATGGTGGTTTTGACATTTCATTAACGCCATCTTTTAGTCCAGCTAATCTGGTTTGGTTAGAGATGGGTGGTGTCTATGCCGTTCCTAACTTACGCGGTGGAGGGGAGTATGGTCAGGCATGGCATTTGGCAGGTACCAAATTACACAAGCAAAATGTATTCGATGATTTCATCGCGGCGGCCGAATATTTGATTCAGCACAAATATACCTCACCACAAAAGCTTGCAATCGGTGGCGGAAGTAACGGCGGGCTTTTGGTTGGAGCAACGCTGACCCAGCGTCCTGATCTCTTTGCGGCTGCTTTACCCTCGGTTGGAGTCATGGATATGCTGCGTTTCCAGAAATTTACCATCGGCTGGGCTTGGGCATCAGATTATGGCTCTTCGGATAATGCTGAGGAGTTTAAGGCGCTGTATGCCTACTCACCACTGCATAATCTAAAAGCGGGAACCTGTTACCCCGCTGTCTTGGTGAGTACCGCGGATCATGATGACCGTGTGGTTCCTGCGCATAGCTTTAAGTTTACGGCAACCGCTCAGACAGATCAGGCCGGAGCTGCGCCTATTTTGATTCGGATTGATACCAAGGCTGGGCACGGGTCGGGCAAGCCAACGACGAAACAAATTGAGGAAGTGGCTGATAAATGGGGTTTCCTGACCAATATCCTACAAATGGATGTCCCGTTTAACGTGCAAAAAAAGCCAGATCATGAATAATAACTGATAAGCGAACTAACCCTGATCTCATGGAATGAGGTTAGGTTGGTTCATTAAAATTTCTTATTCATCAGTTGGTCATATCAACCTTTAAAATAGATTTGAACTCCCATGCCGCTAAACTATAAACGCTCTACGTTATCACTGATGTTGTCCGGTTTTTTAGCCGTCAGCAGTGTCAGCCTTTCAAGCTATGCTATTGCCGCAATTACACTCCCCGCAGGGGTAAGACAAGGCCCTTCAGCAGAAGGGATTACTGAATATCGGTTTGCCAATGGCTTTAAAGTCTTATTGTTTCCTGATGCATCCAAACCCACTGTGACGGTCAACATGACCTATGAGGTTGGTTCGCGCTTTGAAAATTATGGTGAAACGGGTATGGCGCATTTGCTTGAACATCTAATGTTCAAAGGCACACCGACTCATCCAACGATTACGAAAGACTTCAGTCAGCGCGGCGCCAATTTTAATGGCACGACCAATATGGATCGTACCAATTATTTTGAGAGTTTTCAGGCCAGTGATGACAACCTGAAGTGGGCGATTAATCTCGAAGCGGATCGCATGGTGAACTCATTCATTGCGCGAAAAGATCTTGATAGCGAAATGACTGTAGTGCGTAATGAATATGAGAAAGGTGAAAACTCTCCATTTAGTGTGTTGGTGCAACGCTTACAAGGTGCGTCTTATAACTGGCTTAATTCAGGTAAACCGCCGATAGGCAATCGTAGCGATATTGAGAACGTCAAGATTGAGAATCTTCAGGCTTTTTATCGAAACTATTATCAGCCCGATAACGCCGTACTCACCATTGCAGGTCAATTTGATCCCGCAAAGACGTTGGCTTGGGTCAATGACGCATTCGGTAAACTGCCTAAACCGACCCGTACAATCCGTGATTTCTGGACCGTTGAGCCGATACAGGATGGTGAGCGTACCGTCACCGTGCGTCGTAAAGGCGATGTGCAGATTGTCACGCTGGCCTATAAGGTTCCCAGTGATTTGCATAGTGATAGCAATGCCTTGTCTTATGCGGGTGATATTTTGACGGACACGCCGAATGGTCGCTTATATAAGACACTGGTGGAAACGGGGAAAGCCACCGAAGTATTTGGTTTTGGCGCCACAGGATATGCTCCAGGCCTTGAGATTATTGGCGCGATTGTCAAGAAGGGCGAGCCGATTGAACCTGTACGTCAGGCGTTGATCGACGGGGTTGAGAATTTTGCCAAAACACCACCAACACCAACTGAAATGGATCGTGTCCGTTTAGCCAATGCCAATAGTTTCGAGAAACTACTGAATGACCCTCAGAAAGTGGGCGTGGCACTATCCAGCGATATTGCACTCGGTGATTGGCGTTTGCTTTTCCTGGGGCGTGATCAATCCAATGCGGTGACAGAGGCTCAAGTGGCTGCAGTTTCAGCACATTATTTCAAGCGTGACAATCGTACCGTCGGCATCTTCTTACCGGAAGATCAGCCTCAACGTGCAGACATTCCGGCAGCGCCTACGGCTGCCGAAGTGATTAAAGACTACAAACCCAAACAAGCCGTAGCCGATGGTGAGGTCTTTGATCCTGCGCAAGCCAATATTGATGCACGGACTCAGCGTATTCAAGTCGGTGGTTTGAAGCTCGCACTGTTACCCAAAAAATCACGCGGTGAGACTGTTACAGTGGCGATTGATCTAAATTGGGGTGATGAGAAGAGTTTATTTGGCAAGAAGACTGCCGCAGAGTTGACCAATGCCATGCTTGATCGAGGGACAAAGACACTCACGCGTGAGCAATTGGCCGATGAATTCTCTAAACTTAAAATCAGTGGCAATGTTTATCAGTTTCAGACGACGCGCAGTAATTTGGCAGCAGCATTGAAATTGGTTGCGAGTGTGCTGAAGCAGCCACGTTTTGATCCCGCTGAATTTGAGCGCTTACGCAAAGAGACTGAAGTTCAACTGGAGTTCCAGCGCAATGAACCGAGTACTTTAGCGGAGCAGGCGATTGATCAGCATTTTAATAAGTACCCAGCAGGCCATTGGTTGGCTGATCAAACCGTGGATGAACAGATCGCAAGCATCAAGGCAACCTCTCTGGCTGATGTCAAAGCGTTTTATCAAGGCTTCTATGGGGCATCACAAGGGCAGATCGCCATCGTCGGTGATTTTGATGCACCTGTCATTACACAGGTTATTAAAGATGAGTTTGGGGCATGGAAAAGCACCGCACCTTATCAGCGGGTGATTCCACAGAATTTTGATGTGGTTCCTATCCGTGATGTCGTCAATGCCCCAGATAAAGAAAACGGGGTGTATGAGGCCCGTTTAAATCTCGATTTAGGTGATGATGATGCCGATTATCCCGCCTTGGTCGTGGCGAACTATCTGTTCGGTGGCGGCTCATTAAAGTCACGCTTGGCTGACCGTGTTCGTCAAAAAGAAGGATTGTCTTATGGTATTGGTTCAGGCTTATCGGTGAGCGCAATTAGCCGTGCGGCAAGCTTTAATGTTCAAGCCATCGCAGCCCCGCAAAATTTGGATAAAGTGGATATCGCGGTCAAAGAAGAACTGAATCTTGCCCGTAAAGATGGATTTACTGCGGATGAATTGGCCCGTGCGAAGTCGGCAATCCTGCAACAAAACCAGCAACGCCGTACTCAGGATGCGGCGTTGAGTGCCAGTTGGGTGCGTTATCTGGATGTGGATCGTACTTTTGCATGGAGCAAACAACTTGAAGACAAGATCAGTGCGTTAACCCTCGATCAAGTTAATACGGCGTTTCGCAAATATATTGATCCTGCGCGTTTGAGTGTCGTCATCGCGCGCGATGAGGCAAAAGCCAGTGCGGAAGTCAAAGTCGCTACCGCTGCCGCCAAGTAGTCGTTGTTTTTATGAATAAAAAATAGAGGCTCCCATGGCCTCTATTTTTTTTCTTTGAATCATCCAAAACGATCTCACTATAGCGAAGCCACTTCGATCCGATTACGGCCATTATGCTTGGCTTGATACAGCGCTCGATCTGCGATTTGAATCAACTGATGAGACTCCACCCATTGACCATGGACACTGACCATACCAAAGCTAGCCGTGACTTGAATCAAGCTTTCGCTGTCGGTTAGGATATCCGTTTCAGCAAGTTTGGTTCGGCAGCGTTCAATCACCTTCTGACCCTCTTCACTGTCCGCGCCGGGCAAAATGATAATAAACTCCTCACCACCATAGCGTCCTAGTACATCGCAATTTCGGATATTCTGACGGAAGACTTTTGCGGCATCCTTCAACACGCGATCGCCTGTGGGGTGTCCCCAGTTATCGTTAACCTTTTTAAAGTGATCCAGATCAAGCAGAGCGATAGTGAGCGGCTCATTGAGTCGTGCTGCGCGAACCATTTCATGATTTAAAAAATCTAAAATACTCATGCGATTATGGATACCAGTCAGTGCGTCGGTACGGCTTATGACTCGAATTCTTTCTTCGCGCTCACGCCACCAGACCAATAACTGGTCCGCCATGATGATGATGAGTATAAAAAATGGTGCGGCAAAGAAGAAAAAACTATTCATCCAAAATAGAGTGCTTGTGTGATTGGATGGCGGAATCATTACGGGTGCATAAGGGAGCCAGTCATATGCGGTCGCATAGCTGAGGGCGAGTAGAGCGGCCAAGGCATTACCTGTCGCCCACCACACGGCTTTACGATCAAGCAGGATAAAGCCAAAAACAGGGGCACCTAACAGAACAAGACCTGCGCAAAACGAGGCCGTTCCTATGGAATAACTCATGAGCACTAACGATAAAGAAAAGAATTGCAGTGCAATGTGTTGGAAGAAAATCAGGTTGGGTAGTTTTTTACGTAAATATAATCCAGTCACAATGATCACTAGACTGATAATGACCAGAAAAATCTCAATTTTTACAAAGCTCCACGCCATATTGACGTTAATAAGCGTCTCACGATCTGCGCGATTAAGGACATAAAGCGACCAGAGAAAATACTGTATAAAAATAGGGATAATAACCGCTAATAGAATGAGTCCTTTATCCACAGAGCTCCATTCCAATGCCGCAGAAACATATCTACGCCATGACTTAAGATGGTGCATTTGATACTCCGTATCATTTTTTATTGATTGTCTAGCTTTGAGTCTAATGGAAAAGCATCGAGATAACATTGGTTTTGAGCAAGAAGCCATCTCTTTTTATTCTGCATAAAAAAAGCGCGGACATTAAGCCGCGCTTCTTTATATTTTGGGGATTACGATTGTGAGGTGAAATAGCCTTCATCAAAGCTCATGATCACTGCGGAGCCTGATTGAACCATTTTTGCACGTGCATCAAGTTCTGGCAGGATGCGGGTGACGAAGAACTTAGCCAGTTCGACTTTATTCTGATAGAACGCACCTTCTTTGACACTTGCCGCTTCTACGATACGGGCAAACATATAGGCATAGCTGACCAGACCAAAGACATGCAGATAATCGATTGCAGCTGCATTCGGCTCATCGGCATTGGCTTTAGATGCTGCAATCACGAGTGTAGTGAGTGCTTCAAGGGTGTCCACAGCATTTAGAAGAGAAACCTTCATCCATTCCGCTTTCATGCTGGCTGCAAATTCACGGATTTCAGCCAAGTAGGTGGCAACAAAAGCACCGCCATTTTTAGTGACTTTACGGCCGATCAGATCTTGAGCTTGTACACCGTTGGTGCCTTCATAGATTTGAGCAATACGGACATCACGTACATATTGTTCTACGCCCCACTCACGGATATAACCATGACCACCGAAGACCATTTGTGAGTCTACACAGGCTTCAAAGGCTTTATCGGTCAAGAATGCTTTCGCGATTGGAGTCAGCAAGGCAACACGGTCGGCTGCTTTTGCTTTGGTTTCAGCGTCGCTATATTTGGTCATATCGAGTTGCTGTGCAACATACATGGCAAATGCGCGAGCCGCTTCGTTATGCGCTTTGGTTTTTAGCAGCATACGACGGACATCGGGATGAACAAGGATGCTGTCCGCTGGTTTTTCCGGTGATTTAACGCCAGTAGCACTACGACCTTGCAAACGGTCAGTTGCGTACTGTGCAGCGTTTTGATAGCTGGCTTCAGACGCACCGATACCTTGGATACCCATCGACAAACGTTCGTAGTTCATCATGACGAACATTGCTGCCAGACCTTCGTTTTCTTTACCAACTAAATAACCTTTGGCTGCGTCAAAGTTCATGACACATGTTGCAGACGCTTTAATACCCATTTTGTGTTCGATAGAGCCTGGACCAACTGGGTTGCGGTCGCCTAGGCTGCCATCCTCATTGACCAAGAATTTTGGTACGATAAACAGAGAAATACCGCGTGAGCCCGCAGGTGCATCAGGGGTTTTCGCCAAAACGAGATGGATGATGTTTTGTGTTAAATCATGATCACCACCGGTGATGAAGATTTTTGTTCCGCTGATCGCATAGCTACCGTCATCATTAGGAACGGCTTTGGTTTTGATAATCCCAAGGTCAGTACCTGCATGGGGTTCAGTCAGACACATGGTTCCTGACCACTCACCGCTATAGATTTTTGGCAAGTAGAGTTCTTTTTGTTCTTGTGATGCATATGAGTTTAGCGCCATACATGCACCTACAGACAAGAGCGGGTAGAGCATGAATGATGGGTTTGCAGAGAAGATCATTTCGTCAGTCATGACCGAAACCATCTTCGGCATGCCTTGGCCACCCCATTGCTCATCAGCACCTAGGCCGACCCAGCCGTCATTGGCGTAGCTGGTGAATGCTTCTTTAAAGCCTTTAGGTGTGCTGACCGCACCATTTTCAATCTTTGCGCCTTCTTCATCACCTGTGCGGTTTAATGGCAATAACACGTCTTGGCTAAACTTGGCCATTTGCTCAAGGATTGCACTGACGGTTTCACTATCGATATGTGCGAGTTCAGGGGTCGCTTGCCAGAATTCATCCGCTTTAAAAACATCATTAAGGATGAAACGCATGTCTTGTAGTGGGGCATTATAAATCGGCATGGGGCACCTGAATTGGATAGAAGTGACAAAGGAGACGGAAAAAAACTGGATTCCGCCATTGATCTATTTTAAGTGGCTCTATTGTAGCAAAAAGTTGGGTGAGGTTTGTGATGAATGACTATAGAGTTTGCTGGTCGACTTGAATGAATAGCTTTTTTCTAGTTTTTAAGATTAATATTTTCAGAACTCTCTATTCTGAATAAGTATTTAGTGAACTCCAATGCGACTTCTTTAGAAAACTCCTCAATCATCTCCTTGGAAACACTGCCCTCCTGGGCTATGTGTCTTTTCAATGCTTTATATAGGATTTTAGATATCACTTTGTCAGATTGACGCTCTTGAAATGTCTGAATAATATGACTTATAGCATTTACACTATTTTCTATATCCATATAACGTTGATCAAGAAAATCAAATATTTTCTCGGATATGGGGAGATCTATATTTGATTGTTTTTGAGTGACTGGGTCAATAGCGTAGGCTTTCAATAGCGAAGGTCCCTCCCAATTTTTAGATAAAATTGCTGAAAATCTTAATTTTCCGTAAATTTCGATCAATCCTATTGCCAGTTTTAGTTTTTCAGAAGTAATAAAAAAAATCCGATGATTTATCGTATCGAGGCTTGGTTGATCGGGGAATGGGGTAATGTAATCACATTGAATTCCATCGTATGCTGAGTTTTTTCCCTCAATGTATTCAATAGCAGGGTCAAAACAACCATTCCTTAATCTTTCCGGACTTATGAGTGTTGCTGCATAAGTTAGCATCATTTTGGTGATGGAGCGTAGTTGCTTTTCCCCTCCAAGAGCGATTTGTCTATGTATGGTAGGGGCGTAAGAGGTATTTAACGTCCCATCTAATTTTTGAAAATCTTCTAATGATCCTCCAAACTTTTTCAGAGCTTGTTCAAATAGCTTTGAGACTTCTTGACTGCTATTAGCTACTATCGATATAGATTTTTCTTCGTATTTCGCTGTATCTTCGATCGTTACAATGGCTTTAGAAAGTTTGAATGACCCACCTGGATTAATATCGTATGTATAACCCTCATGCTTGATCACATTTTTTTGTGTCGGAGCGGTTTTGTTTCGCCCAGTTTTAATATCTAGCATTGTTGAAAAAAAGCTAAATTCCTTAGCAAGCTCTTCATCAATTTCGGTTCCAAGACGATTGTTACAGGCCTGGCAACAAATATTTCTTGATGTTTTTTTGCCACCTAAAGATGAAAGAATCACATGTTCTTCTGAACCTTTATCATTCTTGAATCTGGCAGTTTTACAGTAAATGCAAGTCAGCATTTTATTTTCCGGGAAATTGATCAGATGGGTTTGGACTGCTAATTGAAGAGTAGTCGTATTCATTTAAGCACTCAATCCCCAAAAACAACAAAGGCGAACTCTCGTCCGCCTTTGTCTGATCTCAATCTAAACATTCAATTAGAATGCAAACTGATCCACATCCATGGTCATCAATGGCTCAAGACCTGTATCGATGGTTGCAACATGACTGCGGGTACGTGGCAACAGTTTCTTGAAGTAGAACTGTGCAGTTTTTACTTTCGCGTCGTAGAATGCGCGTTCAGTGGTATCACCAGCCAACTTCTCTAGAGATACGCTAACCATGCGTGCCCATAGGTAAGCAAGGGTTACATAGCCAGAGAAGTACAGGTAGTCAACCGCTGCTGCACCCACTTCTTCTGGGTTTTGCATTGCTTTCATGCCGATACGGGTAGTGATGTCACCCCATTCTTTGTTCAATTCCGCCAATGGTTGTAGGAACTCGGCCATTGCCGGGTTGCCCGCATTCGCTTCACAGAACTTGTGAATGATTTTGGTGAAGTTACGCAGCATTGCGCCTTGGGTAGAGAGGACTTTACGACCGAGCAAGTCAAGTGCTTGGATTTCAGTCGTTCCTTCGTACAAACAGGCGATACGGGTATCACGAACGATTTGTTCCATGCCCCACTCAGCGATAAAGCCATGACCACCATACACTTGCACGCCATGCTTAGCAGATTCTGAACCGGTTTCAGTCAAGAATGCTTTTGCGATTGGGGTGAGGAGTGACAACATGTCATCTGCTGCTTTACGTTGTTCAGCATCTTCAGCGACTTCAACCACGTCAGCAAATTGTGACAGGAAGTACACCAGTGCACGACCACCTTCAGCAAATGCTTTTTGGGTCAACAGCATGTTGCGCACTGCGGGGTGAACGATGATTGGGTCAGCTTCTTTTTCTGGCGCTTTAGGACCAGACAGTGAGCGCATCGCCAAACGGTCTTTTGCATAGGCGAGTGAACCTTGGAAAGCACCTTCAGAAGCTGAAAGACCTTGAACCGCAGTACCGATACGTGCGGTGTTCATGAAGGTGAACATGCAGTTCAGGCCTTTGTTTTCAGGTCCGATTAGGAAGCCTTTGGCTTCTTCAAACACAATCACGCATGTTGCGTTACCATGGATACCCATTTTGTGTTCGATTGAACCGCACACCACGTTATTGCGTGTACCGACTGAACCGTCAGCATTCACATTGAACTTTGGAACGATGAACAGGGAGATACCTTTGGTGCCTTTTGGTGCGCCTGGCAAACGTGCGAGTACGATGTGGACGATGTTGTCCGCTAGGTCATGCTCACCTGCAGAAATAAAGATTTTCTGACCAGTGATTGAGTAGCTACCGTCAGCATTCGGTTCTGCTTTGGTGCGGATGATCCCGAGGTCTGAACCGGCATGAGATTCGGTCAAACACATGGTCCCAGTCCATTCACCGGAAACAAGTTTGCTTAAGTAAAGTTCTTTTTGCTCTGGGCTACCATGGTGCTCAACGGTACGGACCGCACCATGAGACAAACCTGGGTACATGCCCCATGACCAGTTTGCAGTACCGACCATTTCACTAACTGCGTTGCCCAGTGAACCTGGAAGACCTTGTCCGCCGTGCTCTACAGGCACAGACATGGATGGGTAGCCTAAGTCGATGTATTTTTTATAAGCTTCTTTGAAGCCTTTAGGTGTTGTAACGACACCATTGTCAAAATGACAGCCTTCTTGATCACCAGAGTGGTTGATCGGAGACAGTTCGTTTTCACAGAAATCAGCTGCAGCTTCAACAACGCCATCAATCAACTCACGATTGGTGCCTGCATAAGCAGGGAGTGCATCGTAATGTGCTTCAAAGTTAAGCAGTTCATGCATGACAAATTGAATGTCGCGAATGGGGGCTTTGTATTGTGGCATGGTGAATTCCTGCGGTTACGAATCAAAAGAATAGGGTATGCGATATTTCGTTGCGCAATTTAGCATATCGGCTGTTGCTTTTGATGCATAAATCAGGTTCTGGCTTACAGATTTCGTGACTGAATGGTCATGTAAAAAGACCATTCAGGTTTGACAGGTGTAAGCGTAGATCTAGAGATTAAAAATAAATACAATTGTCTATTATTTTTAATAAATTGAAATATATATGTTTTTTAGTATCTTTTGTAGGGCAGAAATTTTCCTGACAAGACGACACTGACTCGGTCTCCTTTGGGGTCGGATTCGCGTTCCAGTTTCATGGAAAAGTCGATTGCAGACATGATGCCATCACCAAATTCCTCATGAATAAGCGCTTTGATGGTGGTGCCATAGACATTAACCAGCTCATACCAGCGATAGATGAGGGGGTCTGTGGGTACTGATTCAGGTAGTGATCCTTTATAAGGCACTTCTTGTAGCCATTTGATATCCATATCATCAAGATCAAAAATCGCGCCGATTTTTTGCGCTTCCTCCAAACTAAAGGCCATTTGTCCCAAGCAGCCAGCAGTAACCCACTCTTTGGATAGTCCCAGCGTGGTGGCGACATCTTTCCATTGAATTTGTTTTCGGACTTTGGTTTCGATAATCTTTTCGGTGACGGCGAGACGAGTCATTTTTTCACTTCCATAGAGCATTGAGTTCTTAGGAAGTGAAGCAGGTTTTATGCCATGACAGCGTATTTCTAGTTTTAAAACTTATTCTAAATCGGTGATCGGTGTCATGACCTGCAAACGGGGGAACGGTACTTTCATCTCTGCTGCGAGCAAAGCTTCCTGAATTTCTTCTCGGACAGTTTCACAGATTCTGGGCATGGTTTCGATATGAATGGGGTCAATCCAGAATCGTACAATCAGACTGATGTGGGATTCTGAGAGCTCTTGTGCAGTAATCAGTGGGGCGGGGTGCTTTAGGATGTGCTCGTCTTTCTCTAATACCTCATGAATAACTTGTCGTGCCTTAGAAATCGAGTCGTGATAAGCCAAACGACAGGTGATGGAAAAACGAATGGCACCATGTGAGGTGTAATTGGTCACTTCCGCAGCGGCAACGGTAGAATTGGGTAAGATCAGATACAGATTATCCCGTGTCCGAATTCGTGTCGTACGCAGTGTGATCAGCATGACTTGACCGTCTTTATTATTAATACTGACCCAGTCCCCGATGCGGAAAGGACGCTCAAGCAATATGGTAATCCCTGCGATGAAGTTCGCTAGAGTGGCTTGCGCCGCAAAGCCAACCGCAACCCCTGCAATGCCAAGACCTGCCACAATTGACATCATGTTAAAGCCAAATTGGCTTAAAATCGATGCCAAGGCAAAAACCACAATGACCACAGTCAAGATATTGTTAAATAACTGATTAATAGATTCGTCGAGATAGAATTTTTTCAGCGTTTTATTCATCAAGCGAATAATGATGACCCATAAAAGATAAAAGCCCAGTAAGGCAATTGCGGCCCTGGCGGTGGCTCGGAGCAGACTCAGTTCAACACCCAGTTGAGAGAATAAGGCGATCAGACTGGTAAATAACCAGATCAGTTTCAGGCTGACCCGCAGCGTTTGAATAGTGGATGATCCCAAAAGCGAGCGACGTTTAACCATGCTGATGACATGATTGAGCGTGATATAGATGAGATACAGCGTTAGCAGTAAGGCAAGCGTGATGATTCCTTTGCTGAGGATCAATCCCGGCAAGTCTGCCCAATCCACATTCTTGCTGTTGGGTGCGCCGAGACTATAAAACAGACTTTGCTGAAAAGCATGAACGAGTTGATCAAGGAAATTATTCATCAGATTCAGCCGTATTATCCAAAAGTGACGGATTTCTATTTAAGCCCAGACGAATCCTGATATGGATTCTATTTTCTCAATCTAGCACAGGCTATGCCTAGCGAGTGCTTAATTTCGTTTGGTGCTGAGGACTTCTGGATTAAGGGCAGTCAAGGGTTTTGGCATTGAGTTTAGATCAAGACTTGATAGCAAATTTTGTGCGGCAAGATTGGCCATCGCATGCCGTGTTTTGAGGCTGGCACTGCCAATATGCGGCGTCAGTACAATATTGGGAACGCTTAAAAGGTCAGGATCAACATGTGGCTCACCTTCAAAGACATCGAGTCCAGCAGCAGCGATTTGATGGGTGCGTAGTGCTTCTACGAGTGCAACTTCATCAATGATCCCGCCGCGGGCGATATTGGTGAGTGTTGCCGTTGGCTTCATCCTAGCCAGTTCACGTTGACCGATGAAATGATGAACTTCTGGGGAGTAGGGGACCGTAATGATCAAATGATCACTTTGCTGTAATAGCTCTTCTTTACTGACGTAGCGTGCATTCAATTGCTGTTCGGTCTCAGGGGCTAGTCGACTGCGGTTGTGATAGATCACAGGCATGCCAAAGCCATGCGCTCCGCGTTTGGCAATCGCTTGCCCAATCCGACCCATACCTAAAATACCGAGTGTTGCACCATGAATATCTTGTCCTGCAAAGAATCCAATATCCCATTGTCGCCATAGCCCTTCACGCAAGAAGCGTTCACTTTCCCCGATGCGCCTTGCAGTAGCCATCATCAAGGCAAAGCCGAGATCGGCTGTGGTTTCGGTCAGGACATTGGGTGCATTCGTAACCAGTACCCCTTGTGCGGTACATGCTGCGACATCGATATTGTTATAGCCGACAGCAAGGGTACAAACCGCGCGAAGTTCAGGACATGCTTGGAGCAGTTTGGCATCAATTTTTTCGCTACTGGTGATGAGTGCGCCTTGCTTACCTTGCAGGTGCAAAATGAGTTCATCTTGAGTCCAGATATCATCGTATTCATTCACTTCAACTTCAAACTTAGTGCGGAGTTGATCGATGATGTCTAAGAATATGGCTCGTGCAACTAGGATTTTAGGTTTGGACATAATCTGGCTCCATTACGACACTTCTATGGCATATAGCAATGATTATGCTCATATTCATGTGTAAAAACAGTCAGACTTCTGTTGGCGTCTTATAGAATTCGACTCAAATTAGCTAGAGCAACTGACATTGACCGGAGGTTTATCATCGGGAAGTGGTGAAATATCGGATGGAGTTTCCCGATCTGGTTGTCTGGTATAGGGCTTAGACAATAAATCGAATAATCGTGCGACTTCACCAAAGTCACCGGCTTCGGCACGTTCGATTGCAATCTGGGCCATGTGATTACGCAGGATATAGCATGGATTCGCCGCATCCATAGCTGATTTACGTTCAATTTCAGGGCGTCCAGAGTCTGTAATCAGCGCTTTGTATTGTGCGGCAAAATCGTCAAAGGCAAAAATGTCGACAATTTCATCGCGTAATGATATCCAGCCTTGAGGCGTGTCATCGGAGAAGAGACGAAAGCTATTGGTATAATCGAGTCGATTTTTTTCCAGTAGGCGCAAGAGCTGAGATGACAGTTCGAGAATGCCGTTTTGCGAGGCGTTCAGACCGAACTTTTTGGCCATGCCTTCCGTGTAATGATGAAGGAATTCAGGCTCAAAGGTTGCAAGGAGTTCACTTAAAGACTCTTTGGTCACCAAGGCATCAACGCTGCCTAACGGTAATAATTGGCCCAACCAGACCCACAGATTCCAGTGAGCAATGCTGGGTTGATTTTGATAAACATAACGTCCTTCGCTATCAGAGTGGTTATTAATCCACGTCGGCTCAAAACGCTCCATAAATCCATATGGACCAAAATCAAGCGTACTGCCTGTAATATTCAGGTTATCTGTATTCATGACTCCATGTGCAAAACCGACCAGTTGCCAATCCGCAATCATTTTGGCTGTACGCTGAATGACTGCACGTGCAAAGGCAAGATTGGGTGATTCGGCTGTGAGACATTCAGGATAGTAGGTTTCGATCATGGCATGCGTAAATGCAGGCAAAGCATCGGCTGCAAAGCGATTGATCCACTCAAAGTGTCCTAGCCGGACATGGCTATCCGCAACGCGGAGTAAACAGGCGCCGCGCTCTAGTGTTTCACGTTGCACTGGGGTCTCGGATGAGATAAAACCCAGTGCATTGGAAGAAGCGATACCTAGTGAGGAGAGTGCATGACCGGCTAAATATTCTCGAATGACTGAGCGTAACACAGCGCGTCCATCACCCATTCGCGAGTAAGGCGTTAGCCCGACACCTTTGAGGTGTAAGTCTTGAAGCGTATTATTTTTGTCGATAACTTGGGCGAGGAGTAATCCACGACCATCGCCGAGTTGACCCGCCCAGTGACCAAATTGATGTCCCGCATACACCATGGCCAATGGATCAGAGCCATCAAGGCGTGTTTCACCTGCAATAATGGGTACCCACTGATCGGGGGCAGTCTCTTGCCAGCCGAGTTGAGTGGCTAATGCATGATTAAAATGGCCAGCAATTGGATTTTTAAGGGGCTTAGGCGGTTGCTTGTGAAATAGGCGAGGATCAAGGCGAGCGTAGCGATTATCAATATTCATAGGAGTGGTTCGCAAAAACGGCGTTATTCAAGTGCTTTGAATAACGCCGCAGATAGGGCAAATAAGGCATCGTGTGATTGTATGCAAGAACGGCGCTTAAGTGTTGCACCGTGCAATGCGAAATAACAAATTAGCCCGCACTTTTCACAAAACGAATACCGCGCAGCGCAGATTCGAGACGTTCAGCATGATCATGGAAGCGTTGTTCGATGAGATGGAGATCCGCTTTTAAACGCATATCCACATCATGAATCTTCTGAGAAACTTCTGCTTTTTTGAGCAAGAAGGCTTGCTCTTTTAGCTTGGTCCACTCGTGAATGGTATGGCTGAATGCTTCATATTCATGTTTGAAGTGATGACGAACTGCCTCAATATCGTGCTGCATATCATGACCATAGCTAGATACTGCGGTCGAAATATTGGCCTCTGCACGTTTAAACTTCATCGCCACTTCTGCATGCAGAATGGTGAGTGTCGGGATACGTTTTAAGTTATAAGTCAGTTTAATTTTTGACAGACCTAAGATTAACCATTTGGTTGGGTCAAACTGCCACCATTTCACGCCATTACGGTAGTCGTATTGGAAAATATGGTGGAAGTTGTGGTAACCCTCACCCCAAGTGACGAATGCAAGCCATGGGTTATCACGTGCTGTGTTTTCATCGGTATAAGGTTGGCTACCAAACATATGTGCGAGTGAGTTAATGAAGAATGTCACATGATGGCTGATTACGAGGCGCAATAGACCGCCAAGCATAAGGACACCCCAAACGTCACCAATGGCCCAGCCTACAAGTGCTGGTAGGGCAATATTAGTTAATAAAACCAATGGAATATAGTAGTTGTGCTGAAACATGACCATACGATCATTCAGCAAATCTGGTGCATTTTTGTAGTTAGCTTCACCGCTTGGGTAGTTACGCAGCATCCAGCCAATATGTGAATACCAGAAACCCCGTTTAGCAGAGTAGGGATCACGGTCCACATGATCAACATGCTGATGGTGGGTGCGATGACCAGAAGCCCAAAACAGCACACTGTTTTGAATCGCCATGGTGCCACCGATCATCAGAAAGAAACGAACAATCCAAGTCGCTTCGTAGGTACGATGTGCCCAAAGACGATGGTAACCTGCGGTAATGCCCAAGCCATTCCATGCGAGAAAGAGCGCGAAAACAACCCACGTAGCCATGCCGACATGATGAGACCACAGATAGGTCGGAACCAAGATTAACGCGGCAATCGGAGTCAGCAGTAAAACCAATGCACCGGGCCAATTAATTGGTGGACGTTTAGTCTGTGGGGTGTTTTCAGGTGAAGAAACAGTGTCGGTCATAACCAAAAGGCTCTTTAATAATAAGAAGTGTGATGTATCTAAATTAAAATAATAAAATGTGACTTTAATGACAATAACAATGACAGTAGCCAAAACAAGTTATTATAAAAATAATAACTAAAACAAGCTATTAAAAAGAAATAGACGCTTCAACTTCAATTCTGAGCGGTTATTTCCAATCCAATCGAAGTGTACTCTATCATGAGAGTACACTTGTGCACTAGTCTAACAATCGTAATTTTATCTATTTCCGATGGAATTATGGAGCATTCGGGTAGGGTGGTCAGTAATTAGCCCATCTACCCCCCAAGACTGTAGTTCTTTTGCGCGTTCAATCGAGTTGACAGTCCAGATGCTGAGTTGCAAATTGGCCTGCTTGATTGCTGCAATTGCCGAAGCAGTCGCCAATTTGTCTGACAGACCAATCCGCGTGCAGCCCAAATCTCGGGCGACGGCTTCATATGAGCCTTCCATATCACTGTGATGAGGGGTATCAGAGTGCAATTCAAGGAGTAGACCTGTCTTTAACGTATGCTTTAGGTCATCTCTGAGCCGTTTTAATTCTGCAAGGATACGCACATCAAATGAGGTCACTGTTATGGCTTTGGCATTTGCCCAACCGTCTAGTTCCTCAATGAGTTGTAGACAGACATCTTCAACAGCGGTTTGATCTTCCACTGCTTTCACTTCGACTTCGATATGTTCGAAGTCGATGATGAAGTAAAGAACTTGCTGCAAGGAGGGGACCGGTTCTGGGTGGGTCCAATCCGCCCATCCTTGACGATTATCGAAACGATTTAAATCGGTGATGTTGAGATTTAAGAGGAGGTCAGGTTGTCCTGCTGTACGTTGTAATGTCGCGTCATGGAGTACCGCTAACTGTCCATCTTTTAGTAAACGGACATCAAACTCTACCGCTTTAAGTCCAAGATTAATAATATGTTGAAAACCGCCAAGGGTGTTTTCAGGGGCTTCGCCGCGTGCGCCGCGATGTCCAATAATTTTCATTGCTCAGGATCCGTGATTGCTTTCAATAGCTGCTTAAGCAGCTGATGACTATTTAAATGTTTGCTTACCTAATATCGGTGTCAGCAAGGGTTCAACACCTTCTGCACGAATTTCATCGATAAAGCCGAGTAAGTCGACTCCGGGGATGAGATCTGGTTCAGCGTCTATCGGCGTCATCATGCTATCCCAATGGCATGGGATGATCCAGCGTGGTTTTACCAAAGCCACAACTTCTTTAACATAGTTGGGGCGGTACTGACGACCAATGGCGCATAAACACAGAACATCGACCTGGATGCCTTTGAGTTGTTCAGGGATGAAGTCCGCAGAATCAATATGCATGATCCTTAGCGAACCTGTATTGACCACCCAGTTTAGAACCAAGCCATGTTTAAGATCACGCATCCGTGGTGGCCACGGCGGTGGCTCGGTAATATCACCCGGAATAGGAATCCGTCCAAAAACGCGGCCGTGAATTGAAGGCAATCCTTGGATGGTCCATGCTCCACTTGGAATTTCTTCGTGACCACTAGTCTCAAGAATTTGTGTCTCAGGCAACCCTGCTGCACGTCCCACCATCGCAACTGCACGCGAGCCAATCAGCCGCGCACCAGTTTGCGCACAGAGTTCAGGCGCATCCAAAATATGATCATAATGGGCATGACCAACCAATACGTCATCGGCGTGTGGAATCAAACGGCGAATTAGAGGCGCATTCGGGATCAGCGTCTTGGTCAAGGTTTCACGTAAATTTGGACGTGACACATAGGGGTCCAACACCAAAGTTCGGGACGGACTTTTTAAAATAAAGCCTGCAGTTCCCAGATAGGTGAATTCGACGGCTTCACCATCACTTTCCCCATGGTATCCATGAGGTTGATACCATTCTTCATGTGGTGTTTTGAGCCCAACAAGGCGCTTCCATAAAGCCATGATGTTCGCATCCCAGTAAAAAATTTAAATGAAGCTACACGATTGTTATGAAGATCAGGTGAACCCCTTTTTTCAAGCCTTACTTACCTAGACTCTGGCATGATTATTTTGTTTCGGCATCTTGTCTGACCCAAAGTACTTCTTGCCCGCCATCAAAACGCGAAATAACACGCGCTGCAACAAACAACCAATCGGAGAGACGGTTGAGATAGTGTAGAGACAAATCGGAAACATTATCTTCCCGATGTTTCAGGCTGGTTAGTAAACGTTCGGCACGACGGCAAATCGAGCGTGCAAGGTGGGCGTGTGCAGTAGGCACACTGCCTGCAGGCAGGATGAAGTTCTTCAGCATGGGTAACGTTTCGTTCATTTGATCAATACTTTTTTCCAAACGATTCACGCACTCATTTTGCAATATTCGGTAGTTTGGGATACACAGTTCACCGCCCAGATCAAACAGTTCGTGTTGAATTCGGCTGAGTAAGGGATCCAGTGTCTCGCCTTGATTGCGCTCGGTGAGGCTCGCACGGAGTAAGCCAATCGCACTATTCAATTCATCAACAGTCCCGTATGTTTCAACACGAAGGTCATCTTTTGACACGCGTTGCCCATCACCAAGTCCAGTCGTGCCGTCATCACCCGTGCGGGTGTAGATTTTGCTCAGACGATGTCCCATGGTGTGTGTCCCTTGAAGTGTTGGCAAAATTGCAATTTATATATGGCGCTATTGTGGCATCGAATGAGGTATATCCATAGTGATGCAACCCTTTTTTTAATGACGTATGTTTTTCAGCTTTTGTTAAAACCAGTTCAGTTTATACTTTGTTAAGTAGATGCAACTTTGATGAAATGAATACCCTATGAGTCGAGAGATTTCGAACCTTATTGAACTCGAGCAAGATCAGGCTGTTGATCCTTTGCTGAAGTACCGCGAGCAACATAAGAAGCGTTTGAGCTATATGCCATGGCTGTATTGGAAGCTCAAACCTAAAAACCGGATTTGGGCAGATCAATGGCAGCAAGAGTGGCAAACCTATCTGCAATCGATGGAGACCATCCGAATTGGTCGTGGTTGTTTTATTTCACCGGATGCGCACTTGTTTGCTGAACTTGGAAGGGAAATCGTAATTGGGGATGGTTCATACATTGCTGCTGATTGCGTCATTCATGGGCCGATAACGATGGGGCAACAAGTCGCTATCAATCATCACGCAACGCTAGATGGTGGGCGCGCAGGTATTCATTTGGCTGATCAAGCACGTTTGGCTGCTTATTGTCATCTTTATGCGTTTAATCATGGTATGAAGCTTGATCAGACCATTCATGAGCAAGCGGTTACTTCTCAAGGGATTTATATTGGTCGTGATGTTTGGCTTGGAGCCAATGTCGGAATTGTCGATGGCGTGACCGTGGGTGATTTTGCGGTAGTGGGCATGGATAGCACGGTGACGAAGAGCGTGGAGCCTTATGCGATTGTCGCAGGAAATCCTGCGCGTGTGATAGGGGATCGGCGGGAGAAGAAGTAAGGAAATAGAATAGGGTTAAAAAAACCGAAGCCAGTGAATCTGACTTCGGTTTTTTCTTGCCGCTGATTAACTATTAATGAGGATTAATAATTCAGCGTAATGCCTAAACTTGCCTGACGACGGGGTGCGAGGTATTGGCTAAGTGAACCAAATCCGGCAAAGGGTGCATTGGCCAATGCAGTTGCATACTTACGATCCGTAAAGTTTTCAACGTTGGCAAATAAGCGGACGTTTGGCAGTGCTTGCCAGTAACCACGTAAGTTGCCAATCGCATAGCCAGAAGTTGGATAGCTGTCGTCATACTCTTTGGCTTGACTCTTTGAAACGAGCTCAGCGCTAAAGCCATATTGTGCCAGTTGCAGACCGGCAGATGCAGTCAGCGTTTGACGTGGGCGACGGAGTAATTCGCTATCGCTGCTGCCATCTTGACCTTCTTTGATTGGCTGTACATACGCATAGCTACCGCTTGCAAACCAACCACTGTCTAGTTTCCATTTCAAACCGGCTTCTGCACCAGTGAGTTTGGTTTTGGCAACGTTCTGATTCTGAGATTTGAATGTAGCTGGGTTATAGATCAGGGTAATCAAGTCATCAATATTGGTGCGATAGACCGCAAGATTAGCATCCAAACCTTTGACGATCTGTTGGTTGACACCGATCTCGTAAGAGGTGCTTTCTTCAGGTTTAAGGTTAGGGTTGCTGACCGTATAGGTGGTTGAAAACAGTTCGAATGCGTTGGGTGCACGGAATGCAGTACCGACATTGGCATAAACACTGGTTGTCGGTAGAACTTGGATGCGGCCAGCAAGCTGTCCCGTAGTGTGGGTGCCAAATTGACGGCTGTCTTCAACACGAACCCCTGCTTGCGTGCTAAAGATGGCGTCTTGGTATTGGTGCTGTAGGTAGTAACCTGTTGATCGCGCATCATGATCAAAACTAATCTGATTACCAAGGAAATCAGTGCTCAGTGCTTTGGCATCGGCTTTATTTGAAGTGACTCCAAATAAGACATTTTGATGCGGAGCAAAGCCCCAGCGGATATTTAGGTCGGCTTCTTTTTGATCACTGTGAACGTAATCAGTGCTTTCATTTTGATCCAGTTTGTCAACAAACTGAGATACACGCAGATTGACATTCAAATCTGGCGCAATCGTATAGCGGCCTTTTAAGTTTAATAGGCGGTTGTTGAAGTCTTGAGAGGCAGGGGTATCGTAGTCAGAACCCGTGACATATTCTGACTTACCTTGATTACCCCGGGCTTCAAGAGATAACGCATATTGATCGTTATCAATTCCGCCTTTTACGGAGTAACCCTTTTGATCATAGCCCGAATCTTCTTTTGCAGTGGTCGTGACTGGTGAACCATCAGTTGACAGTTTTTGACCACGAATTTGTAGATAAGCATCATCTTTGACAAGGTCTGCGCCGAGGATTGCTTTATATAGACCGTTTTCACCGCCTTCAACGGTGGTAAAGAGGTTTTGTTTGGTTGGCTTAGCAGAAATCAGTTGAATGACACCGCCAACAGCATCGGAACCATATTGTACTGATGCTGGCCCTTTCAAAACTTCAATCTGACCAATATCGGTCGTATCTAAAAAGTTAATACCCGCAGCTGATGAAGTGGCGTTGTTGATACGCACGCCATCTAATAGTACTAGAGTGTGTTTACTTTCAGTCCCGCGTGTGAAAATCGAAGTTTGTTGACCATAGCCACCAGAGCTAACAATGTTTAACGAAGCATCTTGGCGCAATAAGTTTGGAAGCTCATTGACAGGTGACTGCTGGATTTGATCTTTATTGATCACAGAGATGCTTGCAGGCACGGTATTGATGGCTTCTGGCGCCCGACTTGCCGTGACCACAATCACAGGAAGTTGGCTATCTGGTGCCGGTTCTGCGGCATGTACGGTTTGGAGTGCGGCAAGCACAGATAATGATAATAAATTCGGTAAAAAAGTACGCGTTGACTTAAAAAATATAGACATAGCAATCTCCTAACACTCAAGCCCCGTGAGTATGTGGGTGGGATGATGTCTGAGATTGGTATCCGGACTGATGGTTGTGCATAACCATTTACCGTTGCGGGGTGCAGTGCTGGCGTTTAACCAGCTTCCCATTCGTCCAGCACATTCAAATGGCATTGAATAGGGCGACGAATCATCAAAGTGACGTTTAATCAAGATGAATGCTCAGAACGCGGCAAGTATAGCCAGAATGTAAACGGAATGTAATTGATTTGTGATGGGACAGGGAAGGATTGCTAAATATCTAAAATATCGGTGAGCAATTGCTACTACTTTAGCGCTTAACTTGCGTTAGAATACTTTTCATTAAAATTTTAGTCTTTAAGAGATTTACGTTGTCCAACTCCTCATCTCCTTTCACGTCGACACGGGTTAAAATCTGTGGATTAACACGTATCATCGATGTGCAAGCTGTCGTAGAGGCGGGTGCAGATGCCGTGGGTTTTGTCTTCTATCCACCCAGTCCACGTGCAGTGACTGCTGCACATGCTGCGACTTTGATTCCTTATGTACCGCCTTTTGTGCAAGCGGTCGGTTTGTTTGTGAATGTGGATGCAGAAGAATTACAGGATATCTTGAGCTATGTCTCTCTGGATTTGCTGCAATTCCATGGTGATGAAACGCCTGAACAATGCCAACAATTGGGTGTGCTTACTGGGAAACGTTGGATTAAAGCACTACAAATGAAACCTGATATGAATATTCAAACTGAAATCAAACGCTATAAAGATGCCGGCGCCAGCGGCGTGCTATTGGATGCATGGCATCCTGATTTGCACGGTGGGACCGGTTATGCATTTGATTGGGCGCGCTTCCCGAAGCCTGAAGATTTTGAGACGCCTTTTGCATTGATCTTGGCTGGTGGTTTGACGCCAGAGAATGTTGCGGAAGCGATTGAGCAGACTCACGCCTATGCGGTTGATGTCAGTGGCGGAGTTGAAGCCTCTAAAGGCATAAAAGATAAACAAGCCATAGAAAAATTTGTTGAACAGGCTAAACGACCCTCTCAACATGCTGAGCGATGGCGTCACTAATTTCAATTTGAGTCAATTTAAGACTTTTATACAGCAATGAAAAGCCAGCAAATACATGGCTTGGAAAATTATTTTGAAAGAATACGTGGAGTAATGTAATGGGCAGTTTAGATGTGAAATCAGACGAAAAAAATAGCTTGAAAGATCAGTTAAAAGATGTGGATTTTAGCGCAATAGATTTTACTCAATATCCTGATAATAAAGGTCATTTTGGTGTGCATGGCGGTCGCTTTGTTTCTGAGACCCTCATGGCCGCGCTTGAGGATCTGGAAAATCTGTATAACCGCATGAAAAATGATGCGGAATTCATGCGTGCTTTTGACTACGACTTAGCGCACTTTGTTGGACGTCCATCACCGCTGTATCACGCGGAGCGCTTAAGCCGGGAGTTGGGTGGCGCACAGATTTATTTGAAGCGTGAAGACTTAAACCATACGGGTGCGCACAAGGTAAACAACACCATTGGCCAAGCGCTGCTTGCAAAGTTATCTGGAAAAACACGAATCATCGCTGAAACCGGCGCAGGTCAGCATGGCGTGGCGACAGCAACGATTGCTGCCCGTTTAGGGATGGAGTGTGTGATCTATATGGGCGTGGATGATGTCCATCGCCAATCCATGAACGTCTACCGTATGAAGCTGCTGGGTGCGACCGTGGTGCCTGTCACCAGTGGTTCACGCACGCTCAAAGATGCATTGAATGAAGCCATGCGCGATTGGGTCACCAATGTGGATACGACGTACTACATCATCGGTACGGTTGCAGGACCGCATCCTTATCCGATGCTGGTTCGAGACTTCCAGTCGATCATTGGCCGTGAAGCGCGCGAACAAAGCTTAAAGCAAATTGGTAAATTACCCGATGCGTTGGTGGCTTGTGTGGGCGGCGGATCGAATGCGATAGGGCTGTTCTATCCTTTCTTAAATGATAAAGCCATCAAGATCTATGGTGTTGAGGCATCTGGTTATGGCGTTGAAACCGGTAAGCATTCTGCACCGCTCACTGCGGGTAAGATTGGGGTGTTACATGGCAATCGCACCTATGTGATGGCTGATGATGAAGGTCAGATCATTGAGACCCATTCAATTTCTGCAGGTCTGGATTATCCGGGTGTGGGTCCAGAGCATAGCTTCTTAAAAGACGTGGGCCGTGTGCAGTATGTACCGATCAATGACGATGAGGCACTGCAAGGCTTTCGCGATTTAACGCTGATTGAAGGCATTATTCCTGCGCTAGAGAGTAGCCATGCGATCGCTTATGTCAAAAAATTGGCACCGACCATGTCACCTGATCAGTCCATTGTGGTTTGTTTATCTGGACGCGGTGATAAAGATTTGCTGACTGTCGCGAAGCTCGACGGGATTGTGATCAGTTAACGCTATTTTTAGGAAATAGTGACTGAATCACATGAGGTCGATGTGAACTTATATTTGCGTTATTGCTGACGACAGCGAAAATTAATTTGGAATGATTTGATTATGTCTCGTATTGCATCTTGTTTTGCTACTTTAAAATCGAAAAACCGTAAGGCTTTGATTCCTTACATTATGGCAGGTGACCCTGCTCCCGAAGTCACTGTTCCTTTGCTGCATGCGATTGTTGCAGCGGGTGCTGATTTGATCGAGTTGGGTTTACCATTTTCTGATCCGATGGCTGATGGTCCAGTGATTGCCTTGGCGGCTGAGCGTGCCTTGGCTGCGGGTACCAGTACTTTTCATGCAATCGATATGGTTGCGGAGTTTCGTCAGACAAATACCACGACGCCGATTGTGCTGATGGGATATCTTAACCCGATTGAAATTATTGGTTATGAGGCCTTTGCTGCGCGTGCTGCACAGGCGGGTGTTGATGGACTACTTTTGGTTGATCTTCCGCCAGAAGAAGCCGGTGAGTTGGGTAATATTTTGGTGAAGCATGAAATCGATCCCATTTTCTTACTGGCACCAACTACGACTGATGCGCGGATTGAGCATGTGGTGAAAGCGGCACGAGGCTATGTGTATTATGTCTCGCTGAAAGGAGTTACAGGCTCATCGGCACTGGATACGGATGAAGTTGCCCGGCGTATTCGCACCATTAAGCAAAAAACGGATTTGCCGATCGGTGTGGGTTTTGGTATTCATGATCGCCAAACGGCGCAAGCGGTTGGAGTTGCGGCTGATGGTGTCATTGTAGGGACTGTACTGGTTCGTGCGTTTGCTGAAAATAACGTGACCGAAGCACAAGCGAAAATTGTGGCAAAGGTCCAAGAGTTACGACTCGCTTTGGATGACCTCAAATAATATCGGAGTTGACAATGACAAACGGAAATCAAGTTCAAAATGATCAATCGAACTGGCTGAATCGTCCAGTTCCAGGTATACATAAGCATGCCGTGGTGAGTAGTGAACGCCCGAATATTCCTGTCATTGTCTGCCCTGGGTGTGATAATGAGATTATTAAAAGTCGTCTCTCCGAGCTGCTCTATGTGTGCCCGCATTGTGATGAACATCTCAAAATGTCGGCACGCACGCGCTTAGAAACACTCTTTGATCAGGTTGATGCAGAATTGGGTCAAGAGTTTAATACCAGTGATCCGCTGCATTTTGTAGACAGCCTGCCTTATCCGGTACGTACTGTTGCAATGCAGAAGAAGACTGGTGAGAGCGAGGCATTGGTCGTGATGCAGGGTGCTATTGGTCCGCTCAAGTTAGTTGCGTGTGCTTTTGAATTTGACTTCATGGGTGGCTCTATGGGGTCTGTGGTGGGAGACCGTTTTGTCCTTGCTGCGGAGACCGCACTTGCTGCACGTCAACCTCTGGTTTGTTTTGCGGCTTCTGGCGGGGCACGGATGCAAGAGGGACTATTGTCCCTCATGCAGATGGCTCGCACTGCTGCAGCCATCCAGCGTTTACGTGAGGCGGGTATTCCGTATATCGTGGTGCTGACCCATCCTGTCTATGGCGGTGTGACTGCTTCGCTTGCGATGTTGGGTGATATCCATTTGTCTGAGCCTAAAGCCATGATTGGTTTCGCGGGTAAGCGCGTGATTGAGCAGACCGTACGCGAAGTGCTCGAAGAGCCGTTTCAGCGGGCTGAATATTTACTTGAACACGGCGTTGTTGATCAAATCGTTCATCGCCGAGAAATGAAAACAACAATTGCACGATTGCTTAGCAAATTGCTCAATGTGACTGCTTAAGATTTTATGAGTGATTCCATTTTATCCTCAAACGCTCTCCCTAATGCACAAAGTTCTTTAATCCAGTGGCTTGAATATTGGCAAAATGTTCATGCCACTGCGATTGATATGGGGCTGGAGCGTGTTCGTCCTGTGGCCGTTCAACTGGATGTACTAAAGCCTAAAGCATCCGTCATCACGGTGGCTGGAACCAATGGCAAAGGGTCTACGACTACAGTCATTGCATCTATCTATAAGGCCGCTGGCCTGCAAGTCGGTTTATACCAATCCCCTCATATCCAATATTTTAACGAACGCGTGCGCTTGAATGGCACGCCTGTAGATGATCAGTTATTGATTCAGGCATTTGTAGAGGTCGAGGCCGCGCGTCAAGCGTGTGGTCTATCCCTATCATTTTTTGAAGCAACGACCTTGGCTGCTTTTTTAATTTTTAAACAACAAGACTGTGATGTCTGGGTGCTTGAGGTTGGATTGGGTGGTCGTTTAGATGTGGTGAATTTGATTGATCCGGATGTTGCGGTGATTACCAATATCGGGGTCGATCATGTGGAATGGCTCGGGGATAATCGAGAAGCCATTGGGTTTGAAAAAGCTGGAATTCTACGTCAAGGGATTCCATTTGTCTTTGGTGAACTGGATATGCCCGTGAGTGTCCAGTTACGTGCCAGCGTACTGAACTGTTCAGTTAAGCAAGTGGGCCGTGACTTCCAGTGGGGGAGCGTGACTCATTTAAGCCAAGATACGACTCAAAATCCAATAAGTGAACATGTAACGTTTTCTGAAAACTCTTATTTTTATACAAATTCAGCCGAAACTTTATGGTTACCTGTAGCAAGTCTTGCATTACATAATGTAAGCGTTGCGATTACAGCCGTTTTATTGAGTGAAATTGATGTTTCATATCATGCAATAAATCAAGGAATTGAGTCTGCTAAATTGGCGGGGCGTTTTGAATTACAGACTTATCGAGGGCGGCGATTGATCGCGGATGTTGCTCATAATCCGCATGGCGTAGATTTTTTACTAAAGCAGTTGACAGTTTATTGCAAAAAACATGTAACGCGTCATATTCATGCTATATTCTCTATGTTGGCGGACAAAGATATTGCCACTGTGGTCGATATGGCTAAGGGCATGATTGATCATTGGCATGTTGCTGTACTGGATGTGCCGCGTGCTGCGTCTATGGAGCAGCTTCGTGCGGCTTTGCAAAATGTGCAAGTCACTTTTTATCCGAGTATCGCTACCGCACTGGATGGTGCACGAGATGCCGTGAATGATGATGATCTGATGCTGGCATGGGGATCATTTCACACGCTTGAAGAAGTGTATGCACAGCGTAATAGTGTTGAGCTTTTGAATTAATTTCCAATTGGAATAAACAACAAATGTGGGTGGGGAGGCTGCAATCATGAGTGCGAATCAACAACGCTGGATGGGCGGTATTATCCTGCTCGGGGGCAGTGCGCTGCTGGCAAGTTTTTTATTCCAAGGCAATGGACAAAAAAGTACGGTTCCGCATGTTGCGCCTGTCGATAAAACTTTAAACCTTGAACCTACACATCGGCTTGCACCGCCAACCAATGGCGTCAGTAATCAACCGATAGATAATCAGCCGGTTCAACTCACACCACTAGCGGTTGATGTCGATACTGAACGTAAATTGCTTGCCGCACAGCATGATATGCGTGAGAAGAAAGTTGCAGAACAAGAAGCACGTACAGCGGAATTTTTAGCACGTCAGCAACAAGCTGAAGCAAACTCGGCAAATCGCGTTGCCGCAGAGCAATCGGCTCGATTAGCTGCGCGCAAAGCAAAAGAAGACGATGCGCTTAAATCTACTGATCCTGCCGCCCCCGATATTGCTGCGCCAGATGATGACGCCACTAAAGCGGCAGCGCTCAAAGCAGAACAACGTCGCCAAGATGCAAAGGATCGTGAAGAGCAATCCCGTTTACGGGCTCAGAAGGCTGCTGAAAATCATGAAAATGCGCAAAAGCTAGTTGCCCAGGCGACTGAAAAAACTGCTCAAGCAAAAGCTGCTCGTGAAGCTGCTGAGAAGAAACAAGCTCAAGAACAAAAAGAGCAGCATGATTTGCAAGTCAAGCAGCATAAAGAGAAGTTAGAGAAAGAAAAGCAAGCAAAAATTGATGCTGAAAAAGAGAAAAAAGCACTTGAAGCAAAACAGCATAAAGAGAAGTTAGAAAAAGAGAAGCAAGACAAAGAAGATGCAGCGCAGGCTAAACTTGATGCTGATAAAGCGGCAAAACTGAAGATTGCACAAGCCGAGAAAGCTGAGCGTGCGCGCCTGAAAGCCGCCTCTGATGATGCTGACAACAAAGAAGCACTGCAAGCTCAAGTTGAGAAGAACAAGAAAGAAGCCGCGGTATTGAAAGCCAAGCTTGATAAGTTAAATGGTACGAGTACAGATACAGCCACTGCCAAAGATACACAAAAAACCAAAGACGCAGACCGCGCGCGCGCTTTGCTCGAAGGGACGCCGACAACTACGCCAGCAGCCTCTGCTACACCAGCAGCAGCTCCTCTCGTTATGGTGCAAGTGGCCATGGCTGAATCGCAAGCCAAGGCTGATGCAATGGTCTCCCAACTGCGTGCTAAAGGTTATAAGGTCCGGACCAGTACCACGACCAAAGGTGTACGGGTATTGGTTGGTCCTGAAAAAGACGCGGCAGCCGCAACTGCGACTAAACATAAAATCGAGCAGGACGGCAGCTTGAACGTGAAGGGAGCTTGGGTTTCAAATTGGCAGCCACCTACATCTTAATTGCGGTACTCGCACTTTTATTTATTCTCGTATTGTCAGGAAGTCGGCGCTCCCAGCTTCCTGAAGTCAAACCCGTTCGTGGCGATGATCTGGCGATTTGGCCATTTATGCCGCGTATCTTTATGACCGATGCTGAAGTTCGTTTCTTTCATCAACTCAAACAAGCCGTACCAGAGTTCCTGATTTTCTCTCAGGTTGGGCTCTCTCGTCTGATTGAATGTACCGATATCGATGATGAAAAATTCTGGTTCAATCGGATTAATCGTATGAGTGTCGATTACGTCCTCGTGGATCAGGATGGACAGCGTGTTTTGGTTGCAATTGAACTCGATGACTGGTCGCATGAGCACCATTCAAGACAACGTGCAGACTTAAAAAAAGACAAGGCCTTAGTCAGTGCAGGTATTCCTATCGTTCGTTTTCACGGTGAAGATCCAGTGACTGCGATTGAGATCCGTCGGGAGTTATTGAATGCCTTGCAGACCCAACAAGAGTGGCTTGCGGAATCACGGGCACAATTTGCCGAGTATTAATTCATCCTTTTTTAAGACCTCAAATGACAGAATTTATTCTGTCATTTTTTATGACATAACATCTTTAGATTGTTCATTTTTGACCCGCCAGATTTGGCATATCCATGCTGAGGGATAGTGATATGTTACCGCCATTAAAGATGCATCAAAGCAGTCGAGTGAATGGGCTTGATACGCTACGTGCTGCCGCGATCATTCTGGTCTTCATGTATCACTATATGGTTTTTGTGAGTCATGAACACACTTTTGGCTGGCTGAGCGAAATCGGCTGGATGGGGGTGGACTTATTTTTTGTCTTAAGCGGTTATTTAATTGCAAATCAATTATTCACGGGTATTAAACGGGGACAGCACATCAGCGCTAAGCATTTTTATGCACGCCGAGCCCTACGAACCTTGCCGATATTTTGGATTGTATTAGCGGCTTATTTTATCTTTCCAGCGGTCATGGGTGGCAAAACACCGCCGCCACTCTGGTCCTTTTTGACCTTTACCCAAAATTATCACTTGCAGCCGGGGACGGCTTTTTCACATGCGTGGTCGCTGTGTATCGAAGAGCAATTCTATTTAATTTTTCCATTAATCCTGATGGCCGGGATGCGTTTTCGATTCAATCGGGTATATGGTTGGATTCTACTCTTTGGCTTGATATTGGTGGGTGTCATTGCCCGAATACTATTATGGCAAACCTATGGTCGTGAAAGTCTAGGACAGGTGAGTGGTTATTATCCGCATATTTATTATGCCACCTTATGCCGTTTTGATGAGTTTTTGCCGGGCATTGCTGTTGCGTTGGTCAAGAACTTTTATCCTGCTTTTTGGATACGCATGACGCGCTATGGGCAGTTATGGTTAGGGTTATCGGTCTTGGCCGTAGGTAGTATTTTTTATTCTGCCTATCATTTTTATTATATGGATGAATACGGCTATGGCTTCTTTATGACCGCGTTTGGCTACTCATTGATTGCATGGGTATTCACACTGTGTGTGGTAGCAGCACTCTGTCCGTCCTCATGGCTGTATAGAGTTCGTGTTCCGGGTGCAGCGAGTATTGCTTTATGGTCATATTCGATTTACCTGTCTCACAAGCCCCTCGCTTACATCCTACAAAAACTGCTCGCTGAAAGTCAGTGGATTACGGTGCAGTGGTTACCACTGTTGACCTTGATCGTCATCGTATTGGCATGTGTGATCATGGGTGCTGTGCTGTATCAAGTCGAAGCATTTTTTATGCGAGTCCGCGATCGACTCTTTCCTTCAAATTTTGCTAAAAACGCAACTACAGCCCGATAATCAGATTACAAATTTGCCATCATTTCCTGCCTCGAAAGACGCACTTTGCCCTTGAAAGACAGCGTATATCTCTGCACTCTAGGATAAGTCATGTATACGTTGCATGACTTAAAAAACGAGAATAACGAAAAGTGAATATATTGATATTATAAGGAAATAGTATGTCTCATCATGATCTAGATGCCTATAAAGCAAAACATGAGTTGATTGCATGCAAGAAAATACTCGTGAATAAAGTCTTGAATAATTCCCATGTCAAATCCTCGCAAGCCCTCGTTGAGAAGATCAAGCAAATCTCTTTAGAGCTCGAAGAGTGCATGGCTGCAATCAATACCGTACTGTACAGTCAGGATAAAACGGCGAATAGTTCGACCATTGCCTTGGATGAATTTAATGAACATTATTGGCGACTAAAGCCAGAAGGCACGACCCATGTGATTTTCGATGAAAAAGACAATACTGTGTATTGGGGAAAAACATCGAAGGCCAATGTACAGGCGGTCAAAGACATTCAATATATTTGGTCACTGTCGAGCTGGTCAGACCATCACCATCTTTTGAAAAAAGAAGGCGCAGATGCAAGCCACATCGTAAGTCCACAGCTTAAAATTGTGAAATTTCCACGCATTGATCAGATTGCCATTCGTTATAACGGGCAGGTGAATGCATTACCGATGCCGAGTGAATATGGCGCGATTTATGAGAATCTCTATAAGCGTGGTTTTGAGCCAACTCCTTTTGATGCTGAACAAGGATTTATTCATCCCTTGACGCATGAGTTTATCGATGCAAAAGAAGCGATCATTTATGCCAAATATATTGGCATGCTTCCTGAAGACAGTGACGTGTCTCAGCTTGTGCCAGCGATGATTGTTTAGATTCCTATTGTTTCATCCTGTGTATTTGACTACCTCGGGTTTATTGCGCTATTACCCAATAAACCCGAGGTCAGTAATTTATTTTTGTTTTAGCCCACCAATGAGTCGACTCATTTAACTAACCAAACTCACTTGTCCGCTATACAAGCGTTCGCTGCCTTTCTCGGTCAGTATTTGTAGACTGCCATCATCAGCGATACCGATTGCGCGGGCGTGCTGCACGGTTTGATCAGGCTGAATAATGTGGATGGTTTGATTGACGAGAGCATCCCAAGCCATAAAGCGCTCTTGCAGTTTCGGGCTATCTTGTAAAAATAAATCGATGGCCTGATGCAGAGCATGCACGACTGCGACGGTGAGGGCGAGGCGATCGATGTTTTGCTTTAATAATGTTGTGAGATCGGTCACCGTCCGATCTGCAACTAAATTTTGCATGGGTTGCAGGTTGATCCCGACCCCGATGATTGCGCCGTGCTCCATATTATGACTGGTGATCGGCTCGATTAGAATTCCGCCCCATTTCGCACCTTCAAAGTAAAGATCATTGGGCCACTTCACAGAAACATTCAGAGCTTTTAAGAGCGGCATATTTACTAATGCCAATGCTACTTCCAGAGCGAGCCTCCCATCTAATGGTGATGGCAATGTACTTAACAAGGATAAATACAGATTTCCTGTCGGGGACTGCCAGGTTCGATTGGCTTGACCACGTCCAGCAGTTTGCTGGTTACTGATCGATAGTGCATGGGTTGCGCCGCGTGCAGCCCATAGACGACAGTCATCATTGGTTGATGTAGTGGTTTGTTGCCAATCAATCATGTCGAATGCTGGCAGTGCCGATGCATTTAAGTGTTGGTGAAGTTGGTCACTGAGCATGAGATGATCAATATTGCTTAATTCTGAAGTATTCGTCGTCATCGTTTTTCTGCCTTGTATTTCTGTTCTATTGTCTGGTGTTTACGCAATCACTGTAAAGTACGATTTGGTGTGTTGCACTCACTTGCTCCGGTGATTTTTGCTTGAGGTTTTCTGAAGTTACTGAGAACAATTTAAGATATTGAAAGGTGTTTATAAATGACGTCCTCTACACGCTGACAATTACCCGTTTTGTACAATTCATACGCCATAATTGCATGTTATTTCATCGGAAATAGCGATTTAGTGCTAGTATTCTAAAAATAATTGTCTGACAATTGTACATGAAGTAGTGCGTTGTCGAAGAGATATTGGTAAAGTTCAATTGAGAGCGGTTTGTGACAGTTATTTTAAAGTCAAATATCTGATTTCAAAACAGTGTTCTTTATATGAATTATATCTCAAGTATTCAAAAAAATTATTTAGTGGATTGATGTGATCCTGCTAAAAGAGATGAATAAATTGACGATCACAATGAGATTGACTTAAGTAAGTTCAATGAATTGGTGTTTTTAGCGTCATTGACGCTGAATTGGGATTTTGTTCATTTGCCCAGCACATGTACCGTAGGGGTAATAGTATGGCATTTTTGGCGGCAGAAAGTTTGTCAGAACAGATTGCAAGACATATCGGTGAGCAAATTATCACTGGTGAGTTGGTCGAAGGTGAGAGGATTCAAGAGCTTAGAATCGCAAAAGACTTAAATGTCAGCCGTGGATCGGTACGCGAGGCATTACTGATTCTTGAACGCAGTTATTTAATCAAAATTTATCCTCGCCGTGGTGCAATGGTTTCTGAGCTTTCTGTTCAGCAGATTAAGTCATTGTTTGAAGCCGGTACATTAATGTTGGGAGCGATGGTTCATCGTACCAGCGAAGCGTGGCGTCAGCCTGATAGTGAGCGCATGAATCAACTGATTCAAGATTTGTCGCTACAAGTGAAAGTCGGTGATATCGAAAAATTTTACGACAGTGTTTTTGAGTTTTTGCAGAGTACGCATACCTTAGTCGGTAATACCTATTTACGGGATATTTTTGATAATTTACTGCCTGCGTTTCGCCGCAGTTATTTTTTAACGCTCAATACCTCACGCCGCGAATTACAAGAGGCGTTTGATCTGTTTAAGCCCGTCATCGATGCTATTTTGATTCGTAAAGGAGAGCAGGCCGCTGTCTTTATGGAAGAGTTTTGCCGCCATTTACGTAATTTGGTTCTGGATTCCCTCGCCCGCATGAAGCAAATCGAATTGGCGTGGGCACAACGTTCACGACGTGGAAAATAATGCGGCTGCGTAGTCTTCGTCTGGCGGGTTTTAAATCTTTTGTCCATCCAACGACCCTAAACTTTAAGCAAGATCTCACGGCGGTTGTGGGGCCAAATGGTTGTGGCAAGTCGAATGTGATTGATGCGATTCGTTGGGTGATGGGCGAGTCCTCTGCGCGTCAACTGCGCGGTGAAGCGATGAGTGATGTCATCTTTGCCGGGACGGTCAATAAGAAGCCGATTGGACAAGCCAGCGTTGAACTACATTTTGAAAATACCTTTGGTAAATTAGGCGGTGCTTATAACGCCTATACCGAACTGTCGATTCGTCGCCAAGTTAGTCGTGACGGCCGCTCCGACTATTTCTTAAACGGCACGCGCTGCCGTCGTCGTGATATCACTGATATTTTCTTAGGGACGGGTCTGGGACCACGTTCATATGCGGTGATTGAGCAAGGCATGATTAATCGTCTGGTTGAAGCAAAGCCCGATGATTTACGCGTGTTTTTGGAGGAGGCCGCAGGCGTATCACGTTATCAGGCCCGCCGCCGTGAAACACAGCAGCACTTAGAAGATACAAGGTTGAACTTGTCGCGTCTGCAAGATCTGGCCGATGAGCTGGGTCGTCGTCGGCGAGCGCTGGAGCGTCAGAGCCAAGCGGCATTGAAGCATAAAAAGCTCGTTGAAGATCGTCGTGTGGCTCAGTTAGAGCTATGGACTGTTCAACATGTGAATGCTGCAAATCGTCAAGCCATCCATACCACTAAGCTGACTCAACTGGGCGATGATTATCGTCAACTGCGTAGTCGGTTAAATGAGTTAGATCATGCCGTTCAACAGCAATCTGTACGCCTATCACAGCTGTTGGCAGAGGCGCAGCCGATGCAAAGCGCATGGCAAGATGCTGAACGCGTGCGTCAAACGGCTGTTGCCAACCTCACCCAACAGCAGCAAGCCGAATCGAGGCTGCTTGAGCGTAGTAGCAGCGTAGAAGCCCAACATGCGGCGCTTACCCGCCAGATTGAGCATGATCAAACAGTACTGGCTGAGTTGATTGCGGTCCATGATTTGAGTCAGCCTAGACGACAAGAGTTGATTCAGACCATTTCGGCACTCGAAGTTCAACTGCCCAGTGTTCAAGAGCAAGCACGCCAGACCCATACAGAGCTGCAAGACTTGCGGACACGGATTCAGAGCGCACAGCAAAAACGTGCGGATCTTGAGCGGGAGCAAGATCATATCTCTCGTCAGCATACCCGTCAGGCTGCACAAATCGCGCAGCTTGAAAATGCACTTAATCAGCTGGATCAAACGGCCTTGGCTGATGAGCTGCTGGATATAGATGATCAATTGGTTGAAGTGACTCAGGCACTTTTGCGTCTGCGACATGAGGCGAGTAGTACACAAGAAAGTGTACAGACCTCTGAGCAGTCACGAATTACGTTGCGGGCTCGGCAAAGAGAGTTGAGTCAAGTTTTTGACGGTCTGCGCGGTGAGCAGCGCGCATTGCTGGCCCTACAAGAAAAAACCGATGTCAAGCAGGTCAATGCGCAAAAGAATGGCAACAAAAATGAGCCGCAATATGTTGAACCTGAAGGAACTCGTTTACTCGAGCAACTACAGGTCAGTACAGCAGGGCAGCCGCACCTTGCACTCATTGAATCGGTACTGGGTCAATGGCTCAAGGCGCATGTTAATGCTGATGCGCCAGTTGGGCGTAATTTATTCGTATCAGGGCATCCCTTACAACCAGATATTATAGAGGGAACAACGGCTTTTTCCTCGTGGTTGACTGAACCGCAATCATCGGTGTGGCAACACTGGGGGGTGATGGATACGCGTACGGATGCACTTGCGCGACAATCTCAATTAAAACCCTACCAATCGTTTGTCACCCTCGATGGTCATTGGATCGGTGCTGATTGGGCTATTGATCTGGCACGTGATGCGGCGTCTCGTTCAGGAGTTGAAAATACTGGCTTATTGGCACGTCGTATTCGTTTAGAGACCTTAAATGCGGAGCTGCTCACGAGTGAGGCGGCGTTATTTGAAGCAACCGATGCACTGAAAGAAGCTGAGCAATTCCATACTCAGAGTATCCAAGCCCAGCAGGGTTTAGCAGCTCAGATTAATCAAGCCGAACGCAGTCAGCAAACCATAGAGCTTGCCCGTGCACGTCTTGATAGTAAGTTACAGTCGCAGCAGGGTCAGATCGAACAACAACGTCAGCAGCTATCGCTATTGAGCGCCAGTCAAGAAGAAGACATGGAGCGTTTGAACGATGTACATATGGAGCAGGCAGCGCTTGAGCTGCGTCTAAATCCGTTAATCGCTCAAGTGGGGTCGCGTGAACAAGAAGCCAGTGCTGCTCAGCAGAATTTAAGTCAAACGACTTTGCAGATTCAACAACTACGCATGCAGCAGCAGAATGCGGAGATGGAAACGCAGACCCGGCAAATTCGGATTGAAGCGTTGCAAACCACAAGTGATCGTGCTGTTTTTCAACAAAGCCAATTAGAGGATGAGCAGCGTCAGATTCAAACAGAATTAGCACAGGTTAGAGCGGAGATCCCAGCACTGACCCTTGCGCTTGAAGCGGGAGAGCAAGAGGCTTTGGCTGCGGACCAGCGCTGGCAAGCCCGCCAAGTCGAACTCAAAGAGGCGCAAGCTGCGGTACAGCAGCTTGAGCATGATCGTCAAAGCCAGACTCAGGCAGAAAACACACTGCGTGACGAGCTTGAAAACACCCGTCTCGCTTGGCAGGTTGAAAAAAGTAATTTGGCGCAACTTGCGGAGCAATTTGCAAGTTTGGAGGCGCCCGTTCCAGATGCAACACAGTTGAATACTCAAACGCACAAGTCCGAACAAACATTACACGCAGATCTGGCACAATTGGATAGTGCAATCCAGCGGCTGGGCGAGTTAAATTTGGCGGCGCCGGCTGAACTTGCGGAAGTCACTGAGCGCTTTGATGAGCTGAATCATCAGATGGATGATTTAAATCAGACGCTCGCTCAGCTTGATGATGCAATGCAAACCATCGATCGGGAAACCCGTAGTCTGTTTATGGATACCTTTGATCGGGTTAATCATGAATTACAGCAATTATTCCCTAAAGTGTTCGGCGGTGGTGAAGCACGCTTGATTTTGGAAGATGGCTGGCAGTCTGGCGTACGCTTTATGGCGCAGCCGCCCGGAAAGCGGAATAGCAGTATTGCTTTATTATCCGGTGGCGAAAAAGCACTAACTGCTTTATCCTTGGTTTTTGCGATTTTTAAACTGAATCCCGCACCATTTTGTCTTTTAGATGAAGTGGATGCACCATTAGATGATGCAAACGTTGCAAGATTTTGTCGATTGGTAACAGACCTGTCTAAAAGTGTGCAATTCATTTACATTACCCATAATAAGTTAGCGATGATGATGGCAGGTGAATTAATGGGCGTGACGATGCCAGAAGCAGGTATTTCTAAGTTAGTAGCCGTGAATTTGGACGAAGCCGAGACCCTCGTCGCGTCAACAGGAGCTTGATCCATGGATATTCTGGTTGTAGCAGGCGTCATAGTCGCGATTATCCTTATTTTAGTGGGTCTTTTCCTGATCTTTCGTCGTGCACCACAGCCGGCTTCAGAAAAACTGATCGCCAGTGAAGAAGCGCCGTCGCCACAAATTGAGCTGCCTTTAGATGCGGTTGAAACCGATTCTGCACCGACAGAACCTGTCATCTCTGCCAATGATTTCATCACGCAGACGATTCATCAGCATGCTGCACAGCATGCGAGTCAATTGCATGCTGAACATGTAGATAAACCTCAGCAAGCTCAGGGCTTTGATGAGGACCAACCTGCGGTTTTAGCGGCTTCGCATCATGCATTTAAGGCACCGATCCAGCCCGAGGTTGCCGCTGAGCCTGTTTCTCCAACGGTCACGCTAGAGCCCGAGTCACTTACATCGCAGAAAGGCGGTTTGGATGCCATGCTGGATGATCTTGAACAAGCCACCTCTTTATCTCCTCATTCACATCATCTGGATGTGGGTGCACCGCTGCACCATACTGAATCGGAATTAGAGTCTGCCATACCCTCTATTTCCGCAATCGATACGGCGGAATTAACCGAGTGGCAAGGGGATAGCATTCTGCTTGATGAGCACCTTGCTGATCATAGCCGCAGTGAAGAAGACAGCATTTTGGTTCAAGCTGAACAGATCATTGCCATTCATTTATTGCCGAAGAGCGGTCGTCCGCTGGAAGGGAAGATGGTATTGCGAATGCTGCGCAAGCACGGTTTACGTTTTGGTGAAATGTCACTTTTTCATCGTTTTGAAGAGGCAACGGGTCAGGGACCGATGATGTTCAGTGTCCTGAAGTATACGCAAGAAGGCCCAGCAGGTTTTGACCTCGATACCATGGAAAATGAAAATTTTGATGGGCTCTCGTTCTTTCTCGCCTTGCCCGGTATCCGCCCGCTGCAAGGTTTTGATATGATGATGAGCACCGCACAGCGCTTATGTCTGGATTGCTATTCACAATTGTTTGACGAAGAAATGAATCAATTGAGCGAGCAGTTGAAAGGACATTATCGTCATCAAGTCTTGGATTTTAGACCGACGCGTCTGTGAGATATCGTCATGAGATCGCGATAAAATAAGAAGCACTCGATTGAGTGCTTTTTTTGATCCAATGCATTTAGTCAATTTTTAGAAAATAGAGTGGTTGAGGAAGTCCCATGGCTGATTTATTCAGTGCATTAGAAGATGCAGAACATCAAGATCGTCAGGCTGTAGAAGCTGAAATGCGTAAGCTTATTGATCTGATTCGAATCAATAGCCATGCTTATTATGTGATGGATGCACCCACACTCGATGATGGCGAATATGACGAGCTATTACGCCGTTTAAAAGGATTGGAAGAGCAATATCCAGAGTGGATACAGTCTGACTCTCCTACGCCAAAGGTTGGCGGTCAGGCGTTGGGGCAGTTTCAAAGTGTGGTGCATCAAGTGCCGATGTTGTCACTCGGCAATGTCTTTAATCATGAGGATTTACTGGCATTTGATCAGCGGGTTAGGGAGCGTCTACCTAACCAAGAGATTCAATACGAGCTTGAGCTAAAACTCGATGGGTTAGCAGTTGCTTTGCATTATCGGGATGGTCAGTTGGTTCAAGGCGTGACGCGTGGTGATGGGGAGACGGGTGAGGATATTAGTCATACCGCCAAAACGATTCGTAATTTGCCCCATGTATTGATTGATCCTACAGGTAAACCCGTTCCTCGTGTTCTTGAAGTACGTGGCGAGGTGCTGATCCCCAAGAGTGGTTTTCATAAACTCAATCGCGATGCAGAAGCACGTGGCCTTAAGACCTATGTCAATCCACGCAATGCGGCTGCGGGCAGTTTACGCCAGCTCGATCCCGCAATTGCGGCGACACGACCGCTGGCATTCTATGCGTATTCCATTGCACAGAGCGAGCCGGCACATGAATGTCCAACCCAGTCCGAATCGCTATACTGGCTAAAGTCTCTGGGTTTTACCATTTCCGAACGCCTTGAGGTAGTCGATTCTATCGCTGAGGTCCAAACCGTTTATGATCAGATCAATCTAGGGCGCGACGCACTCGCAGTTGAAATTGATGGCATGGTGATCAAGGTCGATTCACTGCGCCAACAACAACAACTTGGATTCTTAAGTCGTGAACCCCGCTGGGCAACTGCCTATAAATTCCCTGCTAAAGCTGCGTTAACCACTGTTGAACAGATCGATTGGCAAGTGGGGCGTACGGGGACATTGACGCCGGTCGCACGCTTAAAGCCTGTATTCGTCGGCGGGGTCACGGTCAGTAATGTGACGCTGCATAATATTGGTGAGATTCAGCGCTTGGATGTGCGTGTCGGTGATAGTGTCACGGTGTATCGTACTGGGGATGTGATCCCTAAAGTGGAGCGTGTGTGGTTAGAGTTTCGCCCAGAAACGTCGCAGACAGTTGAGTTGCCAAGCAACTGTCCCGTATGTGATTCTCCGGTCATCATGCCGGAAGGCGAAGCGTTAGCACGCTGTACAGGTGGACTATTTTGTCCGGCACAGCGGATTGAGGCAATTCGCCATTTTGTCTCACGTAAAGCCATGGATATCGATGGTCTGGGTGAGCGCTGGGCAGAGGGCTTACTCAGCAATGGCCTGATTTCAGATGTGTCCGATCTTTATCAATTGCATACACGACGTGATGAACTGTTGACCCTTGAGAAGCTCGGCGAGAAGTCAGTTCAAAATTTATTAGATGCGATTGAAGCCAGTAAGAAAACCACCTTTGCACGTTTTATCTATGCGCTGGGAATTCGCGGGGTTGGGGAAAATACTTCCCGTCATTTGGCAGAGCAGTTTCAGACATTGGGGGCTCTTTTTGCTGCTGATCTCGACAGCTTAAAGATGACTGCCGATGTCGGTGAAATTTCCGCTAACTGGATTTTAAGCTTCTTAGGCGAGACCCATAATCGCCAGATTATCGAGCGATTGGTTGCGGCGGGAGTCTATTGGGATGCTCCCGTAAAACGTACCCGCCAGCCTTTAACCGGTGAAAGTTGGGTGTTGACTGGGACGCTATCGCGTTTTACCCGTGAGCAGGCGACCATGATTTTGCAGGAGTTGGGGGCTCGTGTCAGCGGCAGTATCTCGGCAAAAACCAAAGCACTGGTCGCAGGAGAGAAGGCCGGGAGTAAACTGGCTAAAGCACAAGAGCTTGGCATTCAAACCCTGACCGAGGATGAATTTGTGACTTTTGTTGCTGGACATGGCGTTGAACTCTGAGCATGATTTTTAATGCTTTGAATTTGGTTTTATAATCAAGCGATTAAATCAGGCTAGTGGATGTAAATGCATATGACGACTCCGCGTAAACTGTGGTTAGACCTTGGCAATACGCGTTTGAAGTATTGGTTGACTGAAGGTGAAGAGATCATCACCAGTGGTGCTGAGTTACACTTACAATCGCCTGCTGATTTATTGCTGGGCTTAGTCGATCGATTTAGTAGTTTTCAGCCGTCATTTGTCGGTGTGTCTTCCGTTTTGGATAGTATGGCCAATCAACGGATCAAAAAATCACTAAAGCCTCTGAATACCCCAGTTGAGTTCGCTCAAGTCCTTGCAACGTCACATGGCTTAATCACCGGCTATGATCACATTGAAAAGTTAGGGATTGATCGCTGGCTACAGGTGCTTGCACTATCGGGCCAACTGAAGAAATTTTGTATCGTGGGTTGTGGCACGGCATTGACTCTCGATTTGCTGGATGATGAAACCCATCTCGGTGGATATATTCTGCCAAGCTTTTATTTACAACGTGAAGCCTTGGCTCAGGGTACACGGCGCGTTCAAGTCCCTGATGGTGCATTTAGCAATCTTGGCGCAGGGCGTAATACGCAAGATGCCGTGCATCATGGCATTCTCCTCGGGTTAGTTGGTGCGATTGAAAAATTAGTGCGTTCTGATCCTACCCGTGAGCTGGTGCTGACTGGCGGAGATGCGGTACTGATCCGTTATTTTCTGGATATTCCCAATCCGATTACGGTGGAAGAGGATTTGTTGTTGAGAGGATTAAGGCGCTATTTCTCTTAAATTATTTTTTAAATAGGCTTGTATTTATTTTTTTTGTGTTTAAAATCTGCCCACATTAGTTCAGACATCGTGTCTGGATCCCTCAAATTCTACAGGAGCACTTGCAATGGTTAAAGACGGTATTTTTGCTTAACGGCAGTTGCTCCTGATTCGGACCGCTGCCCAAAGCATACGGTTCGAATGCACAGATCTTTTAAGAGACCCTAGCATTCGCTAGGGTTTTTCGTTTTTGGATTGCTGATTTTATGCGATCCCAATTTCTAAAAGCCCCATAACCGTAGCTATTGACGTGATTTGTAGTCTCTATCCATAAGACCACAGATCAAAACGCGCTTATCCAGCGTATATTTTTTTAGTGTTAGAAACATCATGGCTATACAACTGACTTTAAACGCCAATTCGGGTTACGGCGTCCCTGTAAATATTTTTACCCGAGATATTGATGACACTGCAATCGAGCAACTCAAAAAAGTGGCTCAATTGCAGTTTATTTATCCCCATGTCGCTGTGATGCCTGATGTGCATCAAGGCATTGGTGCCACGGTGGGCTGTGTGATCGCCACCAAAAACGCCATTATTCCTGCGGCAGTCGGTGTGGATATTGGCTGCGGGATGAATGCGATCAGACTAGGTTTGAAAGCTGCGCAGTTGCCAGATGACTTACGCAAGATTCGAAGTGACATCGAGCGGACTGTGCCTGTGGGCTTTAACCATCACAGTCAAATCAAAGCCCGTGCGTCGAGCATTGATCCACTAGCTCGACGCTTAAGCGTGATCACGGATAAGCACCCTGGCTTATTGCGCATGCTGCGCAATTTTGACCGCACGTGGCAAAAGCAATTAGGTACGTTAGGCGGCGGTAATCACTTTATTGAGCTCTGTATTGATGAGCAAGATGATGTATGGGTGATGCTGCACTCTGGCAGTCGGGGATTGGGCAACTGTATCGGCACGTACTTTATTGAACGCGCCAAGAAAGAAGCCCAAAGCCGATTTGGCCATGTGCCTGATAAGGACTTGTCCTATTTTGCCGAAGGATCAGCAAATTTTGATGATTACGTTGAGGAGGTGCATTGGGCTCAGGATTATGCGATGGAAAACCGTCGGGAAATGATGCGTCTGATCTTGGCCAAGCTACGGGTACATTTACCGCCGTTCCAACTGACCAAAGAGGCGATTAACTGCCATCACAACTATGTGCAGCAAGAAAGTCATTTTGGGGAAAGTGTCTATGTCACGCGCAAGGGGGCGATCAGTGCACAAGCTGGTGAGTTGGGAATCATCCCCGGTTCAATGGGTGCGAAGTCCTATATCGTGCGCGGCAAAGGCAACGAGATGTCGTTCTGCTCCTGTTCTCATGGAGCAGGTCGGCGTATGAGCCGGAATAAGGCCAAGGATTCATTTACTTTGGACGATCTGGCTCAGCAAACAGCGGGCATTGAATGCCGCAAAGACAAAGGCGTTATGGATGAGATTCCAGCCGCCTATAAAGACATTGATCAAGTCATGGCAAACCAGACCGATTTGGTTGAGGTGATCCATACCTTGCGTCAAGTCATGTGTATCAAAGGTTAAGGAGGCCTAGATATGAAACTGAAGAAAGCGAATGTGTTTAAGGAGCGCAATCATTTGGCACTGCATCCCTTGCTGCATAAGGGCGGTGTCAATCACAACGAAAAAGTTGAGGTTGCGAGGCAGCGTGAGCGCAGAGCATTGCGCCAATCGTTGAATCATACGGATTGGTTAGGCCAGCACCCTCATGGTGCTGAGTCTTAGTCTATCTATTATTCTGATTTTTAGGAGTTAACCTGATGTTTAACCTGGTATTTAGCATGGTTTTAAGATTGCCCCGTGGGCATAAAGCAAGTCGTCTTACTCAAGAGGGCTTGCTGATATTTGATTTTTATCGACAGCGATTTAAACATAGAGTTTCACAATATTATGAAAACAGAAGAACTGAATGAAATCTTGGCGTGCTTGACCCGTGGGCGCACACTCTTCCATTACCAAAAAGACCAGCATATTCCGTTGGTGCTAAAGACATTGATTCGCCATGGTCAACTGCAAACCATTGCTGATTTAAAACAGAGCCGTTATGCCAAATGGACTGGACATCCTTGGGTCAATCAATTCCTTGCTCAGCAACCGAATGCTAAAGCGACGCTCTTACCTCTCATGGATAGCCTTCTTCATACTGAAACACTCGACTTTCCCTTTATTCTGACAGCAGGGCGCTGGGGTTCTGAGCGACAATATCACTGGTGCCAGACGACTCGGCGGGGTGAGAATCTTGTTTTGCATTTGAATTTGCCACACTCAATCAAGACAGCTTTTGAGCAAGTCGGGGTTGATACTGTTGGCCAGTACGGTTTCCATCCGCATGACACGATTAGACCCACTTTGGCATGGGCACGTATGGATATCGATTTAGAGCATGGACAGGTCCTCATTGAAGAAATTCAAAGCGACTTGATTCGTGATATTGCAGATAGTATTCAATATGCGCTGCGTTATCAGGGACAGATGAATCGACAAGTGTGGCTAATGGGCAATCGAATTCATCTCGGCCAATTCCTGGCAGCGATCAAACCTTTCTATGATGCACTCTATCGGCTATGGTCTGAAGCCATGCTCACAGCGACGTTACATTTTATCTTTGAAGAGCTGGGCATTTATGATGTGTATTACCATACTTGGGAAGGCGGCAAGCGCTTAAAGAAACTGCATAAATATGGTGCACCGCCAAGATCACTGTATAGCCAACTTCCAGAACGTTTCGGTTTTGCTGCAACGAGTATCGGTCCTGTGATGCTTGAGCGCGACCCTCAGGTCAAGCGTCGTATCAAAGCGGGCGAGGGCGATCTGCGTTGGTATCGGCTGAATGTCTAATCCCAGAGGTTCTCAAGTTTGACATCAATCAAACGTTTGCTTTCGAACTTGAGAACTCTTAATCAATTACCACAATTACTCTGAGCAATTCCGAGTCCCCACCATCACTATCGGTAACCAGTAAAAACTCCTCACCAGAAGGATGAGTATTAAGCCATGTGATGCCTTCGACTTTAATCGGAATTGGATGGCCTTGATCATCCGTAATCACTTGTGTATCTAGGGTTTTCCCATCTGTAGAGAGCAACACAATCAAACTGCCCAGTACGGCTCCATCATCATAGGTATTGATAGTTTGTTCAACGGAAGCTACTGCCGCAATAATAGACCGATGCTTCAAAAAGCAGGCATCGGAAATTCCGCTGGCGGAGCCGTCGATATCAGGAAGGAGGAGGCTCAGTGATCTCACCAAAGTGTTTTGTAAATCATGGGTATGAGTAAGGGGCTTTAAATCAAAAACCAATACGCCGTGATGACGGCTGATATTCCCGCGCTGAAAAATATAGAGATGTTGATCATCACTGCAGACGGCTTCAATATTGAGCTCTGCACCACCTGTCAGGTCCTGATTGGACTCCAGAAAATCATAATTTGGGGTATTTAAGAACGGACTGACCTGCTGTGTGAGCGGGTTAAACAATAATGCCATTTTACGGTTGGCTTTCGAACCAGAACCCATGATGAGCAATTGCGCTTGTCCATCCACATTGATGATCGTCATGGATTCAAAGTCGGGTTTTTCGGCTTTGGATAGAGGTGTCAGTGGTGTATGAGTGAGTAGAGGTACTTTCTCAAAATCGATGATCTGATCCAGCGTCTGATAGAAAGGCGTTTTCAATAGGTAGCCTGCATCATCACCCACTAGATAGAGGGTGTTTGCATGAGTGGCCATCCCCGAAAGTGCACCAATTCCTTGCAATGTGCGTCGTTCAAGAATGGTGATTTTCATGATGGTATACTCTTATTCTGGGTCGCGGATGGGTGCTAAAGACAAAAAAATAGGCTAGGGGGAAGCCTAGCCTATTTTGTTATTCAAGATTGATCATTCTTCGCGTTTTTGTTGGCGTAAGTATCCACCACGACGTGCTGGAAGCGGATTCTCTTGCTGACGCTCTGCACGGCGTTTTGCCATGCCATACAGGCCTGTGCCAACGCGTGGCTTAAGCTTGACGCTTTGCACAAGGTTTTCGATGTCATGCTTATCCAGTTCCATCCAACGACCCGTGCGCAATTCACGAGGCAGGATGACCGTACCATAACGGGTACGCAGCAAACGGCTGACTTTCAGCTCTTGTGATTCGAATAGACGACGCACTTCGCGATTACGTCCTTCTTTCACGACAACTTGATACCAGCGATTTATACCTTCACCGCCAATTTCGCTGAATGACTCAAACTTCGCGGGTCCATCTTCCAGTTCTACACCATCGGTCAGTGTCTTGATGATTTTTGGGGTGACTTCACCCATGACCCGTACGGCATATTCACGTTCGATTTCACTGGAAGGATGCATGAGTTTGTTGGCAAGCTCACCATCATTGGTAAACATGAGTAGACCGGTACTATTGATGTCAAGACGACCCACCATGACCCAGCGATCGTTAGGGATCTGTGGCAACTGCTCAAATACAGTGACACGTCCTTCTGGGTCAGTGCGTGAACAAATTTCGCCTTCGGGTTTGTAGTAGACTAAAACACGGCGACGCGTTTCTTCTTCGGATTGATGCGCGATTTTACGACCATCAATGCGAATTTCATCGGTCGGTTCTACACGTTCGCCCACAGTCGCAATTTTTCCATTGATACTGACACGACCCGCAGCGATCACTTCTTCCATAAACCGACGTGATCCCAAGCCAACACGGGCGAGGACTTTTTGCAGCTTTTCACTCATTTTTACAACCCCAATTACTTCATTCTCAATCAAGTCTTTAAACTAAATCAATCTATTATCATCAGTGCTGGTGCGCTGATACGAAAAAACATGTTGTCCTCTGACGTCTATTCATTACAGGCCGGAGGACCATAGAGCAATTCTATTGCAATATTTTGACCACATTTGAAAAAAGCGGGTGTGCTAGACCAGATATTTTCGTAAAACCGATCTTCATTCTGCTGTCGAAGATGTTAAACCTTGTGCAATCTTTTCAAGTTCTTGCAGCTCTGGTAAATGCTCCAATGACTCCAAACCAAACGCATCTAAAAAGTGTTTGGTCGTGACGATCAGTGCGGGCTTACCAGCTACAGGGCGGAACCCATCTTCTGCGATCCATTGCCGCTCAAACAGCGTACGCAAAATCTGACTATTCACCGTCACCCCACGCAACTGCTCGATATCTGCACGCGTCACAGGTTGACGATAGGCAATAACACTCAGTGTTTCGAGCAATGCTTGCGAGAGGCGCGTCGGGCGTTCAGGCCAAAGTCGCGCAACCACTGCGGCATATTCTGGTCGAACCTGAATCCGATAACCACTCGCTGTCTTGGCCAATTCAAGTGCGCTATCAACCAGTTTGATTGAAAGCTGATTCAGCCATGATTCGATTTGAGCATTCGTCAGCTTTTGACCATTTTGCTGATCATATTCCCCTTCAAGGGCTTGTCTTAGCATCAGCAATGATACCGGTGTCTCACTGGCGAATAGCACCGCTTCCAATATGCGTAAAACATGTCCAGTATCCATGTAGGATACCGTTGAACCGTGTGGTTCATGATCAATATTGTCAGACGTGATTGAGGTATTCAGTTCATCATGCGGCACGTGGAAGCCCTCTGACGGTTAAAAGTTTTTCTGAACCATCGTCTACAATTTCAATTTCTTGCTGGCGAAGCAACTCTAAAATCGCCATAAACGTGACTACAACGCCCATACGCCCTTGGCTACTGACCAATAAACGGTCAAAGCGCACGCTGTTGCCATCAGCAAGTGCATGGCGGACGGCTATAATGCGATCTTCAAGGGGCACTTCTTCCGCAATAATCCGGTGCTCAATCACCGGTGGGCGAGTCAGCAAGGCCCGCATGGCTAGCCATAAAATTTCAGCATCGAAGCGTGCGATATCAGGCTCTGAATCAGCAGGTAATACGCTGGATACACCCACCGTGACCGCAAACACATCTCGTCCTTCAATCAATTGATCATTTAACGCGGCGGCACCACTCTTAATTCGAGCATATTCTTCCAGTCGTGCCAGCAAGTTTTTACGTGGATCATCTTCAACGGTCAGTGTTTTTGGAGCGGGCAGTAAGAGCCGCGACTTCAAATCTGCAAGCAGTGCAGCCATGACCAGATAATCACCCGCCAGTTCTATATCTAGCTGTTGCATCAAGCGAATATACGCAAGATATTGCGTTGCTATCGGGGCAATATCGAGTTTGACCAGATCCAAGCCATTTTTTCGAACGAGGTACAACAAGAAATCCAGAGGACCTTCAAAACGCTCCAGCATGATGGCAAATGCTTCCGGCGGGATATAGAGGTCTTCGGGGAGTTCGGAAAACCACTCATCGTTGACACGCGCAAGATTAACCTGATGTTGTTCTGCTTCTGATTCAGCAAGTTGATTCATATTCTGGCTGTCTGTCGTATCGAAGTGGTCATGTCGCATGTATTCATAATTTTATATCAAGTCCATGTTCATAACGATTTTCGTCATACCACACATACTTTGATGAGATGAGTATAGCAAGAATTAAGCCTGTCTAGGCTTGATGTCTGGAAATAGTCGAGCTTTTTTTCATTTGGTCAATTGCAAGAGTGTTTTTTCATCCCAAACATCGATTCGTTATCGAAAAATCATCTTTACACCGTTTTTACACCCTGAGTGATTCTTTCTATACCGTCTTAATAGCCATTTTTCTAAGCTGTCACATTAGATTTAACCGATCAACTTCTATTTTAGCGGCACGGTTTTATTACTCAATCTGGGGACGGTTATGAGCATTAACTATGGTTTGGCAGGCTTAATTGCACTGGGTTTATTGATTTATCTGATCTATGTCTTGATCAAACCGGAGGCGTTTTAATGAACATTCAAGCCTTAGGGCAAGTGACTCTCTTTTTGGTGGTGCTCTTTGCATTAGCACAGCCATTGGGTCGTTATTTAGTAGCAGCAATGGAAAAAGGACTGCCTGCAAAGGCGGCGTCAATTGAAACCAAATTATTTAGTGTCTTCGGCATTAAATCCGGTGCTGCACATGAGATGAATTGGATTTCTTATACGGTCGCGATCATTTTATTTAATTTGCTTGGTGTACTCGCGGTGTTTGGTATTCAAATGCTGCAAGGGCATCTGCCGTTTAACCCACAACATTTCGGTGCTCCAACATGGGATTCTTCACTCAATACTGCGGTTAGTTTTGTGACCAATACCGACTGGCAAGGCTATGGTGGCGAAAGCACGATGAGCCATTTTACCCAAATGACTGCATTAACTGTTCAGAACTTTGTTTCAGCAGCAACGGGGCTTGCAGTTGCTTTTGCGTTGATCCGCGGACTAGTACGTCGATCATCAAAGACTTTAGGCAATGCTTGGGTTGATATCTGGCGCGGTACGGTCTATGTGTTGGCGCCACTGTCAATCATCATCGCGCTACTGTTTGTTGGTCAAGGTGTGATTCAAAATTTCTCCCCAGACGTCTCTGTAGCCACTTTACAAGGTGCTAAGCAGACCTTGGCAATGGGTCCTGTTGCTTCGCAAGAAGCCATCATGATGCTTGGGACCAATGGCGGAGGCTTCTTTAATGCCAATGCTGCACATCCATTTGCGAATCCGACTCCTTTTAGTAATTTCATCCACATGCTCTCGATTTTCTTGATTCCGGCAGCATTGTGTTTTGCATTAGGCCGAATGAGTGGTGATCAGCGTCAAGGTGGTGTGATTATCGCTGCGATGACCTTGATGTTTGTCGTTGCCTTTGGCGTTGCTGTTCATGCGGAGTTGGCGGGAAATCCATTGCTTACCCATACCGATCAGGTTGCAAGTGCTTTGCAAGCTGGTGGAAATATGGAGGGTAAAGAAACCCGTTTTGGGATTGTGACATCATCATTATTTGCGGTCATTACCACTGCTGCATCCTGCGGTGCAGTGAATGGTATGCATGACTCCTTCACCCCAATGGGCGGTATGGTGCCGATGCTATTGATTCAGTTAGGTGAAGTCGTATTTGGTGGGGTGGGTGCTGGTCTGTACAGCATGTTGCTCTATGCTTTATTGGCGGTTTTTATTGCAGGTTTGATGATCGGTCGTACGCCTGAGTATTTGGGTAAAAAGATCGAAGCATTCGATATGAAAATGGTTGTGATAGGCATGTTAGTAACACCATTACTCGTACTGGTTGGTACTGCGATTGCTGTGATGACTGAGGCGGGCCGTGCGGGGATTGCGAATCCTCAAGCACATGGTTTTAGTGAGATTCTCTACGCATTTAGTTCGGCAGCCAATAACAACGGTAGTGCTTTTGGTGGTTTGTCTGCAAATACACCTTTTTATAATCTGACATTGGCATTTGTGATGTTCTTTGGGCGTTTTGGGATGATTGTGCCAGTGCTTGCATTGGCGGGCTCCCTAGCCAATAAACAACGCCTTTCAGTGACGGCTGGAACATTGCCTACACATACCTTGTTATTTGTATTTCTGTTGGTTGGCACGGTGATTTTGGTCGGTGCACTCACGTATGTCCCGGCGCTTGCGCTAGGTCCCATCGTTGAGCACGTCCAACTGGCACTTCATGCAGTGTCAGGTCAATAAGGTCAATCAGGAGAACAATGATGAATGCTTCAACTCATGATGTGCAACATAGCCATCAGACTCATGTAAAAAGCCGTAGTTTGTGGGATAAAGAATTACTGACCCCCGCGCTGATCAGCACTTTCAAAAAGCTGGACCCGCGGATTCAGTGGGCCAATCCTGTCATGTTTGTGGTCTATGTCGGTAGCTTGTTGACCACCGTATTGGCTGTTCAAGCGGCATTCGCACCAAGCAGTAGTTTTCTGCATGGTGAAGATACCTTTGGCTTTATTGCCGCAGTCACAGTCTGGCTATGGTTTACAGTGCTGTTTGCCAATTTTGCCGAAGCGATTGCCGAAGGTCGCAGCAAAGCTCAAGCGGCAAGTCTACGCAGCGCTCGTCAAGATGTCATGGCGAATAAAATCAGCAGTCCAATACGGACTTCTGTTGCGACCAAAGTCTCAGCAACCACACTACGTAAAGATGATTTTGTTTATGTGATTGCTGGTGAGGTGATTCCAGCCGATGGTGAGGTGGTTGATGGTATGGCATCAGTGGATGAGTCGGCTATCACAGGCGAGTCCGCGCCAGTGATTCGTGAAGCGGGCGGTGACTTTTCTGCAGTGACGGGTGGCACGCGTGTGCTTTCTGATTGGCTGGTCATTCGCGTTAGCAATAATCCGGGTGAAGGTTTTTTGGATCGCATGATTGCGATGGTGGAAAGCGCCAAACGACAAAAAACACCGAATGAGATTGCATTGACGATCCTGTTGGTTGCGCTGACATTGATTTTCTTGATGGCAGTTGTCACGTTGCTTCCGTTCTCAATCTTCGCCGTGCATGTCAGTCAGATGGGTACACCAGTCAGTCTGACCGTGTTGGTTGCTTTATTAGTGTGTCTGATTCCAACAACCATCGGTGGTTTGCTCTCTGCTATTGGCGTGGCTGGGATGAGTCGTATGATGCAGGCCAATGTAATCGCTACCTCTGGACGTGCGGTTGAAGCGGCGGGTGACGTGGATGTTTTGCTGTTGGATAAAACCGGAACGATCACCTTTGGTAACCGTCAGGCCTCTGCATTTTTTCCAGCACCTGGCATTACTCAAGAGCATCTGGCGGATTATGCTCAGCTTGCATCTCTTGCGGATGAAACACCTGAAGGTCGTAGTATCGTGATCTTGGCGAAGCAACTATTTAACATTCGCGAGCGTGATTTGCAGTCCTTGCAGGCAGTCTTTGTGCCATTCACTGCACAAACCCGCATGAGTGGCGTGGATCTGCCAAACCATCAAGCGATCCGTAAAGGTTCAGTCGATGCGATAGCCAAACATATCGAAAGTCTAGGTGGTCAAGCACTGCCTAAAGCCGTACGCCAAATGGCAGATGACATTGCTCGTCGTGGGAGTACACCGTTGGTCGTGGCTGATGGCAACGTGGCTTTGGGTGTCGTTGAACTCAAAGACGTGGTGAAGGGTGGTATCAAAGAACGCTTTGCTGAACTGCGTCAAATGGGGATCAAAACCGTCATGATCACGGGGGATAACCCTTTGACCGCGGCAGCGATTGCGGCAGAAGCGGGTGTAGATGATTTTATGGCCGAAGCTACGCCAGAGCAAAAACTGGCACGCATTCGTCAGTACCAAAGCGAAGGCAAACTGGTCGCCATGACGGGTGATGGTACCAACGACGCACCTGCATTGGCTCAAGCCGACGTCGCAGTCGCAATGAATACTGGAACGCAAGCGGCGAAAGAAGCTGGCAATATGGTGGATTTGGACTCCAACCCGACCAAATTGATTGAAATCGTGGAAACCGGTAAGCAAATGCTGATGACCCGTGGCTCACTCACGACCTTTAGTATCGCCAATGATATTGCGAAGTATTTTGCAATTATCCCAGCGGCATTTGCGACTACGTATCCTGCGTTGAATGCACTGAATGTGATGCATTTGGGTAGTCCGGCCAGCGCTATTTTATCAGCGGTGATCTTCAATGCACTGGTGATCATTGCCTTGATTCCGCTGGCGTTGCGCGGTGTGAAATATCGCCCTGTAGGCGCTGCAGCACTATTACGTCGTAATCTGGGCGTCTATGGTTTGGGCGGTATTATTATCCCCTTTATCGGGATCAAAGTGATTGATGTTGTGTTGAATTCAGCGGGCTTGATGTGAGTCGTAGATGCTGATCAACACCATTTAATAGATGCTTTAAGGAGTAAGTCATGAGTACGTTGACACAATCGATCCGTCCAGCAGCCAGTTTATTTGTCATCCTGACAATCCTAACGGGTCTTGCTTACCCACTCGTCGTGACCGGCATTAGCCAAGCGATTTTACCTGCATTGGCGAATGGCAGCTTGATTCAAAAAGATGGTCAGAATATCGGCTCAAATTTGATCGGACAAAGCTTTACCAACCCCGCTTACTTGTGGGGTAGACCTTCTGCAACTGCACCGACGACTTATAATGGTCAAGCATCTGGCGGATCTAACCTAGGCCCTTTAAACCCCGATTTGGCTAAAGCGGTCAATGAGCGGATCGCCACTTTGCAAAAAGCCGACCCGACCAATACCGCGCCTGTGCCGATTGATTTGGTCACTGCTTCAGGCAGTGGGTTAGATCCACAGATTTCGCCCAATGCCGCAAAATATCAAGCAGTGCGCATTGCACGGTTACGGGGTTTGACCGTGGCTCAAGTACAAGCTGTGATTGACAAAAATACTGAAGGTCGCCAAGCTGGATTATTTGGTGAGCCTCGGGTGAATGTGCTACAAGTGAACCTTGCATTGGATCAATTGTCTGTACTGCCTAAGTCGTAAATATTGTGTGGTGAGGACACTTAAAATCCTCACTACTCCCCCCCGAAGGGGGATTGGCGTTTTATGAAGTCAGTTGAATCAAAACAAACCAGAGTGCCCCTATGATTGAACGCCCCAATCCTGATGACTTGTTAGTCCGATTGCAACAAGCGGATGAACGTGCCAAGCGAGGAAAGCTAAAGATTTTCTTCGGTAGCTCGGCCGGGGTTGGGAAAACCTACGCAATGCTCGCGGCAGCCAGACGACAGCTTGCAGATGGCGTGGATGTGCTGGTTGGGGTGGTTGAAACACATGGTCGGCAGGAAACTGCAGCACAGCTTGAAGGGCTCATCGTACTGCCATTGCAACAAGTGGCTTATCGTGGGCAAACCCTCTTAGAGTTTGATTTAGATGGAGCGCTTGAGCGTCATCCCACTTTAATTCTGATGGATGAGTTGGCGCATAGTAACGCTGCTGGTTCGCGTCACCCCAAGCGCTGGCAGGATGTTGATGAGCTTTTAGATGCCGGTATAGATGTTTATACCACTTTAAATGTACAGCATTTAGATAGTCTGAATGATGTCGTAGGGCAGGTCACTGGCATCCGGGTACGTGAGACATTGCCGGATGCTTTCTTTGAAGGTGCTGATGATGTCGTCATGGTGGATTTGCCCCCAGATGAGCTCTTGCAGCGCTTAAGTGAGGGTAAAGTCTATCTGCCACAACAAGCAGCACGCGCTGCGAAGAACTTCTTCCGTAAGGGTAATCTAATCGCGCTTCGTGAGCTGGCACTGCGTCGCACTGCCGATCGTGTAGACGCACAAATGCGTGATTACCGCAGCACCGAATCCATAAGCCCGATCTGGCAGACCAATGAGCGAGTCTTGGTGTGTATTGGTGCTAATGCCAATGCTGAGCGCTTAATTCGCCGTGCAGCACGGCTTGCCAGTGCTTTGCGCAGTGAGTGGCAGGTTTTATATGTCGAAACCCCAGAGCTTTTAAGACTGTCAGAAGCTCAGCGGCATGAGGTTCTCGAGCGGATACGCTTGGCACAAAGTTTAGGCGCTACTGTTGAGACTGTAGCTGGTACGGATCTGGCCAAGCAGATAGTGGATTATGCCAAGCTGCATAACATCTCTCGGGTGATCATTGGGCGTTCTTCCGAGCGCCATTGGTTCCGTGGTAGAAACAGCTTGGTCAATGAGCTGGCGACACGTGCGGTCGGGATAGATCTGGTTCTGGTGGGTGATGATGAGGTTGTACCTGCCAAAGCGGAATTACCCGATTTTCCACTGTTTAACAATATTAATTTTTACTCGAAAGGGTATCTGTGGGCCATCGCAGGTTGTGCACTGGTCACGCTGGTTTTGACTGGTCTGACCTATTTGTTTGACCTTGCCAATGTGGTCATGCTCTATCTGTTGGTTGTGGTGGTGGTTTCAGCACGGTTTGGTCGTGGTGAAGGGATTTTTGCTTCGATCCTCAGCGTCTTTTGTTTTGATTTCTTCTTTGTGCCGCCGCATTTTTCTTTCACGATTGCCGATACGCAGTATTTGCTCACCTTTGTGATCATGCTGTTTGTTGCTTTAGTCATTGCAAATCTTGCCGCAAACCTGCGCTTTCAGGCGCGAATATCCACCCATCGTGAGCAGCGTGCCAATCGGCAGTCTACCTTTAGCCAGTCGTTGTCAGGTGCATTAACCGCAGGGCAGATTGCTCAAATCACGGTAGAGCAGGTGGCGCAAGTTTTTCACTGTCAGGTGGTACTGCTCTTGCCTGATCGTGAGGATAGTCTACATATTGCGCGTGACCAGCAAGAAAAAGTGATGGTTCTGACCCCTGAGCTTTCCGCTGGACTGGATATGGGTACTGCACAGTGGGTGTATGATCGTGAAACCGCCGCAGGGTTACAAACCAATACCTTACCCGCCAGCCCACTACTGTATCGTCCACTGCGCGCGCCAATGCGTACACGCGGCGTGTTGGGGTTATTGCCAAGCGATGTCAATGCACTGTTTCAACCCGAACAGCAGCGTATGCTTGACACCTTCGCCTCACAGATTGCTTTGGCACTGGAGCGAGTCCACTTCGTGGAAATTGCCCAAGAAGCGTTGATTCGCATTGAGGGCGAGCGCATGCGTGGCACGTTATTATCGGCGCTATCCCATGACCTACGCACTCCCGTCACAGCACTCGCTGGTCTGGCAAATACCTTAAACCGAGCCGATGTGACACCAGAGCAGCATAAGGAACTGGCGTTGGCGATTGAAGATCAAGCCGATGCGATCCATGCCTTAGTGATTAACCTGCTGGATATGGCAAAGCTGCAATCGGGTGGTTTAAATCTCAATCGACAGTGGGTGCCTCTGGAAGAGGTGATTGGCAGTGTGCTGCGTAGTATGAGCAGCCGTTTGGCAAAGCATCAGGTCACGACATCCATGCCTTTTGATTTGCCACTGGCACAAGTGGATGAACTGTTGATTGCGCGTATACTCAGTAATTTACTGGAAAACGCAGTGCGCTATACGCCTGCTAATAGTCATATTAATATCTCTGCGCGACTACATATTGCGGCTTCGCATCAACAAGAAATGGAGCTGGTTGTCAGTGATGATGGTCCGGGATTGCCAATTGGGATGGAAGAGAAAATCTTTGAGCGTTTCACCCGAGGGCAAGCCGAATCGGCAACGACGGGGATTGGCTTGGGATTAACCCTCTGCCGTGAAATGATTCAAGCGCATGGTGGAAGCATCCATGCCGAATCCAATATGCCTCATGGTGCAAAATTTATCGTGCGCTGGACCCAAGATTCACCGCCAGAGCCGCCTGAAAGTGAGCTCGATACCATTTAACGCAAGCTTTCGTTCATCATATCAACTTAATATGGAATACGAATACTTATGGATGCACCTAACATTCTTGTGATTGAAGACGAACCTCAGATTCGTCGTTTTGTCCGTACAGCACTGCAAGCCGAAGGCTGGCAAGTCTTTGAAGCCGAGCATGGTCAGCGTGGCTTGATTGAAGCGGCGACCCGTGCCCCCGATCTGGCGATTATCGATCTGGGTTTGCCGGATATGAGTGGCATCCACGTGATTCAGGATTTGCGCACATGGTCGGCGATGCCGATCATCGTCTTGTCTGCACGCAGTGATGAGAAAGATAAGATTGAGGCGCTGGATGCAGGGGCGGATGATTATCTGACTAAGCCGTTTAGTGTCGGTGAACTGCTTGCACGAGTCCGTGCCCATTTACGCCGCCGTGAGACGGGCAATGGCGCAACATCCCAATTTATCTTTGGCGATGTCGTGGTTGATCTGGCGCGGCGTACGGTTGAGCGTGATGGGCAACAGGTGCATTTGACCTCAACCGAGTATCGTTTACTCTCAGTACTGATTCGCCATGCTGGGCGCATACTGACCCATACCCAACTCTTGAAAGAAGTGTGGGGGCCGAATCATAGTGAGCATAGCCACTATGTACGGATCTACATGGCAAATCTACGTCAGAAGCTGGAGAAAGATCCGACTCAGCCCGAGTATTTACTGACTGAGATTGGGATGGGGTATCGGTTGATGGTTTGAGATAAGGGTGTCTAGTCTGGAGCTTTACAAGATTACTCTTTCTCCTCCCAGTGTCCCCCGATTAAGAGGTTTAATGTTACGTCAATAGTGGATTCGAATGCTCCTGCTTCTCCTGCAAGATAAGCCTCCTTCCACATTTTATAACCCTCTTCGAAGTCAGGTATTTTTGTTTTTTTGCGACGTAGCTCAGAGATACTCTTCTCTATAGCACTGTATTTGAAGGGTAGGTGAGGTATGTCTGTAACGGTGTTTCCCTTTAATGGATTTATTAGTCTGATCTTATCTACTCTGATATGAACAACTTTGCCTAGATGTGGATAGCTCTCGATCTTAAGAATAGTAATCGTTGAGTCTTCTTCATTAACTCTTGTTTTATATGCCCATACTTGGCCTTCTTGTAATTCAATGGCGAAAGAAGATGAGCAAACGAGAAGTAATAGGGAGAAAATAAAAATACGTATATAAGACATTCGCTCTATGGGGTTAAAGATCATTAGATTGTTAATATTCATTTATCATCCTTAATCAACCGTTTCCCCAAACAAACCACATCATCTTCTACATAACCCAAACCGTGATAAAACGCGATCACATCGGTATTTGACGTGCGGATTTGTAGGTTGATCTTCGGGCAGCCCATTTCTTTTAATAACCTTTCTGCTTCCAGTATAAGCTGTCGCCCATAGGCGAGTTTACGATACTCAAGGCTCACAGCCAGATAGTTCACCCAGCCGCGATGACCATCAAAGCCAATCATGGCTGTCGCCATCAGTTGCCCATCAATCTCACCGACAATAAAAAGTTCCGGTTGCACGTTAAGTTTACGTGCAATGTCCAGATGAGGATCATTCCACGGACGTGTTAGGCCGCAAGCTTGCCACAGTGCAATGACTGCGGACTCATCATCTGGGTGGAAGGGGCGAATCTTCATGGTGCTGTCTTTGAATTTAAAACCTTAGACAAACTTACTGACATCACCCAATCCTTCACGCACGACCACGGCTTCATCACCCGATAGGTCAATCACCGAAGTCTCACCCAGTGTCCCCATGCCGACATCAATAAAGACATCGATCAACTTCTCAAGCCGATCTGCAATCTCAAAGGGATCATCCAGCGGGGTTGTTTCATCAGGTAGGGTCAGAGTTGTAGTCAGCATTGGCTCGCCGAGTGCCTCAAGCAGTGCCTGACAGACCGGATTGGTCGGCACGCGAATCCCGATGGTTTTACGCTTCGGATGCATCAGCCGTTTTGGGACTTCGCTGGTTCCGGTCAAAATGAAGGTATATAAACCGGGTGTGTGATTCTTGAGTAAACGATAAGTAGCATTATCTACTTTGGCATAGGTTGAGATTTCAGAGAGATCACGACAGATCAACGTGTATTGATGCTGATCGGGGAGCCTACGAATGCGGGTGATGCGTTCAACGGCGTCTTTATTGCCGAGTTGACAGCCTATGGCATAGGTTGAATCTGCGGGATAGACAATGACATCACCCGCACGAATCCGTGCCGCTGCTTGTTGAATTAAGCGGTCTTGCGGATTTTCAGGGTGGACATAAAGATGGAGCATGATCAGTTATCCCGCTGCGTACCTCAACGCGAGGTACATCTTCATAAAAATCAGGTCAGGTGATTCACTTAGAGAAAAACTTGTCGACTTGATTCTATCGGATATTAAGCCTTTTATCGGGAATTGTCATATAAATGCTGATGATACGAGGGATTAGAAAAACCATATGTTCTAGTCCCTCAAAAGCAGTACGGGTTTTGATAAAACGTATTGTTAAAAACGATCCGTCGCCTCAACTAAAGCATCGGTGATGCCGACTTCAGAGAGCGAGTGCCCAGCATCCGCAATAATTTTAAGCTCTGCTTCAGGCCAAGCGCGATGCAGATCCCAAGCGCTCTCAGCAGGGCAGACGACATCATAACGCCCTTGCACAATGATCGCCGGGATATGGCGAATCTTATTGACCTGATTGAGCAGGTAGTTATCTTCAGTGAAGAAACCTTTATTGATAAAGTAATGACACTCGATACGGGCAAAGGCCTCAGCAAAGACATCATCGCCGTAATGTGCGATCACATCGTCATCAGGAATCAGTTTGGAAGTTGAGCCTTCCCATGTGGCCCAAGCCTTTGCTGCACTGCTGCGGATATGCGCATTGGTGGAGGTTAGGCGCTGGTAGTAAGCTTCCACCATATTGTGACGTTCAGTCGCAGGGATTGGTTTTAGATAGCCTTCCCATGCATCAGGATAGAGTCTGGATGCGCCATCTTGATAGAACCAGTCAATTTCGCGCTTACGTAAGAGGAATATCCCACGTAAGAAGAAGGCGGTGCAGGCATGCGGATGAGTAACGCCATAGGCTAATGCGAGGGTTGATCCCCATGAGCCGCCAAAAACCGCCCATTTTTCAATATGCAGGTGTTTACGCAGTTTTTCGATGTCTTCAACCAAATCCCATGTGGTATTTTCGCGGAGTTCTGCAAAAGGGGTACTTTGTCCGCAGCCGCGTTGATCAAACAGGATCACACGCCATTTTTGCGGATCAAAGTAACGAAGGTATTGTGGTTGTCCGCCACCGCCTGGTCCACCATGGAGAAACACCACAGGGCGACCTTGCGGGTTGCCCGATTCTTCATAGTGCAGCGTATGGAGGTCAGATACTTTGAGTTTATCAGTGCGGTAAGGGGTGATTTCTGGATACAGGGTACGCATAATTTTTCCACGAAAATGATTTTGACGTCACAGCTCTACATGAATGGCTAACAGAATAGTCGTGACATGATGTGAGCCTTGTCTTTCATTGGATTATTTGTGTTTTTTTTACTTTTTAGTATGTGCATTGCGTAATCCGAAATTCCCATTTTTTGTCATATACGCCATGAACCAAAATGTAAGGCAAATATATCTCATTTTTATGCCAATCTGCTTTGACACAGGGCGCGTAACTTTGTACAATTCGCGCCCTATTTGTGTTCGTTATGGGGTTTGACGTGGCAGAGACTCAATTGCCAAGCAGTAGTATTCTTACTGATCTTGCGTCCAATACCGTAAGTACATCGTCAAGTGCGATGTCGCCTCATGTGTTTCCAACACAAATAGAACCGTTCAAATGGGCGGAACTCGGATTTGTGTGGCAAGGGAGGGTTGAGTTATCGAGGTTTGCGCGTGTCGCAGCTGAGGTAGTTCCACCGCATGATCAGCAAACGATCGCCCTTGATTGTAAGTTGTATGTAGATGAGCGCCATATTGCTTGGCTTGATGCCACAATGTCGGCGACACTGCCATTGACTTGTCAGCGTTGTTTGAATCAGTTGGATTTTGTTTTAGATACACATGTTCATCTAGCAATGTTTACTGAAGAAAAATATGCTGAAAAGCTAGGCCGTGATAAAGACGAAATCGATTATGTGATTTTGAGCGAAGCTCAAGTTGCCCATGGTGCAGCCACGATCGATGTCCTCGATCTACTGGAAGATGAAATATTACTTGCGATGCCTTTGTCTCCAAAACATGAGCATTGTGAATTGAAAGTTGCTGGTGCTGTACAAGCGGACGAGGTGGTTACTGAACCAAAACGTAATCCGTTTGATGTTTTGGCTGGTTTGAAGCTTAAAGACTAGATGTTTTAAAGATCATATTTGTTCTTGTATAGCTGATTGACCTTGCGTTGTAAAAGTATGAACGCAAAGCCATTTTAGATTTTTTATGTACGATTTATTGCAAAGGAGGCTCTCATGGCCGTTCAACAAAACCGAAAAAGCCGCGCACGTCGTGACATGCGCCGTTCACATGATGCGTTGACCACTGCTGCGCTCAGCGTGGATCAAACCACTGGTGAAACACATCTGCGTCACCATGTGACCAAAGATGGTTTCTATCGTGGTCGTCAACTGTTCGCAGTTGCTGCAATCGACGAGTGATTTGATTCTTTTGCGGGAAAAAAACCGTTTTTATGCGGTAGATTTCTAATGCAGAATGAATTATTTCGTTTGCGTGAAAGCGAAAGATAGACTTGAAGCTGCTTGTTTATCTCATAGGAATGATCGATATCATGATCTCCTGTGAGTAAATAAGCGGCTTTTGTCGTTTTTTGCAAATACGGACCATTTTCTGTTGTGATAAATTGATGGATCATTTTTTTCTTAAATGGTTTCATTAAATTGAAGTAATACCGCGCGATCATACGGCTGTACTGTTTATATGTGGTGTTGAGGCATAGAAGACGTAGAGTGAAATATAAAAAATGATCAGTGTGCCTTTGATGGATATTCAAACTGTTATGACTGCATTCAATAAAACGACTACTGCTCAGCGTCGCACCAGAACCGCATTAGTCTTTCCGGGGCAAGGATCTCAAAAAGCGGGCATGCTGGCGGAGTTGGCACAACAATTCCCACAAATTACCGAAACATTCGCAGAAGCATCGACGGGTCTTGATTTTGATCTTTGGCAGATCGCACAAAGCGGTGAACGCTTAGACCAGACGGAATTCACACAGCCAGTCCTTTTAACAGCCAGTATTGCGCTCTGGCGTTTATGGCTGGACCTAGGTGGTGTTGCTCCTGTTGCCCTCGCGGGGCACTCTCTAGGGGAGTACTCAGCACTCGTTGCTGGCGGTGCGCTCAGCCTCATTGATGGTGTGCGTTTGGTTCATTTGCGTGGTCAGTTGATGCAGCAAGCCGTGCCACAGGGTACGGGGAGCATGGCTGCAGTACTGGGCTTGACAGATGAGCAAGTCGAAGCATTATGTGTCAAGGTGAGTCTGGACTCGGGCGAGATTGTTGATCCAGCAAACTATAATGCACCGGGGCAAGTGGTTATCGCAGGGCAAAGTAGTGCAGTGCAGGGTGTTGTTGCTTTGGCAAAAGAAGCGGGCGGTAAAGTGATTAATTTACCCGTCAGTGTCCCGTCTCATTGCCGTCTCATGCAGCCAGCGGCAGAGTCCTTGGCAGAAGTTTTGACCGCAACAGCAATAAAAATGCCGAATATCCCCGTAATACAAAATGCCAATGCACTGATTGAAGCAGATTTAGATCAGGTTAAAGCGGCCTTGATTAGCCAGCTGTACCGTCCTGTGCGCTGGACACAAACCTCGAAGACATTAGAGACGTTAGGGGTGAGTCAACTTGTTGAGTGTGGTCCGGGCAATGTTCTGACTAACCTTGCAAAACGGATGCCAACACCTATGGTATCCTACCCGATAGACACGCGTAGTCGTATGGACGATGCGTTGACCCATATCGCCGTTGCAGAAGGGAAGCTTGCATGAATGAAGTCGTAAACTCACAGCAATCGCGTCAAGTAGCGCTGGTGACCGGTGCTAGTCGCGGTATTGGCGCAGCAATTGCTGCACAATTAGTTGCTCAAGGCTGTTTTGTGGTCGGTACTGCGACCAGCGAAGCCGGCGCTAAGCAGATTGATGAGGCGCTAGGAGATTCTGGTGCAGGCCGAGTGCTTGATGTCCGTGATGTTGCCGCAATGGATGCGTTGCTCAAGTCCATTGAGGCTGATTTTGGTGCGATCAGTGTCTTGGTGAATAACGCAGGCATTACCAAAGACAATCTGCTGATGCGTATGTCAGAAGCCGATTGGCAAGACATTTTGCAAGTGCATTTGAATGCCGTGTTTCATTTGTCCAAAGCCGTGCTTCGCAATATGAGCCGTGCTCGTTTTGGTCGGATTATTAATATCACCTCTGTTGTCGCACAGATGGGGAATGCGGGTCAGGTCAATTATGCCGCTGCAAAAGCAGGGGTAGAAGGCTTTAGCCGCGCGCTAGCGCGTGAGATGGGTGGTCGTAACATCACTGTGAATTGTGTTGCTCCAGGTTTTATTGCCACAGATATGACCGACGTATTGGATGAAAAAGTCCGTGCATTCATGTTGTCTCAAATTCCATTGGGTCGCTTAGGTGAGGCTCGGGATGTCGCAGCAGCGGTTGGCTTTCTTGCCAGCGCACAAGCGGGGTATATCACTGGAACCGTACTGCCTGTAAATGGCGGAATGTATTTAGGTTAACTATTGATTACACAGGCAATCATTTAAAGTTGGCTGTGTTTTTTAAAAATGAATCCTGTGCTGTTTTGGTAACCTGTTCGTTGATTATATCTAGATACTTCAAGCAGTAACCCAATGATTGGTCATGTAAATTGCTTTGAGATCGCACTCAAATGTATTAAATTGACTGATTAGGGCAGATTCAGCAATTGTATTTTTTATTCTTTACTTTACACTAGCGTTTATCTAATTTTATTAAGATGCCACAACCAGAAGGAGATTTTCGGTGAGCGATGTCGAACAACGTGTCAAGGCTGCCGTAGCAGAACAACTCGGAATCCGTGTTGAAGAAATCAAGAACGAAGCATCGTTTATGGATGATCTGGGTGCAGATTCTCTTGATTTGGTTGAGTTGGTCATGTCTTTTGAGAATGATTTCAATATCACCATTCCTGATGAAGATTCAAGCGTAATCACTACTGTTCAATCAGCGATTGATTATGTCACTGCAAAATTAGCATAAGCATCGTTTTATAAGCTTTTCTTAGCTTTTAGAATTACATAGTCGAAATTGATTTGGCGACTATGCTAAAAACCGCATCTTTATCCATGCGGTTTTTTTACGCCAGTCTATATTCAATTTTACGAAATCCTCTGAGTTAGTCACTTAATCATCTAATAGAAGTGTGATGTGTATCTCATAAATTACATATTTACTGCATTATTTTTGCCAGTGAGTGCGTAGTCTAGTTTAGTCAGCGTTAGAGCTGATCCAAACTACAAAACAAATGGAGCGAAGAAAATGGGCGTATTTAGTTTTATTAAAGGCGTAGGCGAAAAGATTTTTGGTCACGATGAAGCCCCTGCAAATGCAGCACCTCCGGCAGCATCTGCGCAAGATATTGCCAATGCATTGTTGAAACGCGTGCTTGATCTGGGCCTAGGCATTGAAGGCTTATCTGTGACTTATAATACGGATACCGATACGGCAACTGTAGCGGGCACAGCAAAGACCCAAGCGGATCGTGAAAAAGTTATTCTTGCGATTGGCAATAACTCTAATGTTGCCAAAACAGTTGTTGATAACATTACAGTAGATAGTGGCGAACCAGAAAGCCAAATTTACGTGGTGAAATCCGGTGACACACTGTCGCATATTTCTAAAGAATTTTATGGTGATGCAAATCAATACAATAAAATTTTTGAAGCCAACAAACCGCTTCTGTCTAGTCCAGATAAGATTTATCCAGGCCAATCCCTGCGTATTCCTGCTTAATGATAGCTGCGTTATAAGCAAGTTGTAGATGTAAAAAAAGAGTGCCTTGCGCACTCTTTTTTTATGCTCTTGATTTAAGTTAATGCGTCATATCAATGCGTTTGGCTTTTTGCTTTTGCTCTTCAATTGCCCAAAGGATATGTTCATCAACAATGTCACCCAATTGACCTAAACGGGCATAGAGTGCGTTGAGAGTGGCTGGGTTGGCGGGTGCATTACCCAGACCGACAGCCACATTACGCATCAGATTGGCATAGCCTGTGCGCCGGAGTGGGCTTCCTTCAGTGAAGGATAAAAAGTCTTGCTCTGACCATTGCCACAAGTCGAGTAGGCTTAAACGGTCAAGCTGATGACGCGCCTGAAAATCAATTTCTGCTGAGAGTTTGGCAAAACTATTCCAGGGACAAATCAACTGACAGTCATCGCAACCAAAAACACGATTGCCGATTCCATGGCGTAAATCAATCGGAATGATGCCTTTAAATTCAATCGTGAGGTAGGCGATGCAGCGACGAGCATCTAATCGATAAGGGGCAACAATCGCTTGGGTGGGGCAAATGTCGATACAAGCAGTACATGAGCCACAGTGGGCTGTTGCAGGACTGTCGAAAGGTAAATTGAGATCTGTTAGCAGCTCACCCAGAAAAAAAAATGATCCCGCTTTTTTATTAATCAAAAGTGTATGTTTACCTGTCCATCCCAATCCACTGCGTTCGGCCAATGGTTTTTCTAGGATTGGCGCAGAGTCAGCAAATGGACGCCACTGGAAGGGTCCAATTTGCTCTTCTATGCGCAGAGCGAGTTGTTTGAGTCGTCCTCGCACCACTTTGTGATAGTCTCGTCCTTGTGCGTAGCGTGAAACGATGGCTTGATTGGGAGCTTCTGGGACGTAACGATGTGGAGGCGGTTCCGCGAGATAATTCATCTGTACACATAGCACACTGGTTGTGCCTTCAAGTAATAAGCTGGCATCTCCGCGCTTTTCGATATTTTCAGCGAGATAGTGCATATCCCCCGCAAAACCATCAGCCAGAAACTGCTTTAGAAAGGGTAACTGATCACTGACATTTGGGGAGGTAACCCCCAGATTAGCAAAACCCAATCTCTTCGCTTCGTGCTTTATCCATGCTTTTAACGCAATAGGATCATCGCGGAGGTCAGGATTACGAGGGAGCTTTGCGCGGGTCATGGATGTGATCTTAAGCGTACTGTGATATTCAGCGTTCTAAAAAGAGAAGTCATTGCAGTCTGTGTAATCAACCCGGCAAGCGCCAGCGACCGCGACCACGAGACATGCCTGTACTTTGCAGCATCAACATTTTGTTATTACTGCTCGCTGCATGGGCATGACAAATGGCTGTCGCGAGTGCATCCGCTGCATCCGCTTGTGGGGTAATGTTTAAGTTCAGTAAACGCATCACCATCATTTGGACTTGCTCTTTTTCAGCAGCGCCATAGCCCACGACAGAAAGTTTGATTTGACGGGCCGTGTATTCAGCCACGGAAAGATTTTTAACCACAACCGCAGTCATTGCTGCCCCGCGTGCCTGTCCAAGCTTAAGGGCAGAGTCAGGGTTGTTCGACATAAAGACTTGTTCGATTGCGGCTTCGGTGGGCTGGTAAAAATCCACTATACTGCTGATGCCTTCAAAAATGCGCTTTAAGCGTTCGGGCATGGTCGGCGTTTCTGTGCGTATCGTGCCGGCATCAATGAAAGTCAGCTTGTTGCCTTCCTTCTGGATGATGCCGTAGCCCGTTAGGCGGGAGCCTGGGTCTATGCCGATAATCAATGACATACAGATTACCTAGTGAAATTTTAGAATTAGCCCATATATTGACATAACCATCAGGGTAAATCATCAAAGTCAGCAGATGATTCTTGATCCCGCGTGATTATGGTACTGCGTTTAAGACGATATTGAAGTAATTAGTTTTAGGTATGACCTCTTTTAGGAAGATGAGAATGAATAAAGTCCTCTTGTGGTTGCTGCTTTTGCCGCCCATTGAGATTTTTTTATGGATTTGGCTTGCGCATTTTGTCAGTGGCTGGTGGATTTTTTTGTGGACGGTTGCCGCATTCTTTATCGGCGTCACGTTGATGCGGACAAGCTTAGCCAGTGTGATGCCCCAGCTACGTGGTCAACAGGGCGGTGCGAATTTTCAGTTAGACCCGAGTACGGATATTGCGGTCGCGTTATCACGGGCTTTAGCGGGTCTCTTGTTTGCAATCCCCGGTCTATTGTCTGATGTGTTTGCCGTTATTTTACTGTTGCCACCGATTCAACGCTGGGTGCAAAAGACCGTTGTGCAAGTATTGGCACGTCGTCAGCAAGCGATGATGGCACAAATGCAAAGTCAGGGTTTTGGTGGAAGCGTTTTTGGAGAAAGTCCCTTCGGAGACAGCCCTTTTTCATCGGGCGGTTTTGGTCAGCCTTCTCGCGGCACCGTTGTTGAAGGTGAGGCGCGAACGGTAGAACCCGCCATTGAGAAGCCAAAACAGATTGGACCTGCATCAGCCAATGATGAGTGATCAGAAGATTTGCTTGGACATATTGAACAGAGCCGCTCGTTGATCGAGCGGCATCCATGTCTGATTAGGCTTCGGTTCTATAGATTAAAATCGTTTTACCATTAGTTTTAATCGTATGTTGGTCTTCCAGCGTTTTGAGTACGCGACCAACCATCTCTCGAGAACATCCTACTAATTTACCAATCTCTTGGCGGGTAATGTGGATTTGCGTGCCTTCAGTTTTTGGAATGGCATCAGGCTGAGTCGAGAGGTCCAGTAAGCAACGTGCAATACGTCCAGTCACATCTAACACGGTTAGATCGGTGACTTTACGGGTCGTTTGCTTGAGACGAATCGATAATTGTGAGCAGATGTCGAAGAGCAACTCTGGGTAAAGCTTGGTAAATGAGAGAAATTGATCATAGCTGACTTCAACAATGTCACAACGGGAACGCGTGCGAACGAGCGCAGTACGAGTCGGTTGTTTTTCGAAAAGTCCCATTTCACCAAAGAACGAGCCTTCATTGAGGTAGGCGAGAACGATGTCACGCTTACCGGATTCTTGACTGATGATCGCGACAGACCCTTTGACGATAAAGAACATAGATGATGAGGTATCACCCTTGTTCACAACCGTGGTTCTAGCGGCATACGTTTTGATCGGAATGTGATTGAGCAGCGCATGCAATGACGGAGATAGATCCGCTGGCAGAGCCGGAGTATTACGCTTTTTGGTGGTGCTTGGAAAGTTGGTCATTTTGAAAAGTCACTAGATATGGAGAGGACAGGTTAGTGCCTCTGTGATTAATATCAGTTGATTAAAAAAGCGCGAATGGGGAATACATACAGGAACCTGCACCAATGAAATGGTGTGGGAAGCTCTTATAAACATCATCCTTGTTCGGCCTTCAAGTATCATCCCTCTGTCTTTTAACGTAAACTGATTTCCTGAGTTGACGCAATTTCTGAGCTGTTTTTTGCATCAGTGCTGCACAAACAAATCGCTCTTGGCAAAATCATATTTGAGCCATGATTTTGAATCACGGTTTGCTCATGTATGATCAGTGCTTTTGTATTATAGACCATAGAAGGATGCAACATGCAAGCAAGTATTCAGTGGGTTGGGGGCGTTGCATTTGATGCAAAGTCGGAAAGTGGGCACCAGGTCACAATGGATGGTTCACCAGCCTATGGCGGTGAAAATCGAGGTGCCAGACCGATGGAATTAATTCTACTTGGCTTGGGTGGTTGTGCCGCTTTTGACATCGTGACGATCCTCAAAAAAGCGCGTCAGGATGTCACCGATGTCCGCTGTGAGCTTAAAGCGGAACGTGCAGATGAGATTCCAGCAGTATTTACCAAGATCCATTTACACTTTACTGTGGTCGGTCATGGGGTCAAAGACAAGCAAGTCGAAAAAGCCATTCATCTGTCTGCAGATAAATATTGTTCTGCCAGTCGTATGCTCAGCCAAGGCGGCGTTGAAATTACTCACAGTTTTGAGGTGGTGGAAGACGCAACGGCACCACAATCTGTTTAAATTAAATCGTCGTTTCTTAAAGAAATCGCATAGGAATGCGCTGACCTTCCGGATGAGGGATATCGGCTTTAACCAAGGTGCGATGTAGCCATAGCTCAGCACGAGCAATGGCTTCTTGCAGCGATTGGCCTTGTGCGAGGCGCCCAGCAACGTTACTGGCCAACGTGCAGCCAGAGCCATGAAATTCTCCGTTGATTCTCGGCCAAACGGATTGTGTGATACAGACCGATTTTCCCTTAGCTTCACGTAAATATAGCCAGTGACGAATGCGATGTGCTTCATGCTCATGCGCGCCTTTGACCAAGATTGCACGTGCGCCGAGCTCAAAAAGGACCTGAACGGCATCTTCGATCTGTTGTTTCTGGCTAAGCGCTCTTAATTCAACCGTATTTGGGGTGATCAGAGTGGCAAGTGAGATGAGCGTCTTGAAGGCCGCAACGAGTGTCGCAGGATCACCTAAACTCCCCCCGCTATTCGCGACCAGCACCGGATCCAGTACATAAGGAATCTGCGGATTTTCTTCTAAAATTTTTGCCAAGACTGCAATATTTTCCGTGCTTCCGAGCATCCCCGATTTAATGGCTTGAACGGGCAAATCTCCCAACACTTTGCGTGCCTGCGCATCGAGAAGTTCGGGGCTGACCGTTTCAAAACCATAAACTTTTTGACTATCTTGAATCGTCAAGGCTGTACATGCTATGGCTGCATGACCACCCGCTGCTCCAATCGCTTCAATATCGGCTTGTAAACCTGCACCCCCTGAAGGATCTAGACCCGAAAAGCATAGTGTCGTTGGGCGCATAGATATTTTTGCCTGCTGATTCATGAGAGTGATCGATGTTTGAAAATGTTGTTAGAGATCAATATACCACTGTGATGGTTTGGTAGGGAATAGGGGTTCAATCTAGGAGATATTGTGTGGGCTGTATTGAAGTTCTGTATTTAATGTAATAGTATAACATTTCTTTGGTGGTTTACTGAAAGCCATTTTCTGCTTGTTTGATGCGGTCCATTGAGTTGATTGATTGATCAAACCGGTGTGGTCCTCCATTCCCCGTTGCAAAGATATAGAGATATTCCCATGCACTATAAAGTTCACCCGTTATCACTGGCCGTTATGCTCGCCCTTGTTCCGCTCACTGCGAACGCTGCAGACACGACGAATACCGATTCTGCTGTTTATGAAGATAGTCATGAAAGTACATTGCAGACCGTTGTCGTAACTGCAAATCCATTGAAATCTAAACTCACCACATCTCCTTCTACGGTTTTGGCTGGCCGAGAGTTAGTGATCAATCGCGCAGGGACATTGGGTGAAATGCTCAATGGTTTGCCCGGTGTTTCAACGACAGGGTATGGCCCATGGGTTGCGCGTCCGATTATTCGTGGCATGGATGGTGATCGTATTCGTTTATTGCAGAATGGTGTAGGCATTGTCGATGCCTCATCTTTGTCTTACGACCATGCGATTCCGCAGAACACATTGACGATTAATAAGGTTGAAGTAGTACGGGGTCCAGCTGCGCTGATGTATGGCGGGAGCGCGATCGGTGGGGTAGTAAATACTTTTGATAATCGAATTCCTGATCAGCCTGTAGATGGCGTGCATGGTTCGGCTGAAACGAGTCTTGCCAGTTCAAATGATGATCGTAAAGGCGCTTTTACCGTAGAAGGTGGGTTAGGTAATTTTGCGCTCCATGCGGATGCCTTTGCTGAAAAGAGCGGTGAACTGCGGATTCCAGATTTTGCGCGCTCTGCACGTCAGCGCGCGCTGGATGCGCCTGATGCAGAGCAGCCAGAAAAGCGTTTGCCAAACAGTGATGGCCGAGCCCAAGGCGGGTCACTCGGTGGATCATATTTCTGGAATGATGGCTATGCAGGTCTATCAGTTTCGACTTTTGATTCGAACTATGGATCAGTCGCTGAAGAAGGCGTCCGTTTGAAGATGGACCAGACCAAGATTGCTTTTGCATCAGAGATAAAAAATATCGATGGTCCAATCAATAACGTCAAAGTGAATTTGGCCTATACCGATTACGAGCATAAAGAAATCGACCACGGTGAGATTGGTACGACTTTTAAGAATGAGGGTTATGAAGGCCGTATCGAAGCACATCATGCCAAAATAGGACCTTTAGATGGTATGTTTGGTTTACAGTTTTCGGATACCAAGTTTTCGGCGTTAGGCGATGAGGCACTTGTGCCGGAGACTGATACCAAGTCGGCTGGTTTATTTTTTCTTGAAAATTGGGCGATTAGTACGCCGTTGACGTTAAGTGCTGGTGGGCGAGTGGATTACACATCACTGTCTCCTGCGGGTGGTAGTAATCCGCGTTTTATCGGTGCTGAGGATCGTGATTTTACTGCGGGTAGTGGATCGATTGGTGCGGTGTATAAGCTTGATCCATTTTGGTCAGTGACTGCAAATGGTAGCTACACAGAGCGTACACCGACTTTCTATGAGCTATATGCCAACGGTCCACATGCTGCAACGGGTCAATATCTGGTTGGCAATCAAAACATACAGAAAGAAAAAGCGTTTTCTACAGATTTAGGTCTGTTGTTTGAAAACGGTCCGTATCGTGCACATACCAGTGTGTATTACACCCGATTCCGCAATTATCTGGCAGAACTCAATACGGGTAAATTCCGCAATGATGACGGTGATTTTGTAGAGCGGAACGATGAAGGCGCTTTACCCGAAGCAATTTACAGCGGTGTTTCCGCTCAGTTCTATGGGGCGGAGTTGGAAGGGAAGGCGCGCTTATGGCAAACGGATGTGAATGCTCAGCAAGTCAATGTCGATTTACGGGGGGATTACACCCATGCCGAAAATCGCACCACGGGTCAGGCGTTACCTCGGATTTCGCCGCTACGCTTAACCGCAGGGATTGATTATCACGTCAGTGATTTGGTGACCCGTGCAGAAGTGACGCATGCATGGGCGCAGAAGCGAGTTCCTGAAAATGATTTGCCGACTGACGGCTATACCAGCTTTAATATGATTGCATCCTATCCATTCAAGTTTAGTCAGCATGCATGGCTTGCTTATGTGCGGGCAGATAACATCACCAATGCCAATATCCGTTACGCCAGTTCAGTGCTGCGTGATATTGCTCCTGAGGCAGGACGGAGTGTGAAAGCTGGGCTACGGATATCGTTCTAATCCGAATCGTACGACATTCATATCTCGTCGAATGTCGTCAACCGATCAATCAAATAAGAGACTTTGAAGTGTGGATTTCAAGTCTCTTTTTATTATTTGGCTGCTTTAACGACATAGCCGTCATTGAGTGTCTTTAAAAACACGACCATATCTCGGATTTCCTGATCGTTAAGTGTGGGTTTATCACCGAGCTTACGATCAAAAGGTGCATCAAGATTGATATTGCCCTGATATTGCTTGGGTAAGTCATCGAATTTATGCACACTACCATCTTTATTCTTTGGATACCACTTAGCAGGATTGGTATCCCGTGTAACATAGAATTGGATCACTTGCTCCAGACTATTAAATTTACCATTATGGAAAAAGGCTTTGCGTAAGGCCACATTGCGTAAGCTGGGTGTACGGAAGGCACCGCAATATTGTGGTTTATCTTTAAGGTCTTGGCGCTCAGGACCACATGCTCCGAGATCATAATAATCAGGATTCTGGTTCACCGTCAGTTGGTTGTTACGTGGGACGCCAATTGCAATTATGCCAAAATCAGAGAATGCGGGGAAGCCACCGGTATTGCTAATTCGGCTGACATGACAGGAGGCGCAGTTGCCTTTTTGCGGATCGTTAAATGCAGCTAGTCCACGCTGCTCCTGTGCACTGAGCTTGATTTGACCGCGTAAGAAAGCATCATATTTGCTGTTATATGGGTAGAATTCCTGTGGGTCTTGCTGGAACATTTCCAGTGCAAGTGTTGTCCATTTAAAGGCTTTGCTGTCATCATTTAAAGCATCAGTTCCGAAAGTATCACGAAACTGAGTCGCGTAGGATGATTTACGTAATTTCGCAATTACATTTGCTTGACTAAGATTTGCCATTTCATTTTTTGCGAGTAACGGCAGAGCGGACTGAGAATGCAGAGTTGACGCTCGCCCATCCCAATCGTGTCCGCCCACAGCACCTTGATCAATGCTTTCGTCGATGTCTTCGTCAAAATGATGCTCTGTAAACGGCGGAACATTTTGCTGGTAGCGTAGTGACGGTACGGCGCGAGCACCCATTAGTTTTAAATCTGCGCCGCCCATTTGCGTTGCGAGTTTGTTGGGTGAGCCATAGGCAAACTTGGGGTCATGACAACTGGCACAAGACAACGTTCCGGAAGCGGAAAGGCTCTTATCAAAGAAGATCTGACGACCTAGAGCCTGCATTTTTTTAAAATCAGGTTTAGCTTTCATCTGCATGGTATAGACATCATCTTTATCGACGGTGCTCGCCTTGCTTGGCGGCATATTATCTGTCTTATTGGCGATCTGTTGTGTCGATGTGGATGTCTCTTGGGGACTTTGCTTATCGCTACAGGACATCAGATTGATGCTGATCAGACACAATATAGCAGTTGTTTTTAAGGATGAGGCATTAAGCAAGATGGGCATAGCGGCATCATATCTAGAGCGGTTTAATCTTGCAGATTATTTCAGAATTATTGCAGCAGAATGACAAGGCAACGAGATATTGGGGAATAGGGCGAGTGGTTTTACTTAAGAATAAAAGAGTTGGACCTCTAGGTAAAATTTTGTCGTCAGATTTAATATTTTTGTCACCAAACTGACATGCAAAGGGGAAAGAATAGCCCAGTTAATTTACTCGCTCGATAGCCAAGCTGATCCCTAATCTTGCTCGCTAAGCCTACGGAATAATTCTATGAAACCAGTTTATCGCTTACTCCCCATCGTTGTCTTAATGTCATCTATCTTTTTGGCCGGATGTGGTAGTGAAGATGATGCCAACGATGCTGTTCCAGCCGAAACACAAGTCACCACAGGGTTACAATCCAATATTAAAAACGTGGTTGTGATTTATGCAGAAAACCGTGGTTTTGACAATATCTATGGCTTGTTCCCAGGTGCTGATGGTATCCCTGGCGTTAACCCTACGGCTGTGGGCAGCTATATCCCCCAGACTGATCGTGATGATGCTAATACTGTCCTTGGGAAGTTACCCAGAGTTTGGGGAGGGGTCACAGCACCGGCACAGTCTGTAACTATTGCGGAGGGTAATACCGCTTATCAGGATAATGCACCCTTCCAAATTGATTCACCAAAAGGTTTCCAAAATACCGGTACTGTAGTTGACCAAAGCGTCATTACACGCGACTTGTATCATCGCTTTTACAATAACCAAATGCAGATCAATGGTGGCAAAAACGATAAGTTTGCGGCATATGCTGATTCCGGTGGTTTGGTCATGGGTTACTACGATGGCAGCAAGATGGCATTGTGGAATCTGGCTAAGCAATACGTACTTGCTGACAATTTCTTCCAAGGCGCCTTCGGTGGTTCGTTCTTAAACCATCAATATTTGATCTGTGCTTGCGCACCTGTTTATCCAGCAACTGGCGCTGCGGTCACTTCGGCCTCTAATTCAATTTCTGTATTGAATAAAGACAGCAGTGGAAATTACTTACCGGTATTGACTCAAAGTGCACAATCTTCTAAGTCAGCACTAAATGATAATGGCGCGCCAAAGTTCGTCAATGATAGTACGCTGACACCATTAAATTATGCCGGTGATAATCTCTATCATGGTATCAATACCATGCAGCCGCCTTATCAGCCGAGTGGTAACACCACTGCTGTTGGCGCAAATCCTGCGACTGCTGACTTGGGCAATAAAGGAACTTCATACCCACAAACCACGACAACTATTGGTGATTTGCTGGATAAAAAGAACGTCTCGTGGGCGTGGTATGCGGGTGCGTGGAATGCAGCTACTGCAGATGCACCAAACAAGACTCGAGCAGTCATTTATGCCGGAAAAACACAGTTTCAGCCTCATCACCAGCCATTCAACTTCTTTGCTGAATTTGATCCAACTCAGCCAACAACATTGGCATACCGTAATCAACATTTGAAAGACTTTGATGCTAGTTTCCTCCAAGATGCTGCGGCAGGGACATTGCCAGCCGTTTCTTTCTACAAGCCGCAAGGGAACTTAAACCAGCACGCTGGTTATGCCAATATCGCCGATGGTGACAAACACATTGCCGATGTGATTGCCCAATTGCAAAAGAGCCCGCAATGGAAAAATATGGCGATCGTGATTACTTACGATGAGAATGGTGGTTTCTGGGATCATAAAGCCGTGCCGAAAGGAGATGTCTGGGGTCCAGGTACGCGCATCCCTGCAATCGTGATTTCTCCATGGTCTAAGAAAGGTTTTGTCGATCATACCCAATATGACACTGCATCGATCCTACGCTTCATTACCCGTCGCTTTGGCCTTGACACATTGCCAGGTTTGGCACAGCGTGATGATGCATTGGTCAAGAACGGTGGTGTTAAAATGGGCGACTTAACGAAAGCATTTGATTTCAATCAAACGCCAACCCCTTAATTTGCAGGGTGTAAGTCATCTTGATTTGAAGTTTTAACTGTTTAGATTTAAATAAAAAAGCGCACATTCATGTGCGCTTTTTTTATTGCTTGTCATTGAGGAAGTATTTACGCGTCTTGCTAAGATTTTAATAATAATTATTCGTATATTGAAAATGAGAACTATTCCTGTTATTGTTAGTAACGTCTTGTAGCACTTTGTATCACTTCGTTCTTTTTTGGTCCAAATGATCGTGCTGGATTTTTCTAATTTTAGAGTTTGTTGGGGGAGATAAGTTGATGAGTTTACGCGCTATTCATAAGCAAGGTGTAACCTTTACCTATAGAAAAGCATCGACTGTTGCGTCGATGTTGGCGATTACCTTGCCGAGCATGGCGATGGCCACAGAATCGCAAGAATCAGTTCTGCCAACAATTAAAGTTGAAGCGACTAAAGATAAGCCAGCGTATCAAGTCAAAAAAGTCCAGTCTCCAAAGTATACCGAGCCGCTGCGTGATACTCCGCAAACGATAACCGTTGTCGATAAAAAAGCGATTGAAGATCAAAGCATGCTGTCCTTGCGCGAGATCCTGAGCACAGTACCGGGGATCACCTTTGGTGCAGGCGAGGGAGGGAGCGGCTATGGTGACAAAATCAATATTCGTGGGTTTAATGCTAGTAATGACATTACTGTTGACGGTATTCGCGAAAGTGCTCAGTTTACTCGTACCGATCCGTTCAATTTGGAACAAGTTGAAGTCGTCAAAGGCTCTAACTCAACCAACTCGGGTTCAGGAGCGGTTGGTGGTTCGATTAATTTAGTCAGTAAGACGCCAGAAAATAAAAACTTCGTTGATCTGGGCGCAAGCTTGGGTACCGATCATTATTACCGTACAACCGTAGATGCGAATCAAAAGATTGATGACACCACCGCCGTCCGTTTGAACCTGATGGCGCACAAAAATGATGTGCCGGGGCGTGATGTTGAAGAGATGAAGCGCTGGGGCATTGCACCATCGATTACCTTTGGCATGGGTACGCCAACACGGTTTACCTTAAGCTATATATATCAAACTGATGACAATACTCCGCAATACGGTGTCCCTTTCTATAATGGCCGCGCAGTTCCTGGGATTGATCCAAGTAATTACTACGGCTATGCAAATGTCGATGAACAAAAAACATCAGTGAATGAAATCACAGCATTGTTTGAACATGAGTTCAACGACAATATGTCTGTACGAAATATCACGCGTGCGGCGAAGGTTGAGCAGTACTCGTTGGTTGATGCTCCTGAACAGTTGACAGTAGGTGCTGGGTTGCTCACAGCAAATGGACAACCTAATCCATCTACAGGTTCATTTTGTTTGGGTAATGGAACGTCTCCAACAGGTTGGAGTCAGTATGCGACCAAAACGGGCCAAATTATCACTGACGTTTCAGGATATCGCGCATGTACAGCAGGCGTACTTCCAGGCACCTACGCACCATCAGGTCCACGTGGTCTAGTACGTGATACTGAAAACAAATTATTAACCAATCAGACCGATGTCACATGGAAGTTCAATACCGCTGGGATTGAGCATACTCTTGTGACAGGGCTTTCATTTACCGATGAAACCTATGATTTAAGTACAGGCAACGTATTCAGAAAAGCAGGTGGGGCGACTCCTAATCCAGTGCTACCTGTGATCAATGTCTATGCACCGAATTCAACCTATACAGGTCCGCTCAATTATGTGCAAACTTCGACGATTTCCGGTACTTTAGACAACCAAGCAATCTATGCATTCGATACCCTGAAGTTTAGTGACCAGTGGTTGTTCAATGCGGGTCTACGCTATGATCATAGTGAAGGTAAGTCGACAACATTAAATTACGCAACACCTGCAAGTGGTGGTGCGATCACCGCAACGCCAACACTCAGTAATAACTCCAATACTTGGTCGTATAAAGCGGGATTGGTTTATAAACCTGTAGAAGATGCAAGTTTCTATGTTTCGTATGGCAACTCCAAGACACCATCTGATGCAACGGTGAGTGGGGCAGCATGTGCTGTGACCGTGGCCTCAGCAACAGCTGTCGCTTCTTCGACCTGTAGCGTGAAACCAGAAACTGCAGTCACTTATGAAGTCGGTACAAAATGGGATATCTTGAATGGTAAGCTATCACTGACTGCTGCACTGTTTGATACTGAACGTAGTAACTATAAAGTTGCTGATCCTGGTAATCCTAATAATCCTTCTGGTGCTCAAACCCTCGACGGTAGCGCACGTGTACGTGGGCTCGAGCTTGGTGCTGCTGGACTCATCACGCATAATTGGTCAGTGTTTGCTAATCTGACCGCACAGCGCAGTAAAGTGTTGCAAGGAGCGTCTGACTTTGTAGCGGGCGGTGGGATCAATGGTACTCAAGGTGACTTTACCAAAGGGGATTCATTACTGTATGTCCCTGAGTTGGCCGCAAGTTTGTGGACAACCTATGATGTCACGCGTCAGCTTCAATTGGGTTATGGCGTCACTTATGAAGGTCCAACTTATCTGACTCAGCATGGCGGGATTTTAGTGGCAGGAACAGGGACTGGGGTCATTCCTGCTGTATACGCAGGTCGGACAACGATTCCTTTAGCAGAATCGGAAGGTTATTTTGTACATAATCTGGCGGTTACATATAAGTTTACCCGTAACTTCAGTGCACAGCTCAATGTGAAGAATATCTTTGACAAAGAGTACTATACCAGTATCCGTTCTAATAGTACGACAACGAGTGGTTGGGCTATTCCAGGGGATGCAAGATCAGCGGTACTCAATTTGACTTATCATTTCTAAGCGTGTCTTACGTTTGATTCGTTAAGAATCGAGCGTGATTAGTCACCGCTTTAAAAACATCAGTTCTGCTAAAGTAGGGCTGATGTTTTTTTTCAAATATGAAAGATCTTTTAGAGTGTTTTCCGATAGTCTGTCAATGTAGATCTATTAAAGCGAAGAAGGACAAAATTATGTTATTGCAGATTCCGAATGTATTAAGTCCGGAACAGGTCAATGCTTGTAAAGCCGCACTGATACAAACCGAATGGGCTGATGGCAAGATTACAGCAGGTTATCAGTCCGGAAAAGCAAAACATAATCTTCAATTGCCTGAGGATAATCTCATCGCACGTGAGTGGTCTGCCCTGATTCTTAAAGCGCTTGAGCAACACCAACTGTTCATTGCTGCTGCATTACCGCTCAAGATATTCCCGCCACTTTTTAATTGCTATCAAGGCGGTGGTCATTTTGGTCTTCATGTCGATAATGCTATTCGCGATATCCGCGCGCAGGGTTTTGGTTCTGTGCTGGATCGGGTACGCACCGATATTTCTGCGACTTTATTTTTAAGTGAACCTGATGAATATGAGGGCGGGGAGCTTTTGATCGAAGATACGTATGGCGCAAAAAGTGTCAAATTACCTGCGGGGCATATGATTCTTTATCCTTCGACCAGTTTGCATAAAGTGAATCCTGTCACTCAAGGAGCACGTATCGCATCTTTTTTTTGGATTCAAAGTTTGGTGCGGGATGATGCGCAGCGCACCGTTTTATTCGATCTGGATCAGTCGATACAGCACCTTACTTTGGCAACATCTGAGCATCCATCACTCGTCCAATTGACAGGTGTTTATCATAATTTGCTGCGTATGTGGTCTGACGTTTGAGATAGTGTGATTTAAGTCACTAAAATGTAAAGGTATATGTATTTTAAACAGTGCGATCATACTTTTTTTATTAAAATCAATAGCCCAAAAATAAAATATTCTCTATTTAAGGCTTTGACTTCCCCCCGCTTTTTATGTCCTAATCCGTTGTAGGAATAATAAAATTGTAGATGACATGATTCAGCCTCTCAAGTCTCGCCTATCTCATTGGTTTTTAAGTATAGTGCGTTCAAGTTTGGCTCTTTCTGGTTTACAACGGCATGGAGCCCTCGTTGTTGCACTTGCTTTACACGCCACGTGTAATCCAGCGTTTGCAGATGACGCTTTACCATCCCCGAGTAATCTTGAAGACGCCAAGTCAGATGTACTGCAGCTTGATCGCGATTTAGCGCATCTCAAGCAGCGTATGCTGCTGCCTGAGCGTACGGTACTATTGTTTGGTTTAACGCCGCGCAGTCAGCTCAGTGTGCAAAGTGTCCAAATTAGTATTGACGGTAAGGCACTGCCAATTCGTCAGTATGACCAGAGTTCATTGGGTGCTTTACTCAAAGGCGGCATGGATACCGTGATGGATGCAAACCTGAAAACTGGCATCCATATGATCGATATTGTGGTTGTACAAACTAATCGCCCCAAGCTGACTCAGCGTATAGAGTTTACCAAGACCATCTCTAAAGATATTTTGGCAGTGCAATTGCTTGAACACCCTGGAGTGGGTGAGCGTCCGCTTCGCTTGGTTGAATGGAGTCAGCATGATTAAACGCAATACGGCTCTTGCTTCAAGATCAACATTATTATCTGTCGATATTCAGCCCAAATCGCTTTTGAAGACTAGCCAGCTTATGGCCGCTTTGGTATTGGCGAGCTTCAGTATTGCGCATGCAACACCTCTAGAGATTCGTCGTGATGCACGAGAGCCTGGGTTTGCTCAGGTCATGTATGCTTATTATCAAGATAAGCCTTATGAGGCGCTGACCACGCTGCTTGCCAATCGTCAATTGGCATTTAATGCGGCGGGGACGGGGAATGTTCTGCTCAGTAATTTATATACCCGCTACGGGCTCCCTCGTGAAGCGGAAGCCGCTTTAACCCGAGCTGGTTTTAGCGATGTGACCGCAGGAAATCGCAATGATCCGTGGCTGAGCTATGGCAAATTGGTCTATCAGACGGGTCAGGATTCGTTAGCACTGAATTTTTTGCGCGATCCACCTGCTTTGTTGTCGCCCAAGCAGGAAAGCGAGCGCATGGTCATGGTGACCAATATTCTGGCAAGAACCGAACGGGCTGATGAAGCCGTTGCGGTTTTACAGAGTTTTGAAACACCTATTTATTACTATCGGAAACTTGCCCGCTATAATCTTGCTTTATCGTTGCTCACCAGAAAAAAAACAGAATCGGCTCGCCCAGTCAGTGACGAAGATAAGCAGCATGAGTTATTGGCGACACGTATTTTAGAAGACCTAATGTTGGATAAGATTCCGCCCTTGAAGCCGATTATCAAGGTGGACGAACGTGGTCGCACGAAAGACATTAGTCTGGGTGATAAAGATGGGGATGGTAAAGGCCTGTTTAACTGGTTCCGTGGCAAAAGTGACAGTGCTGCGCGTCAGAGTAGCTTGATTGAGAATCGTGAAATTGGCAATGCATCAACCTTTACCAAAAGTGCCTTAATTGGCGGTGATGTCAAAGATGATTCGATCACGCCGCGTGATATCTCCAATTTAAATGACAAAATTGCATTATCGCTGGCTTATCTGCGCTTGATTCGTAACGAGCCAGAGCTTGCAAAATCTGCCTTGCGTGGCGTACAGCTGGATAGCCCTTATAGTAATCAAGCCTTGCTAACCAGTGCCCATATTTATTATCGGTTGAATGATTTTAAGCGCAGTTATAACTTTTCCAATGAGTTAACGAAGCGAAATGCAGCCGATCCATTGGTTCAGGAAGGTTGGTTGTTGTCTGCAAGTGCACTGGAAGAGCAGCATGATCCAAATGCTTTGGATCGCTATCGTGCGGCGATTCAGATTTATAAAGAGCAAACGGCAGCTATTAGTCAGTTTGATCGTGATCTTGAAAAACTGGATGTTCTGCGTTTATTCCCTGTTGAAGCATTAGACCCTATTTTATTAGGATTGCCGCAAATTCCTCAGACGCCTCAAGCGGGCCTTTGGGCGCAGTTGCTGGAACGCAGCGAAATATTGGCGATATTGCAACAAGTTCAGCAAACACAATTACTGGAAAGTAAGTTAGCAGGCTATGACAAGCAGTTATCCGCACTTGAAGCCGTGAATACCAGTAATAAAGATGATCGAACCGATCTTAAAGCAACACGTGTACTGCTTGAAAAAGTGAAAAGTGATTTTCAGAAGTCAGAAGCCCAAGATCGTAAGGCATTGCTTGCTCAGATTCGTGTGTCGCTGAAGCAAAAGCAATTCCAATTGGATCATTACTTGACCGAGTCGTTGCTTGGATTGCAGCGGGTTGGTGGCAGCAAACGCTAGGATTGGCGAGGGGTTCCTCTCTGCTGATTTTAGCCTGCTGTGAGTGTTACAGGTCAAAGTAAATAACGCTTTATTTGCTTAACTCGATGCTCAAGCTGTGATGCTTGAGATCATCATCTGGTTCGCATAAGCGAAGGTTATAAATCAAGGATAGTTCTTATGCGTCGTGCGGTATCCAAGCTGTTGTTAGCGCTATTAAGTATAGAAGCAGTGTCAATGTCATCCTTTGCGAAGACAGGGACGCTTGCTGACTTGGAAAATATCACGCCCGATACGACGACGCCTAAAATTATTAATACACCGCAACTTTCTTTTGCTGAAGAGACACGTATTGATAATCAGCTCTATGACCGTATGATGAAGCAGGCGCATGAATCGCGTGACCCTAAAGCGATTAATGCCTATCTTGACCTCGCTCGTAAAATCAAAAGTAAACAACTCGGTGGGACCGATGAAACCAGCGAACTTAAAAGCCGCGTAGAATTCTATCAAGAACAAATCAAAAACTTACCTGCGAATGAACTGCGTGATGATCTGTTTTATGAGTTGGCAAGTAGTCAGGATCGTTTAGGCCGTCCAGAAGCTGCGGCTGTGGCCTTGTCTGATTTGCTCAAGCGATTCCCAAAATCGAGTTTTGCCCCAGAAGCCCATTTCCGTATTGCTGAAGATGCTTTTAATCGTAAACAGTATCGTGTTGCGACCCAAGAGTATCAAGCGGTATTGGCACTCGGTGATAGTAAATACAAGCAACAAGCCCAGTATTTCTATGCATGGTCCATGTACAAAGATGGTCGTTTTGAAGAGGCAATTGTCCCTTTTCAGGATTTGATCAATGGCTTGCAAGCGAGTAACCGTCAGTCAGCTTTGAACAAACGTGATGCGTTACTCTTACAAGATAGCTATCGCACTTTATCGTCTATCTTTGTGCAGTTGGGCGGACCGCCTGCGCTGGCAAAATACTATAACGGCAAGCCGCTTAGTGATGAAGAACTCCTGATGTATCGTCAGGTGGGTGATCGTTATCGTGAGCAGAAGCAACTGCTTGATACCGCAAAAGTGTATGAAAGCTTTGTACAGCGCCATCCGAAAGATGAGCAGGCCGCGATTTTTAGTCGTGATGCGATTGCCGTGTATAACGAAGCAGGATTCGCCCAAGACATTATTCGTGCTAAAAATGATTATGTGGCGCGTTATGACGTAGAGCAAAGTTTCTATAAGTCCGCGTCATCCGTACAGCAGGAAACCTTACGTCCGATCTTGAAATCACAATTGGATGATTTGGCTAAGCACTATGATGCGATTGGACAGACTCAAAAATCGACTGCTGATTATTTGCATGCGGCAGATCTCTATCAGAAGCAGTTGGTCCTTGCGACAGAACCTGCGGATCAAATTAGGATTCAGGAGCGTCTCGCAGAGGCGCTGTATAACGGCGGACAGTTTGAGCGCGCGATTCCTTATTTTGAAACGCTTGCCTATAAGACCCCGGCAGCTAAACCCAGTGAAATGGGCTATTTTGCACTGTTGTCCTATCAAGCACGCGCGAAAGAGCTTAGCGGTCAACCTGCTCAGGTTCAAAGTGATTGGCTTGATCAGCAGCGGGTGAGTAGCCAGCGTTATGCAAAGACTTTTCCAACTGACAAGAGTTCCGCATCAGTATTGCTGGCCATGGCGGGGCAGTACTTAGATCGTAAACGCTTTGATATCGTTGAGAGTCTTGCGGCGCAAGTATTGAGTTTGCCCAATGTTCCTGTGAGTGATGTTAAAACGGCGAGCATTCTGAAAGCCAATGCTGAATTTGACTTAAGTCATTGGGCTGACGCCGAGGCGAGTTATCGTCAGGTACTGGCTTTATCGAATCTGAACGATGCCGAGCGAACCCGTTACCTCAATCAACAAGCCGCGAGTTTATATAAACAAGCAGATACGCTGCGCGCTGGTCAGTCTAATGATGAGGCGTTAAAGCTCTATCAACAAGCCGCAACAGTCACACAAGATACTGCGGTGAAAGTGGATAGTAGCTATCAAGCGGCGATGATTTATGGTGAAACGCCGAAAGCACTCCCTTTACTGCAAAGCTTCTACAAACAATATCCGAATAGTCCGCAAGCCGAAGGTGTGCCTGAGCGCATCGTGAAGTTACAAGAGAGCGTGCAGAATTGGTCCGGTGCTGCGGAAACGTATTTAACGATCTATCATCGTGATATTACGAAGTCAGACGGTTCTAAGCAGGATAATGCATTGATTGCATTGTGGTTATCAGCAGAGAGCGAACGTAAGGCCAGTCAAAACAGTGTAAAAGAACTTGCACTGTATCAGCAGTATTTGAAAGAGCCGCGTGCAGTCCTTGCTCAAAGTGTTGAAGCCAGTGAGCGTTTATATCAAGCGGCAGTACTCAAGCAAGATGTACCGGCCCAGAAACAAGAACTGGCAAGACAGCTGCAGTTTTATCAGCAGAAGTTCCAAACAGCACCAGCAACTGTTCAGCCACGTCTGCGTTATCTGGCCGCGCGCAGTTTGACTGAGCAAGCTGCTCCGCTTGTTGAGCAATATCGTGCAGCTGCGCTGACCCAACCTCTAAAAGACAGTGTCGCGCGTAAACAAGCGCTCCTGCAGAAATTAATTGCAAGTCAGCAGGCGATCATTGATCTGAAAGTGGCGGATTTCGTGACGGAATCACAATTCGTGCTCGGGGATAGTTTTGCGCAGTTCTATGAAGGCGTATTGAAGACTCCAGCACCAACAGGGATGAGTGACCTTGAAACGGAGCAATACCAAATTGCTTTGGAAGAGCAAACTCAGCCGCTAAAAGATAAGGCGATTGAGTGGCACAAAGCCAATGCCAGTTTGGCGCTCGATTCATGGGACCAATGGGTCGCAAAAAGCTATAGTGCCCTTGCAGGATTATCTTCGGGTCGTTACCTACGTCCGATCAAAGCGCCTGCAATCCCAGCAAGCAATCCTGAGCTTGCCCGTATTGCAGCAACAATTGATCAAAGTCCAGAGAAAGCACTTACAAGTTTAGATCAGCTTTTGGCTACCACACCTGTAAGCAAGGCTATCGCACAGCCTAAAACAGAGAGTCGATCCATCTTAGGTAAGCTCACCAGTAAAGTTACTGGTAAAACGCCTAACAACGATTCAAAAGCTGTACCTGTTTCTAGCAATATAGACAGCGTGCAGTTGATCCAGAGTTATCGTGGCATTGCCTTGATGCGTTTAGGGCAGTTTAAAGATGCTGCCACGGCATTTACCGCAGCGGATGCCGTTAACGATCAAGTTCAAGGCGTGACCAAACAAGTTGAGCCGTCTTATATGCTGGGTGTGGTTAATGATTTGTATTTAAACGATCAACCGACTGCATTGGCTGCCTACCAGAAGTATCTGACGCTGAATCCTGAAGATAAGTCGGTGCAAAAGTGGGTGAATTTGCTGCAAAAGCAACTTAAACTGCCGTTAACGGTCTTTAGCAAGCCTGTCGTTGCTCCTGCGGCAAGTACGCCAAGCGACGAAGTCGTAGCCGTAGCGCCGGGTGCTTCAGTGGAGCCCGCAGCGGGATCGACAACAAATGTTCCAGCTGCAGCAACAACTCAAGTGGTAAAGAGCGATTCTACAGCCACAAGTCCAACTGCGGTGGTTACGCCACCGTCGTCAGGGGTGGCTGAGACGAAAGCTGCGACAGCAACGAAGTCTGAAGATGCACCCACTCCGGCTCCTGCAAAAGTAGATCCGGCGGCAACCTCTCCTGCGGATAATCCAGTGACGAAGAGTCTGCTCGAGCAAGTTTTAAGGCAACAGCACTAATGTGTATAACGATGATTTTAGCGTTGCAATGTCGTTGTGTTTGACTATGTTGCGACATCGTGTGTTTGGAGGAGTGATGAAAAATCATTTAATGACGCTGCGTGTATTGATGACTGTCTGCATCATGTTTACTGCAGGCTATGCCTCAGCAGCACCATCGGCCGATGAAAGTTCTGCGGATGCGACAGCTGTGCAAACTCAAGCAGTCAGTACAGTGAAAAACAAAGCGAAAGTGAAAATTGCGCGTAAATCCAATGATAGTAATATTGCAGGGCAAACAGATATTGTGGCCAATGTCGATATGCCGATGGTCACTAATATCCTACCCTGGCAAGAAAAAGAGGGGAAAATTCCAAAGGATATCCTTGAGTTTTCTGCCTTGAAAGATTCATTAACCCCCACTGATCGTGATCGCTTGGCGAGTGAGATTCGCTACACTGCCATCTTGAATGAGCCCGTCAATCGTAAATAAGTCAGAGGCTGTATGAGTGGGCGAACTCACGTTTGTCACGGTGACAAGCGTTGAGAGTTGCGCATGAGTAATTCTTAAAATATTGATACGAATGTCATTATTTTTTAGCTATGAAGAAGTATACTTAAATCACGTAAATAGGAGTTTTTAAAATGGAATTTATCAAGTTTATTCAAGTGGGTGGCTTTTTCATGTACCCGATCATGCTGGTGTTCTTTGCTGGCATGGCGATCTTCTTTGAACGTCTCTATGCACTGGGTAAAGCTCGCGCACGTAGCCGTGAGATCTGGTCAAAAGTCCAACCTGATGTACAAGCGGGTCGTTTGGAAACTGCATTCAATGCCGTGAAAGATGACACCAGTGAAGCAGGTCGTATTCTGGATTATGGTCTAGGTGCTGCGGCAAGTGGTGCAGACATGCCTCATGTTGAGGGCGCGCTTGAAGAAGGTTTACTTGAGGTGATTCCACGTCTAGAAGCTCGTACCAGCTATATCGCGACACTGGCAAACGTTGCCACCTTGCTGGGATTGCTCGGAACCGTTCATGGTTTGATTCTCGCATTTGCGTCAGTTGCCAATGCTGATCCAGCACAAAAAGGTGATTTGTTGTCTGCTGCACTTGCTGTGTCGATGAATACCACCGCATTTGGTTTGGGTGCCGCGATTCCACTCGTTCTCGCATTTACTTTCTTGCAAAACTATACCCAGCAAGTCATTGAAAGTTTAGAGATGATTGCGATGAAAGTACAAAACTCTATCCGCCGTACATTTCCAACCCTCACGAACTAATGCGCTTTCTTTCCCATCATTCATTGAGGGAAAAATAAAAGGGCAGGAGCGATGAGGGTGATAAGGAGGAAGTGTTATGTCGATTCGTAGACGTCGTCACCGAGAGACCAACACCGAGTTGGATCTCACTGCATTTATGAACTTGATGGTGATTATGATCCCATCATTGCTCATCAATGCTGTTTTTACACAAGTGAATGTTTTAAATGTTGATCAGCCAGGTGATGGTGCACCGCAAACGGCAGCCGCAGCGATCAAGCCACCGCTGACTCTAGATGTCGGTGTTTATCCTGATAAGTTCGTGATTAATAATCGTAGTCATGGGCAGTTGGCCGAAATTGCTGGGCATGATTATGCGAAGCTTAATGCCGCACTGGTGGAAGTCAAACGCCAATATCCTGCGGTGAGCAGTGCGACATTGCGGATCGATGAGACCGTTAAGTATCAAGATATTATTTATGTAATCGATGCGGTTCGCATCGTGCAAAGTGGGCAAACGGGCAATAGCTATGCGCTGTTTCCGAATGTACAGCTTGCTGGTGTGGAGGGAACACCATGAAGATTTCTCAGATTAGGCGTCATAAGCGTAAGCAGGCGCTGAAAAGTAATACGGCACGTTTGACGTTGACATCATTGATCGACATTTTTACCTTGCTCGTGTGTTTCTTGCTGGTGGGCTTTCAGGGTGAGGCGCAGATTCCTTCGATCAAAGGGCTGGCACTGCCGATTTCAAGTTCGTATGCACCGCCAGAGTCTTCATTAACCTTGGTAGTAACCCCAACAGAAATTCGCGTCAACGAAAAAGTCATTCAGCGTTTAGATGTGCCCGCCGCTGAAGGTGCAACTATGGATTTCACGCCGCTCATTACGACCCTTGCGCAACAGGCGCTCCGTTTTAAGCCTTCTCAAGTGGTCAATGGCACGCCTGAGCGCACCGTGATTATTTTGGCAGATCAAAATATTCCGTACGCGACATTGCATCAAATCATGATGGTCTGTAGCCAACAGCATTTTGGTCGTATTGCATTTGCTGTGAATAAGGAGGCAAAGAAAAATGCCTAATACTATTCCGAATGCAGGCTTGAATACATCGTTGCCAAAACTGCAAAACGTGCATGCCTTGGGTTGGTTGCCATGGGATTATGGTCAGTTCCGTAAGTCAGACTTGGCATTCTCCGTGTTTGCCGTACTGTTCTGCGTGGCGATTCCTTTTGTAAAAGTACCGTTGCCTGAGCGGGTGATCCCTGCACGGACGGTTCTTGCACCCATTGATATCGCACCGCCGGAAGTAAAGCTAGTGGAGAAGAAAGAAACCCCTCCGCCTAAGACTAAGGAAGGCGCTCAACCTGAGGCAGCAAAAGCATTGCCACGTGCCGCGGCACCGAATCATCCATTGCCTAAGCCACAGCCCCCAAGTCAGGTGGGTTCTCCAGATAAGCCGCCAGTACAGACCGTACGTCCAGCGCGTGCGACGACAGATGCTGCGGCGACACAACGTGCTGCTGCATCTCCTAATCCTGGTCCTCTGCCAACCGATACGCCAGCTCCTGTATCACACAGCACGGGCCCTAGTGCTGCTGAGCTTAAAGAAGCGGCTCAGCGCCGGGCACAGGGCTTAGTTGCCGCAACAGGACTGGGAACAGCAGTAGGAAGCCTGACCAACGGCACCAGCTCCAATCCTAAAGCCATTGAAGGACGTGGATTGCAGAAAGGGGGTGTGGAAGGTGGTCGTCCTGATCCAAAACTGGGCTCTGGCGGCGGTGGTACTGGCGGCAACGGCGCAGCAAAATCAGGTGTACGCTTTGGTTCCGCAACCGATGGTGATAAAACCGGTCATGGCACAGGCAGCTTGTCTGGACGCGGCACGGATGATGTCAGCGGCGGCAAAATCAAAGGCAATGGCACGGGTAGTGCTGGCAGTGGTAAAGGTGGCGATAGTGCTAAGGGCGCGCGCGATGATGTGAATCGTGTGATGAACCAGAACAAAGGTCGTATGCAAGGCGTATATATGCGTGCTCTTGGCGATGACCCCACAATGGAAGGAAATTTTACAGTCCATCTTAAAATTGCACCTGACGGTCATGTGGTTAGTGCCAGTGTGGTTTCAAGCGATCTGAATAACAGTAAGCTTGAAGGTCAATTACTCGCCATGATTAAGGGTTTTGACTTCAATTCGGGTAGTTTTGATCCTTGGGAAGGAAATTATAAGTATAATTTCATTCAATAGGTCGTTAATTCAGCGTTTTGCGGTTGTCTTTTTAAACCGAACTCGTTAATATTTGCGCCTCTGGAAGCGTGGCTGAGCGGTTTAAAGCACCGGTCTTGAAAACCGACGAGGGTGTGAGCCCTCCGTGAGTTCGAATCTCACCGCTTCCGCCAAATTTGTAAGACGTAAATAAAAAAAGCCCTTATTTGATAAGGGCTTTTTTATTGGCTATGGTTTGAATCTCTGAAAATAAATACATCTGTTATAGGTGGATATTAATATCGATAAATAACGCGCTGTTGCTGGGGTTGGGGAAGCTGGTTGCCGTTGGAGTACATACATTGCTCATAAGCAATGTCATAACGCCTTTGTAAGCTATACGACGCATCTTGGGCATAAGACCCTCCGAACAGTGAGCCTCCTGCCAAACCTACAGCCGCACCAGTTCCTACTGCACGGCCATGGCCTCGGCCACCAATCGCACCCACGGCTGCACCAAGTGCAGTACCAATCACAGCCGCTCCAACCGCTGAATCATTCGCAGCCTGTGCAGCAGGCCCTACGGAGTTCGCCGCAAAGTTACGGCATTGCTGATCTTCCTGTTGAAACAAATCAAAAGGTTTACCGGGTGCAGGCATCACCGCCACATTTGGGCCACTTGGCATCGTCTGACAGCCACTGAGTATCGTTGCACAACTTACTACGGCAGTCGTGATATAAAATTTTATACGCATCATCATTCTCCTCAGATATGCTTTTTTATCTGTTTTTAGCGTGCATCAGAAGGTTTTACAGGCGTCTTCTGCCAGCCCGAAGGACAACTCGGTACATTGGGGTAATAGCCTTGTGGGGAGCTGCAGTAATACCAGACCGTCTGAACCACGGGAGTTGGGGCTGTCTGTGGTAAAGGTTGGGCGGGCTGGCTTTCTACAATCGTTGTTACAGGCTCACTCACGACATAAGCGGGTTCAAGCTCAGGGTCTGGATATGGATATATCGGCGCGGGATAGAGTAACCATGCGCCGCCGACTCCCCACCACCATCCGTAATGACCGCCATGCCAACCTTGTCGCCAATATCCACCACGCCAGCCGACTGGATTGTAATGAAAGTGATAAGCGCCGGCCCAATTGCGTCCATAGTGAGGGTAGGCCTGTGCTGGTGATGTCAATCCTATCCCCCCCAGGATGGATATCGCCGAGGCGACGATCAGCGCTTTAGATTTCATGATTGATATCTCCCTGTGTATGGTTCAATCGTAAAAACACTACGACCACATCTTGAGGCAATCCAAAACACGATCATTGCTTCATAGAATTCGTTGATTTAAAGGCAGTCTGCGATTCAAATTTGGTCTAATCGTGGGTTTTGTGTGTCTTTATATGATCGAACTAGATGGTTTAGTAAGTCTGTGACAACGTATTTCAAAAACACTCATTTATTATGCTCACTCTTTGTGGGTGAGTTTGAATCTCACAGTTTCTGTCAAATCTGGTGGCATTGAAAAAAAGCTAATCGTTAAATTAGTATTTTATTTTTTGGTAGTTTTAATCTCTTCCAACTCTCTATTTCATAGAGAGTTTTTCGATTGATCAAAATTTTTATAAAAAATAAATAAATTTAACTATTTGATATTTATTGATAATTAATTATTTTTAATATAACTTTATGATTTTGATTTATTTTTATTTAATATGTAATTAGACGGTGATAGAATCGTTGCACTTTGGTATCAAGTGCCATGGTATTTATATTTATCAAAAAGGGATAAGAAATGAGTCTTTTAAAAAAAATGATCGGTCTGACCGCAATTGCATCTGTTGTATTGGCAACAGGCTGTGCGTCTATTCTGAATGACAAAACACAAAAAGTGAATGTAACCACTTCAAACGGTTCAAAAATCACTGCAAGTGTTGATGGCCAATCATTTGCAGTACCTGGTATTGTTGATTTAACACGTTCAAAAACAGACAAAACAATTATTACAAGCAATTCAAACTGTAATCCTCAAACACTCGCACCAAAGCAAGTGGACTCAATGTTCTGGATTAACATTTTGTCTGGTGGTGCATTCGGTTCAACAACCGACTATTCAACCGAAAAAATGTGGAAATACAACGATAACTTAGTTATCAGCTGTAAATAAGCCATCTTGACGTTTACTTCAAAAAAGTTAACGCAAATATGGATAGGGAAGGGAGGCTTTTTAGCTTCCCTTTTCTTCGTGCTCTGCTGTGCTTTTTCAATGGTGCATGCACAACCCATTGATTCCACTACTGACTCAGGTCAGATTGTTGATCAGGCTTTAAGCCAAAAACTAGAACAGCGTCTAGAGTGGCAAGCGCTTCTCCATGTACATGATCAAGAACCTTATATCAAAGATAACCAGTTTCTTTTAAGTTGGCCTCGATTTTCATTGGCTAATGAGCTGGCAAAAAATATCAATGCCTTACTCAGTGCGAATAACGCTGCTTATGTCTGTAGATTTCCTGCTCGTGCTGTTTGGCTTCAGCAACAACTACAACTGCCTCCGATCTCTTTTGCTCAGTGCCCTGATTTTCTCGAATATCTGAACAATGCACCCGCTAACGACATTAAGCTGGTTTATGTATCGGATAATATCACTCAGCCATCCAGCATGATGGGTCATGTGCTGATCCAGTTTTCAGGGGTGAATCAGAAAAATCAGCATGTGGATCATGCCATTTCTTTTTTTACTGAGGTTCAAGGAATCAATGCACCTAAGCTGATGTTTGAGGCTATGGTGACGGGTAAGAGAGGTTATTTCTCTCTGACACCATTACAAGAAAAGTTGGAACGCTACCAGCACCGCGAGCAAAGAAATATCTGGACCTATGATCTGCGTTTAACGGATGAGCAAAGAAAGCGCATTCAATATCATGTCTGGGAGCTCAAAACGGCTGCGTTGACTTATTATTTTAGTCGTTATAACTGCGCAACCTTGACCCACTTTATGTTGGCCACAACGGGTGATCCAGAAGTTAGCAAGCGTTTTAGCCAGATGTTGACACCACTTGATATCGTCAAAAGTAGTGATGCTGCGCATTTGATTGTCGGTACAACGTTGCTGCCTGCCGATAAGTTTGCGATTCGTATGTTATCTGACTCTTATAGCCCTTCATGGCAAAGAAAACTTAAGAGCGCGGTAGATCATCAAGCGCTTAAACCACTGATTGAAAGTACGCCATCACCAGAAGAGAAGTTTGTGATCTATCAGGTTGCTAGCCATTATCGTGATTACCGTATTGATCAAGGGAAAGTTGCAGCCGATCAGGCAGAGTTTAATACGCAATTTGAGCAATCTAAACCACTGGTTCAGGATTTCTCGATTGATCTTTCTCAATATAAAAGTCCGCTGAAAGCGCCTGATGATAGCCAGTTCTCGGTAGGGAGCGGTTATGACAATCATCAATATGATCTTCGTTTGGATTACTTGCCTGCGGCGCAGAAGCTTGAAGATGATAATAGTCAATCCGCAAGTGAGCATGAGTTGCTGCTAGGCAATATTGGACTGAAGTACTTAACCCAAGAGAAAAAGCTCAAGCTGGATTACTTGAAGCTTTACTCAATGACATCCTATATTCCTTATGATGTGTTAACAGGTGGTATTTCTGGTAAATTTTCAATGAGCTATGAGCCTCATGTGGATTATCACCTCACAGAGCAGCATGCGACGACGATCGAAGGCGGTGCTGGATTAACCCATCAAGTGATGCCTAATTTAAGTATATCGGCACTGGGTTTGGTGGGTGTTGATTATTTTCAGCATGGTGTTAGTGTGCATGTCTCACCCAGTTTGGGGCTTATTGCCAATGAAAAATATGATATGAAGTCGGTTATCCAATACAAGCGCATTTATACAACCCAGCAATTCAGCCAACCTTATAATTCCATCAAATGGATTCAGTCTAAGCGTTTTACTCCAGAGTTGAGTCTCCAGTTTACGTTTGAGCAGTTTTGGAATAATGACAAACAAAAAACGGCATACGCCCTCATGCTCAAAAAGATGTTCTAACGTATTTTTGGTTGTGTCTGTGAATTTCTATATTTTTCGAACAGTTTACATTTTATTACTAGACGACTGGTCTATTTCTAATTAATCTTCATGCCATGAGAGCAACCCATGATTCAACTCGCCATCGCATTCTAGATGCAGGAGAAAGCCTTATTGCAAAAAAAGGCTTTAATGGAATTGGCTTGGCTGAAATCTTAGCGGCTGCAGAGATTCCCAAAGGATCTTTTTATCATTATTTTGGTTCAAAAGAAGCCTATGGGAATGCGCTGCTTGAGCACTATATCGAAGGCTATAAGCTAAAGCTTGATGCACTGCTGAATGCGGATGGACTGAATTCAGCAACGGCACGTGAACGCCTGATGAACTATTGGTCAGATTGGTTGAATAGCCAAAGTACATGTAGCGATGCACGTAAATGTCTTGTGGTTAAGCTGAGTGCGGAAGTGGCCGATCTCTCTGACGACATGAGAAACACCCTTAAGCTGGGTACTGACCGGGTGATTAAGCGTCTGACTGCCTGTATCGAAGAGGGCATAGTCGATCAGTCGATCCAAATTAAGCAACCCGCAGCAGTTATCGCTCAGATGCTCTATCAGCTTTGGCTTGGCGCCAGTCTCCTGAGTAAGTTGAGCGGGGATCGTAGCCCATTTGAGCTGGCAATGCAGGTTACCGAAGCCACCTTGTCTACACCGTATCCATCATCCTAATTCATCATTAATCCAGCTTCAGAGTGATTCTGAAGCTGATGAGGTTATAGCCCTTCACGTTGTGAACTGCATTTAAGCCAGATTGTTGTGGGTATAAACTAGACGACCAGTCTAATATTTTAAAGTTGAGATGTTTCTATTATTTATTTTTCGCATACCGCGAAACTCTGGAGTTGTTATGCAAAATTTTGAATTTTATAACCCTACCCGTATTGTATTCGGGCAGAACAAAATTGCTGAACTTAGCCGTCTGGTTCCGCAAAATGCAAAAGTACTCATTCTGTTTGGCGGTGCTAGCGCAGAGAAGAATGGCACGCTTGCAGAGGTGAGAGCGGCACTGTCTCAGCATGAAGTCCAAGAGTTTGGCGGCATTGAACCAAATCCAACCTACGAGACATTGATGAAAGCCGTCGAATTAATCCGCAGTGAGAAGCTGGATTTTCTCCTTGCCGTAGGCGGTGGATCAGTCATTGATGGGACCAAGTTTATTGCTGCTGCTGTCAATTTTATAGGCGAGCCGTGGGATATTTTGACTACGCATGGCGCGGTTGTGAAACAAGCTATTCCTTTTGGTACGGTACTGACTTTGCCAGCAACGGGTTCCGAGATGAATGAAGGTGCCGTCATCACTCGTCAATCTACCCTGACTAAACTTGCTTTCATGAGTGAGCATGTCTTCCCGCAGTTCTCAATTCTTGATCCAACCAAAACTTATACCTTGCCTAAACGTCAGGTTGCTAATGGTGTCGTTGATGCCTATGTGCATATCATGGAGCAATATCTGACCTATCCCGTGGATGGTCGTGTACAAGATCGCTTTGCGGAAAGCTTGTTGCTTACCCTGATTGAGATTGGTCCTAAAGTATTGGCACAACCCGAAGATTATGACTTACGTGCAAATCTGATGTGGGTTGCGACATTGGCATTGAATGGTTTGATTGGGGCGGGTGTGCCGCAAGATTGGGCAACCCATATGATTGGTCATGAGCTGACCGCAGCTTACGATATCGACCATGCTCGAACACTCGCCATTGTTTTACCTTCCATGCTGTCGATCCGTCGTACTGAAAAACGCGACAAGCTACTCCAGTATGCAGAGCGTGTTTGGCAGATCACCAGTGGTTCTGATGATGAGCGCATCGATCAGGCCATTGCCAAAACCCGGGCATTCTTCGAGTCTTTAGAGGTGCCAACGCGTCTTAGTGCTTATACCTTAGGTCAAGATGCCGTGCATCATGTGGTGAAGCAGCTTGAGACCAATGGCATGGTCAAACTCGGCGAAAAGAAAAATGTCACTTTAGACGTGAGTCAGCGTGTACTTGAAGCAAGTCTATAAGAGATCTATTTTCTTATATTCATGTGTTCAAATATAAAAAAGACACGCTAGCGTGTCTTTTTTTATGATCGAAAAATCGTTAAATGGCTCGTTCAAAATCTTTAAGAAACTGTAGGCCATCACGTCGTCCTAATTGGAATGTTTCTTCAATCAAATCGGGGGCGGGTGTAGTCCCAGCTTTTGACCGGAATTGGGCTGGATGGCTGGACATAGAGACGCTTTTGGCCCTGATCGTTCAATGAGAATTGAGTGGGGCGATTCGGATACATGCGGCTCAATAAAACCAGCACAGGCTCTGGGGTCGGATCAAGTCCTGCGATCGGGACGTTATCAACAACACCGCCATCCAGAATCGCTTTGCCTTGCACCTGCATCATTGGGATGATTGGTGGAGTACAGGAGGATTGCAGGAGGATTGCAGGATGAGTTCGGCAAGTTCCTCAACCGTCGTACAATCTTGAGCGCGGCTAAATTGCTGCTGAAAACCGATAGAACGTGCAGTCGTCGGGTGCAGTGCTTTACGCACATGTTTATCAAAGTTATACGCAGCGATTGCCAGTGCTAAAGAAGGATAAACGCCGAGCCACTGGGGAATATGAGTCACCCCAATACGAATTTCAGGGGCATCTTGCAGCCGATCAAGTCGATTGGCAAACAGGTCACGCATGGCTTGTAAATACATTTCATGCTGGGGAAAAACCCGCTGCTCACGAAACAGATTTGCCCAGTAGATATTTTTTGCATTCGCACCAAAAAGCGTGTGGATATAATCCAGCGTCGCACGTGTCTCTTGGGTAAACATCAAGCAAGACATCAGTCCACCTGCCGAAACCGTCGAAATGACACGCGGTTTGAGTTCAAGAGCAGGGGTGATGACATCTAAAAAGCCGACTTGCCACGTACAACGGCCACCACCACCCGCCATCACCATTTGATCATATGAGCACTCAATTCTTAAAAGCGAGATTTGATTAAACATCATTACCATCAAATCTCATAAGCCAATTTTGTTTTGGGCACTTTACTTTGCGGGCATGTAAGGTGCCAAACGGGCACCCATCTCAGCGGCCAAGGTCTGTAGCGCAGACATCGGACGAATCATTACGGTGAATTCAGAGATTAGACCCGCATCGTTGAAACGGATCATATCAATGCCATGGATGAGCTTGTCGGCGACTTTGGCTTTAAATTCGAGAACGACATTCTGACCATCGGGACTTGCGAATTCTCGATGATATTCAAAATCACTGAAGACCTGAATGACGGTGTTTAAAATCAGCGCCACCACAGGTGCTCCCTGATAAGGTTTAAACACCGCGGGTGATTGAAATATCGCATCATCACTCAAGATGGTCGGTAACTTGGAGAAGTCCTGTGCCGTAATCATCTGATGCCAAAGGGCAATAGAGGTCGTAGCCTTTGGATTTAAACTTAAGTCAGTCATCGCCGTATCCTCACATTTAAATAAAATAGAAATCCCTTTCCGGTGTATCGATTACAAGCGTGCTGCTAACTCTGCACCTTGTTTGATGGCGAACTTCGCATCTAGTTCCATGGCTTTATCTGCACCACCGATGAGGTGGGTTGAGCAGCCTACAGTTTCTAGCGCGGATTGTAGTTCACGCAGTGGCTCCTGACCTGCGCAGATGATGATGGAATCGACATCGAGAATCGAGTCTTCGGCCCCATCATTGACATGCAAGCCTGCATCATCAATCTTGAGATAGCTCATGCCGGAACGCATATCCACGCGGCGGTTTTTAAGTCCGGTACGGTGAATCCAGCCCGTCGTTTTACCGAGTCCATCACCCACTTTACTAGTTTTGCGTTGCAGCAAAAAGACTTCACGTGGGGAGGTTTCCACGTCAGGCTGACGCAGGCCACCGCGATCTTTGTAATCTGTATCAATACCCCATTCCGCATAGAATTTTTTCGGATTTTGGCTGCCACTTTCGCCTTCATGGGTCAGATATTCCGCCACATCAAAGCCAATCCCGCCAGCACCAATGATGGCGACACGTTGCCCCACAGGCTTACGCTCACGCAGTACTTCAATATAACTCAGCACTTTTGGATGGTTGATGCCTTCGATATCGAGCGCGCGCGGTTGAATACCCGTCGCCAGCACGATTTCATCAAAACCTTCGGTTGCTAATTGCTCGGCAGTGACGCGTTGATTGAGCTTGAGTTTGACGCCAGTCAGCTCAATTCTATTTTTAAAGTAACGGATCGTTTCATAGAACTCTTCTTTACCCGGCACGGTCTTGGCAATATTGAATTGACCACCAATTTCATGGCTGGCATCAAATAAGGTCACATCATGGCCACGCTCGGCTGCGACGGTAGAGAAGCTGAGTCCTGCGGGACCTGCGCCGACAACAGCGATGCGCTTTGCCTTTTGAGTCGGGGTATAGACCAACTCAGTCTCATGACAGGCTTGGGGGTTGACGAGGCAAGAGGTAATTTTTCCACTGAAAATATGGTCCAAGCAAGCCTGATTACAACCGATACAGGTATTGATTTGCTCCGGTTGATTGGCTTCGGCTTTACGGATAAAGAATGGGTCGGCGAGCAGGGGGCGTGCCATAGATACCATGTCACACATGCCATCTGCCAAGATTTGTTCCGCGACTTCTGGCGAGTTGATGCGATTAGTGGTGATCAAAGGAATAGAAACTTGACCTTTCAACTTCTCGGTTACCCATGCAAATGCGGCACGCGGTACTTTGGTTGCGATTGTTGGAATACGCGCTTCATGCCAGCCAATACCGGTATTGATAATGGTCGCACCTGCGGCTTCGATGGCTTTGGCCAATTGAATTACTTCATCAAATGATGAGCCATTGTCGATGAGATCCAACATCGATAGACGATAGATGATGATAAAGTTCTGACCCACACGTGCGCGGGTGCGACGGACGATTTCAAGGGGGAAGCGAATACGGTTTTCATAGCTGCCACCCCATTCATCGGTACGATGGTTGGTATGAGAGACGATGAATTGATTAATTAGGTAGCCTTCAGAACCCATGATCTCCACACCATCATAGCCCGCTTGCTGAGAAAGTGCGGCACAATGAACAAAGTCTTCAATGGTTTGCTCGACTTCATCTGCGCTGAGTTCTTTAGGCTTAAAGGGATTGATTGGAGCGCGAATTGGACTCGGTGCGACCAGAGACGGTTGATAAGAGTAGCGACCAGTATGCAGAATCTGCATGGCAATTTTGCCACCTGCTTGATGTACAGCGTCGGTGATCACTTTGTGGTGTAAGGCTTCTTCCTCTGTTGTCAGCTTGGCACCCCCTTGGAATACACAGCCCGCATCATTAGGCGCAATACCACCCGTGACGATCAGTCCTACGCCACCACGCGCACGCTCTGCATAAAATGCAGCCATGCGTTCGAAACCATGTTCTGCTTCTTCAAGCCCCAAATGCATTGATCCCATCAGTAGACGGTTGGATAAAGTGGTGAAACCCAGATCTAAAGGTTTAAGCAGATGAGGATAAGCGTTCATAATGGCTTCCATAGAAAGTGTGGTGGCTTTGATTGCTCTGTTAGATGATGTGATCAAAATCATTTATGCAACTGGTTGCATATAAAGATAATGGATTCACTGCTAATATGCAACTGAGTGCATAATGTCGTTACAAATTAAAATCCGTGACCAAGAGTGGAGAAGGGTTGATGTCGTTACCCCATGCGTTAATGGTGTCCTTGCTTGAAAAGTCTTGCTCTGGCTATGACTTGGCACAGCGTTTTGGGAAGTCGATTGGTTACTTCTGGCAGGCATCCCATCAGCAGATCTATCGTGAATTAGCCAAAATGGAAGAAAATGGCTGGGTCAAATCAGAAGCTGAAGATGGTAGTAAAACCCGCAAGCGCACCTATCATGTGCTTGACGAGGGGGTGACTGAGCTTAAGCGTTGGGTTGCTGAATCGATTGATCCACCGCAGCAGCGTGAGGCATTCTTTGTACGTCTCAGGGCAGATGCTGTCATGGGGCCGTTGGGTCTAGAGGGTGAGTTATTGCGTCGGATTCATATTCATGAGCAAAAATTAAAAACCTATCGTGTGATTGAGCAACGGGACTTCTTAAGTGTCAAAAATCAGCCGCAGGGGCAGGCTTCGCGCGCGCTGAGAATCCAGCATATGCTGTTAAAGGCCGGTATTCTCTATGAGGAGTCTTCTTTAGCCTGGTCGAAAGAAACCTATAAAATTCTTACCGAAGAGTAAGCAATAGAGCGTATTTATCTTTAACATGATTTAAATGCAGAAAAAACATAGAAAACAGTGAGATATTTTTAATGCAAATCGTGGTCGATGAAAATTTAAGTTTGACCGATTATTTCTTTTCATCCTTTGGTGAAGTGACCGCGTATGCAGGGCGGGGAATCCACGCTGAAAATTTGAAAATGGCCGATGCCTTATTGGTTCGTTCCGTGACTAAGGTGACGCCTAAACTCTTACAAGATGCGACTGCGCTGAGTCCGACGCACCAAAGCGTGAAGTTCGTGGGTAGCGCAACAATCGGTATGGATCATTTGGATGTCGAAGGCCTTCAGGCGATGGGCGTTATTGTTGCCAATGCTCCGGGGTGTAATGCACAGGCGGTAGCCGAGTATGTGGCGACGGCCATTTTGATGGTGCAACCTAAGCGGGCTTTATCAGATCACTTTACCTTAGGCATTGTGGGTTTGGGTAATGTGGGTACACGATTAAACAGACTGGCAAAGCGTTTGGGATGGCGAGTCATTGGGGTAGATCCTTTTGTCACGCATGCTGATATCGAACAAGTCACGTTGGCCGAGATGCTGCCGCAAGTGGATGCAGTGAGCATTCATGTGCCATTGACTCAGCATAGTGTAAATGCAACTTATCATCTGATGGATGAACAGGCCTTGGCTTTAATGAAGCCCGATACAATCCTGATCAACACCGCGCGCGGACCAGTCATCAAAGAGGCCGCGTTACTGGCGGACTTCAATCTTTCACAGTCAAGTGGCGAGCCCATTCGTAGCGTCGTCTTAGATGTTTTTGAGCATGAACCTCGAATCACAAATGGATTGCTGGCGAAGCTCGCCATCGCAACACCACATATTGCGGGTTATACCTTAGAAGGCAAAGCCCGTGGCACAGAGATGGTCTATCAGGCTTTTTGCCAGTGGCAAGGCATCAAGCCTCAACTGACACTGGAAGGCATGTTGCCATCCATGCCCGAGCTCTTTGATCAGAAGCACAGCTTACTTGAGCAACTGCCACAGCTATTGCCTCAGATTTCCAGCATGCATGTGGATGATCTCGCCTTACGCGCTTGTTTAAAGCAGGATAACAGCGGGGAACTATCTATTGACCCCATTGATTTTGATCGATTACGGCGTGATTATCCGCTACGCCGTGAGTGGTCAAGCTATGGGGATCAGGGATGAGCATTGTTTCTTTACCTACAGTTTCTTTAGGCGCCATGCATGCTCGTGCAATTCTATGCGCCAATTTGCGTGATTTTTTTAGGGTAAGGCAAATTGTGGAAGTCGATACTGCGATGGATATATCCGCGCATGATGGACAGCCAATAGCATTAAGTGCAATGCAACACCTACTAGAAGCGGGTAGTGGTGCAATTTATCAGATAAGCAAAGTATTGCGGAATGATGTACTGGATCGACGTCATTTAGCAGAGTTTTCAGTGCTGCATTGGTGCCAACCTGAGTGGGATTCTACTCAGGCATTGACTGATATCACTGCAATGTTTGGTGCTATTTTTTCAGGAGATGTAGAGCCGGAACAACGCACTTATCGTCAAGCCTTTATTTCACGGTTGGGTTTTGATTGCGCTGATTTGTCAGTAATCGAGCTGCGGCAGCAGGCGAGGCGGTTAGGGCTTAATGTCTCGTTGGGAGAGGACCGTCAGGCATGGCTTGATGTCATGTTCACGCATTTTATTGAGCCTACTCTTGGGCTTGAGATGCCAGTGTTTTTGCTCTACGAGGCAGCAGTCAACTCACTGAAACGAGCAGATGTTTATATCGATGGGATTAAAGTGGGGAGTGTAAACACAGCAAATCGAACTCCGCAATCCGATTTGCAGTATGTCAGTGTTTCATTAGGCCTCGATCGTTTACTTATGATCATGCTTGAAACCCGTCTAATTGCGAAAACCTTGAGTGTCTCCAAGGCTTAACGCAATTTGATATCGGTATAGATCAGAATGCACAGGTCAAATCAGTTGTATCTAGGGTAATGGGTACGGCTTGAGTCGAGCGGCCGGTTGTTGCACTGATGACTTTTCCGCCTACCGTACGAACTTGGATAAAGCGCGGAGCGGTTTGATCAGCTGAGGTGACATTGAGCAGGTAATTATCACCAGAGAGGCGCGTTAGGCTATCTGAGGACTTACGATTAACCACGCTGGTAAAAGAAAGGCTGCCTTGACTGAGTTGTACCGTTCCTTCATAGCCGATATTCAACTGACAGCCGCTACTGTTTTTATAGACACCGTTCAATTGCATGATATCGTTTGAGCGACCTGACCCATCGTTGGCATCTAGCAGATTTTTAAAGTCTGTTCCTGTGGGTAGTCCGAAGGCATAGGTAAAGTTGCCTGCACCCGTCCGCGTACTGCTGACCGTGCTGGTTGCCTTATAGGTAAAGTTAGCATAGTTGAAATCTTGGATATAGCTCAGTGTGTCTGCATCCAGATGAGTCGTCGATGTCGGGGCTGCATTGACGCTATTAAAGAACTGAATCGCTGCTTGCTTCACCGCAGTGCCATGAGCTTCACGTAAAGCGGTATTGTCTGTCAGCAAGTTTGTCACATTATTGCGATTCGGATCGCTATTAACTGGTGCGCTAACGCCGCTATAGAGGATCGGGCTGGTAATCAGAGCTGTACCGATTTTCTCCCCACCATTGATGGTCATGCCATCTAAGTCGCCATCACGCATATCCAGTGCTGCGCGTAATGCGAAGTTTAAATAAGGTGTCTCTGAAGCATTATTCTGTGCGTATAGTGCAATCTGACCCAGTGCGACTAGTTCATTGCTGACTTGAGTATTGACGACATTAAAGGGGTTAGCGGTATTGTTGGCGGTCGAGTAAATGCGTAGTGCAGCAATATCATTGGAGCTATTGATAAACCCTGAAAATTGGGTCCCGTTTGATACACCAAAAGAGGATGACAAATCATTGTTGGCTAATGTCAGATGCTCTGGCGCCAACGTTTTAAAGCTGGGTTGAGGCATACCAAAGGTTTGCTCTGAAAAGAGTACGCCTGAGCGGGTGAGTGCCCGTTGATAAACGATCTCGCTAAACGGATCGATACGCGAGGTAATGTCTGATTGGAATAACGAGACAATGCTATGTAGTGATTGATTGAAGGGTGCTAGGTTTCCCTGACCATTATTGAGCATTGGATCGAAATAACTGGATGTACTGTCCACAGGACTTAGTGTGATGACAACCAGATTGCCATTTTTGGTATAGGCTACAGGAACCGCAATGACCAGATCATTGCCGCTAGCTATGGTTGTCGTACCTAGTACGGTCCCGGTTGCTGCATCGGTTGCGCTGGCTTTAACATTAATCAGCTTAACGGGGGAGCGCACAGTAATGTTGTACGATGTGCGAACCGTGGGGTCAACAGGCGTTGTGGGCGGTGTTGTGTCGATACGGGTCGTGGCATCACCACTTCCGCCACACCCTGTTAGCGCAAGTCCAGTACCACATGCCAAACTCACTGCTAAAGCAATACGTAGGTAAGCGTGGCGATGTGTTGCTTTTGCAGTATTTCTGCTGATCGTGTTTTGTAAAAGGGACATGGATGGTGCTGTGCCATCAGTGGAGCTTGGGGGCAGCAAGTTAGGATGTTGTCCGATCGTGTTCGCCGTACGATTGACAATATTTTTACGAGAATTACGCTGTCTGGGTGTTGAAAGCATCCAAGCTCTCCCTCATTATTCTGCGAACTACATCCTTGAAGAGATCACTTTCTTCAAAAAAATGAATGTCGCGATGTTCTGGTTATAGACTGATTGTCTTTTTAGTTGGAGCATTCTCACTGTCAAATCTTTTTGACAAATGCGACTTATAGGTCAAAATTAACATGAGCTACATTAAAGAACAATCTTCGCGCTACGTCTACTTCATTTGACAGTTTTGTCTGAGGTTTTATCCTGTCATACTCGCATTATTGTAACGACAACCATCTATAGTCAGATTTTAGCCATTTTAAAGGTAGTGAAATGAGTATTTCTCCAGATCAATATCACCATTCAAAGGATTCACAAAAAATAAATGTGGGGATCGTCGGAGGGACCGGCTATACCGGCGTTGAGCTCGTTCGTCTATTGGTGCGCCATCCTGCCGTTCATATTGCAGCGCTGACTTCTCGCACCGAAGCGGGTACACGGGTAGATGCCATGTTTCCTAGTCTACGAGGCTTGACGGATCTGAAATTTACCAACAACGATGCCAATGAGCTAGCGGATTGCCAAGTCGTTTTCTTTGCAACACCCCATGGTGTGGCGATGAAACAAGCCCGTGAGCTTGTTGAAAAAGGTATAAAAGTCATTGATCTCGCTGCTGATTTTCGTTTGCAGGATACCGCTGAATTTGAGAAATGGTATGGCATGCCGCATAGTTGCCCTGATTTATTGGCTGAGTCAGTCTATGGTTTGCCTGAGATTAATCGTGCCAAAATTCAAGCCGCTCGTATTATTGGTAACCCAGGCTGTTATCCAACAACGGTGCAATTAGGTCTGTTGCCTTTACTAGAGCAGCAAGCCCAGTTGATCGATCCGGGCAGTTTGATTATTGATGCTAAATCGGGTGTCTCGGGCGCAGGTCGTAAAGCTGAAGTGAGCTTATTATTTTCAGAATCCTCTGATAGCTTTAAAGCATATGCAGTCAAAGGTCATCGTCACCATCCTGAAATTGCTCAAGGTTTAAAGGCGATGCAGTCAGATACGACACATCATCAGGTGTTCGATAAACTGACATTTGTACCGCATCTCGTGCCGATGATTCGTGGTATGTTTAGCACAATCTATGTTCGTCTGACTGAAGCGGGTCTTGCGACAGATTTACAATCATTATTTGAAAAACGCTATGCCGATGAGCCATTTGTTGATGTGATGCCCGCAGGTAGCTTGCCCGATACGCGTTCGGTTCGTGGGTCTAATCATCTTAGAATTGCGCTGCATCGTCCGAATAACGGTGATTTACTTGTCATTTTAGTGGTACAAGACAATCTGGTTAAAGGAGCGGCTGGCCAAGCGGTGCAGAATATGAATCTGATGTTTGGTTTACCAGAGACATTAGGTTTAGATGTTGTTCCTCTGATGCCATAGCCTTTGATGTCCACTTGGCGATTGGAGCGTGTATTTCCAACGCCATGTGCAGTTGTAACCATCTCGCGATATGATGGAGAACGTATTTAGGTGTCAAAAATAATGAATGAGCAACAATCAACACAACAACCCATACAAGAATCATTGAAAGCGAAATGGTTGAAGCACGGTGAGCGTGAGCGCTTATTGATTGCAACAGGGATATTGATTCTCGTCAGTGGCGTTTCCCTCGGATATTTCGTGGGACATCGCCAAGGCATGAGTGTGGTCGGTGCCAGTGGCAGTGATTTAGACTCGCTGAAAGAACAGGTTCAACAGCAGCAATTATCAATTACGACACTCACCGATACCTTGTCTAAAACGGTTCAAGAGCGTGATATCGCGTTAACGACCTCTAAAGGATTAACCGATACTCTGGCGAAGAATACTGCAGATCAAGCGCTCTCAGATTCGCGCTTAAAAGCATATCGTGATCGTTTGCTGGGCTTTGGTGGCATTGCGCTTGCTTTACAAAATGTTGAGATTGTCCCAGTTTCACAAAATGTTTTTGAGTACCACATCGATCTGATGCAATTGCGGCAGAAGACAAGTGCTGCGCGAGGAACACTTGCTGTTCGACTGTTGCAAGGCGATACAGTCGTGACCGTTCCGGTTAGTACCAATATCAATTTGACCGATTTCCAGCGTATCACGGGACGTTGGACCATGCCTGCGGGTTTCACGCCAGAATTTGTTGAAATCAGTGCGAATGCCGGTGGACAGTCCTTGATACAGCGCTTTGCGTGGGAGCGTGGGGCTCCACTAAAAAATATGCCGCTGACTGCAACACCAGATGCACGAACAGCAAAAGTGGTTTCCAGCGCGTCTTAATGGATTAAGACAGTGTATTGATGATTAATGAATGTATTTAATCATGTTTTTTTTGAGATGGTGTTTGACTGCGGAGCAATGATGAACAGTAATGTGAAAGCCCGACTACTGCCGGTGAATTCTTTTGGATCTCGGTCTAAGAGAGTAGGAGGTCGTGCCGCACACCCTTTAAATCGTGCTGAATCCTTCTTTGTGATTCAGCCGATCCCGTTTTCACCTGTGGAGTGGTTTCAGCAGTCTCAAGTCGAGTCGTTTGATTGGCATCTTCCTTGCATTTCTCATTCTGTACAGGATGTCGTGGTGATGCAGGCGCCTGAGGATGATCAAGGGAATCCTCAAGAAGAACATCATGAAAGTGATGTTGCGACCGCAACGCCAGATTTGGCAAGACCTCCATTTTATGTCGTGGTCTTGTTTAATGATGACTACACCCCCATGGAGTTTGTAATAGAGGTATTACAACAATACTTTGGTCTTGATCTTGACCGTGCGACCGATGTGATGTTATCTGTACATTATCAAGGTAAAGGTGTTGCAGGGGTTTATCCGCGTGACATCGCGGAGACCAAGGCACAACAAGTCAATCGTCATGCACGAGCGCAGGGGCATCCCTTATTGTGTCAGATTGAACCTCAGGCGATTTGAGATTCAATCAAGGTTCAACAGGTATTAACGCTGCTGTGTAGCCAAGTGTTGTAGCCCTCGCAGTTGAAAAAAAAGGATTTTGCTGTGATGAATAAGGATATATTGGGTCATCACACAACTAATGTTGTATTAACTAAGCTGCAATTTGTGTTGCAAATGAGGTCATTATGCTGAGTCGACATCTCGAAGTTTCTCTGCGTTTAGCTGTGACCATGGCGAGACAGAAACGTCATGAGTTTTTGACGATTGAGCATTTGTTGCTCTCGTTACTGGAAAATGATTCGGCCGTAAATGCCCTGAAGGCATGTGGCGCGGATATTCCAGCACTGCGTCAAGAGCTTAATGAATATATTGACCAAAACACTCCAAAATTGTCTGAGGCCAATGAACAGGCGCCTCATGCAACGGATAGCTTTGACCGAATTTTGCAGCGCGCAATTTTCCATGTACAGTCGTCAGGCGGTGGTAATCGTCCTGTAGAAGGTGCTGATGTGTTGGTTGCCATGTATTCCGAGCGAGATAGTCTTGCGGTTTATTTGCTGAAGAAACAACAGGTCAATCGTTTGGATCTGACCCAGTATCTGTCGCACGGTACCCGCAAAGATGAAGATTCGCCGATGGATGGTTCCTCGGATAGTGAGCCTGAAGAAGAGCAAAGCTCCAATTCTTCGAAGAGTCCATTACAACTCTATACGGTTAATTTGAACGAGCAAGCTGCTGATGGACGTACCGATCCGCTGATTGGTCGTGAAAAGGAAGTGGAGCGCGCCGCTCAAATTCTCAGTCGTCGCCGTAAAAACAATCCACTGTTGGTGGGTGATCCAGGTGTCGGTAAAACCTCGATTGCAGAAGGTCTGGCATGGTTGATTGTGAATGGTAAAGCCCATCAACCCCTTGAAAAAGCAGTGGTCTACAGTCTTGATATCGGGACATTGATCGCAGGGACCAAATATCGCGGTGATTTTGAGAAACGTGTTAAGCAATTGCTTGATGAACTCAAGAAACAACCGAATGCGATTTTGTTTATTGATGAAATCCATATGATCATCGGTGCCGGTTCATCGATGGGCAGCACCATGGATGTGTCGAATCTCATCAAGCCTGCATTGGCCAATGGCTCATTGCGCTGTATTGGATCAACCACCTATCAAGAATATCGTCAGGTCTTTGAAAAAGATCATGCACTGTCGCGTCGCTTCCAGAAAGTCGATGTGAATGAGCCGACTGTTGCCGATACGATTGCCATTTTAAAAGGCTTGCGCTCACGTTTTGAAGAGTTTCATGGCGTGGTCTATACCGATGCCGCATTGAATGCTGCCGCAGAATTAGCAGCGAAGCATATTCAGGAACGTTTCTTACCGGACAAAGCGATTGATGTGGTGGATGAGGCGGGTGCATATCAACGTCTGCAACCGATCACACCTGAGCCTAAAGTGATTGATGTGCCTGAGATTGAAGCCATCGTTGCCAAGATTGCGCGGATTCCATCGAAAGTGGTTTCGACCGATGATAAGAGCGTCTTGATGAATCTGGAACGTGATCTTAAACGTGTGGTGTTTGGTCAAGACCAAGCAATCACTGCGCTTGCAGCAGCGATCAAGCTGTCACGTGCAGGACTTAAAGCACCTGAAAAACCAGTAGGTTCATTCATGTTTGCGGGTCCTACAGGCGTGGGTAAAACTGAAGTGACGCGTCAATTGGCGAATGTACTCGGTATCGAACTGATTCGTTTCGATATGTCAGAATACATGGAGCGTCATACCGTTTCTCGTTTGATTGGTGCGCCTCCGGGCTATGTGGGCTTTGATCAAGGCGGTTTACTGACTGATGCGATCAATAAGCATCCGCACTGTGTGCTCTTGCTCGATGAAGTTGAAAAAGCGCATCCAGAAGTGTTCAATCTGCTGTTGCAAGTCATGGATCACGGTACGCTGACGGATAACAACGGTCGCAAAACCGATTTCCGTCATGTGGTCTTAGTCATGACCACCAATATTGGCGCGGAAAGTATCAGCCGCTCAAGCATGGGCTTTACACAGCAAGACCACAGCCATGATAATCAGGAAATGATGAAAAAAGCATTCTCTCCTGAATTCCGTAACCGTCTCGATGCTGTGATTCAATTTGCCGCACTGCCAACCAGTGTGGTTGATTCGGTGGTGGATAAATTCTTGGTTGAGCTGCAAGCGCAATTGGATGATAAAAAAGTCCTGCTTGAAGTGGATGAAGATGCCCGTTTATGGCTGGCTGAGCGTGGCTATGATCGCCTCATGGGCGCACGTCCGATGCAGCGTTTAATCCAAGAAGAGCTGAAGAAACCTTTGGCAGAGAAGATCCTGTTTGGTGAGTTGGCTGATCATGGTGGCACCGTGCGTGTGAGCGTTGGTGAGCGTGATGGCAAGTCTGCACTGGTTCTTGAAGTTGTTAAGCAGAATGAGCCAGAGCCAGCATGATGCTGCTAAACTCAAGCACTATGTTGAATCAAAAACCCATCATTTGATGGGTTTTTGTTTAAGGATGACATGTGGATATTCATAATATTGGGGAAAAATAGATGTATACGATTTACGGTATTAAAAGCTGTAACACGATGAAAAAAGCCTTCACCCTGCTGGATGAGCTTGGAGTTCCTTATAGTTTTCATGATTATAAAAAATCAGGCATTGATGCCGCGACGCTTGAAACATGGATTGATCATATTGGTCTGGATACCCTGATTAATCGCAAAGGAACCACGTGGCGTGCACTGTCCGAGACCGATCAAGCGGCTGCAAATACCCGTGCTGGAGCAATTCAATTGATGCAAAATAAGACCAGCGTGATCAAACGTCCTATTCTGGTTGGTGATCATGATGGCAAAGCGGTAGTGATTTGTGGTCTACAAGAAGATCAATATCGTCAATTGGCTGAAGCGGTTTAAGTCGTTGTCGATTTTTGACATGGTTTATTGATTACGTTACTCGTTAAATGTGCTGCTTAAGATTTCTATGAGTTCGATCATAAAATGCAGAAATCCCCAAATTTAAGTGCAGGAAAGACATGAAAATATTTTCGACCAACACCATCCACGTTCCAAAAGATATCAGCAATGTCACACGTATCGCATCTGACGAGGTAGCGCCAGAACTGGCTGGGATGACCACTGCACAAGTGGATCATATTTGGCATGCTGTTGAAGGGCTTTATCGCACGGGTAATCATCCGATGCTATCAATCTGTTTACGTCGCCAAGGTCAGATTGTCCTGAATCGTACTTTAGGACATGCCCGTGGTAATGGCCCTGATGACAGTAAAGATGCAGCAAAAATCATTGCTACACCAGACACGCCAGTCTGTTTATTCTCCGCATCAAAAGCGGTTACGGCGATGCTGGTGCATTTGCTGAGTGAGCGTGGGGAGATTGATCTACTTGATCCAGTAAGCCAGTACATTCCTGAATTTGGGGTCAACGGTAAGCGCCGCGCAACAATTTTGCATCTGCTGTCACATCGTGGCGGCGTTCCTCATATTGATGCTGATGTGAGTCCTGAGCTGCTCTTTGATAAAGAAGCGATCTTAAAATTACTCTATGCAGCAAAACCCGTATCACCTTCAGGCTATCGTCTTGCTTATCATGCGGTCACCGCAGGGTATATCTTAGGTGAGTTGGTCGAGCGGGTTTCAGGTCAAAGTCTAAAAGATTTTTTACAAGATAATGTTGCCAAGCCCATGGGCATGCCATGTTTTAATTATGGATTAGCGCCAGAGTTTCGTGATCTCGCGGCGATGAATAGTGCGACAGGATTCTATCCGGCGTTGGGTACAAATGCCTACTTAAATCATGTGCTTGGCGGAGATTTAAATCTTGCGGTGAATGTCACCAATGATGAGCGCTTTATGGACACGATATGTCCAGCGGGCAATATCTATACCACGACAGAGCAGGCCGGGCGTTTCTTTGAAATGTTGCTGAATGGCGGAACCTATAATGGTGTTAAGATTTTTGATCCCAAGACTGTATTCCGCGCGACACTCGAAAGTTCACGCATGACTTTGGATACCACTTTACTGGCACCGATGCGTTATAGTACTGGCTTTATGCTGGGTGCGAATCCTGTTGGTTTGTTTGGACCGATGACAGCTCATGCATTTGGGCATTTGGGCTTTTCCAATATTTTCTGTTGGGCCGATCCAGAGCGGGATACCAGTGTCTCGATCTTAAGTACGGGCAAGTCAGTTGTAGGCACTCATTTACCCGCACTGGGTTATTTGCTCTATCAAATTTCCAAGAATTGCGCTCGTCTGCACACCAAGGATCGCCGCTCTATCTTTGGTTATGATTTGGCGAGTGTGCCAGTCGCTCATTGATGCTATTGTGTTCAAAAAGGAAGTCGCTCGTATATACGGGTGGCTTTTTGGTTTTAATATACAAGGCTGTTTCATTTAACGCATAGGGATCATCACATGATTACCGTTCATCATCTCAATAATTCGCGTTCACTGCGCATTCTCTGGTTACTCGAAGAATTGGGCTTACCTTATGAGATTAAGTTCTATCAGCGTGATCCACAAACCATGCTGGCGCCAAAATCTCTCAAAGCAATTCATCCTTTAGGGAAATCACCCGTGATTACCGATGGCGAGGTCACTGTCGCTGAAACTGGCGCAATCATTGAATATCTCATGGATCGTTATGCTGATGGTCGCCTACTGCCGGAAAAAAATACGCCGGATTGGTTGAAATACAAATATTTTCTGCATTATGCCGAAGGTACGCTCATGCCGCCCTTGGTCATGAAACTGGTGTTTAATCGGATAGAAACAGCCCCCATGCCTTTTTTTATCAAGCCGATCGCCAAGAAGATTTCACAGCGGACTAAAAGTTTATTTATCCAACCCAATATCGATACCAATTTAGATTTTCTAGAGTCTGAATTGAATAAAACCCTCTGGTTTGCAGGAAATGAACTCACCGCAGCGGATATTCAAATGAGTTTTCCTCTTGAAGCCGCGAGTGCACGTGGTGGTGCGACTTCGGGTCGTTATCCTAAGATTCAAGCGCTACTCGATCGCATTCATGCTCGACCAGCTTATCAGCGGGCGCTTGAGCGCGGTGGTGAATTTAAGTTGGGATAAGTGTCCACAAAACCCACCAGCAGTCTGCTAGGTAGGTTTTTCATGTGGAACTGAAAAAACTCACGCTAAGCAGTCATCATTTTTTGATGTTAATGCATGGCATTGTGTTAAAATCCCCCGCTTGATTTGACCGCCTAGATAATTGCCTAGTTTCTATTTCGCATCTTTCGCTGACTGCTTGAGGGTATTTCCATGTTTGCCAATATTTCTATCCATGATTTTGATCCAGAACTTGCCGCTGCTATAGATGCAGAAGATCAACGCCAAGAAGACCATATTGAGCTGATTGCATCTGAGAACTATTGTTCTCCAGCCGTCATGGAAGCCCAAGGTTCAAGCTTGACCAATAAATATGCTGAAGGCTATCCAGGCAAGCGCTACTACGGTGGTTGTGAGCATGTCGATGTGATCGAACAATTGGCGATTGATCGTGCGAAAGCATTGTTTGGTGCTGACTATGCCAACGTGCAACCACATGCGGGTAGCCAAGCCAACAGTGCGGTATTTTTAGCATTGCTCGAAGGTGGCGACACCGTTTTGGGTATGAGCTTGGCACACGGCGGTCACTTGACCCATGGTGCAAAAGTATCTTTCTCCGGCAAAAACTATAATGCAGTGCAGTATGGCTTGAATGTTGAAACGGGCGAAGTCGATTACGACGAAGTTGAGCGTTTGGCACTTGAACATAAGCCAAAAATGATTATTGCGGGTTTCTCTGCCTATAGTCGTGTGATGGATTGGCAACGTTTTCGTGATATCGCGGACAAAGTTGGTGCGTATTTGATGGTCGATATGGCACACGTTGCGGGTCTCGTTGCTGCTGGTGTTTACCCAAGCCCAGTGCAAATTGCTGACGTGACGACTACAACAACTCATAAAACATTACGTGGTCCACGTTCTGGCTTGATCTTGGCAAAAGCCAATGAAGCGATTGAAAAGAAATTGCAATCAGCTGTATTCCCAGGTAACCAGGGTGGTCCGCTGATGCATGCGATTGCAGCAAAAGCGATTTGCTTTAAAGAAGCGATGGACCCAAGCTTCAAAACCTATCAACAACAAGTGGTGACCAATGCCCGTGCAATGGCAGCGGTGTTGATTGAGCGTGGTTATGACATCGTGTCTAACGGTACTGATAACCATCTCTTCCTGTTGTCATTGATCAAACAAGATGTCACTGGTAAAGATGCTGATGCATGGTTAGGTCAGGCAGGTATCACAGTCAATAAGAATGCAGTACCGAACGACCCTCGTTCACCTTTCGTGACATCAGGCATTCGTATCGGTACCCCAGCAATCACCACTCGTGGTTTCGGTGAGTCTGAAGCGCGTGAGTTGGCGGGTTGGATTGCTGATGTATTGGATAGCAAAGGTGATGCAGATGTCATCGCTCAAGTGAAAGCGAAAGTCTCTGCTGTCTGTGCAAAATTCCCTGTTTACGCGAAAGACTAATCGGCTCGATTTTCTAAACGCATTGTAAATGGTAAAGGACAGCCGCATTTTTAAGTTAAAATGCGGCTGTTTTCATTCTAATCGTGATGGTTAGCACCTTATTTTATTGCCAAGATTGAGCTTATATGCCGCAATTGATTTGTCCGTTATGCCATGAGCCACTGCATGCCCCTGTGCACGATGTTGAAGCGGTTTCTTCAAGTCGGTCATGGCAATGTGCCAATCACCATAACTTTGATGTGGCTAAGGAAGGCTATCTTAATTTGCATTTGGTCCAACATAAAAAAAGTCGTGATCCGGGTGATAATCCTGATATGGTCAAAGCGCGTCGGGCTTTTTTACAGGCAAACTATTATCAACCACTGCGCGATGCCGTTGCTGACTTACTCAGTCCGCTTCATGCGGAGTCACTGTTAGATATAGGCTGTGGGGAAGGGTATTACACCAGTCATTTTCGCCTGTTTATAGATGATGTGATCGGTTTGGATATTGCTAAAACTGCGATTCAACTGGCGGCCAAAAAGTTTAAAAACATCACTTGGCTGGTCGGCAGTGGTGCCATGTTACCACTGGCGGATTGCTCAGTGGATATTGCCAGTAGCATGTTTAGCCCCTTGCCAGTTGCAGAAATGGCACGTGTGCTAAAACCCGAAGGCTTTGTTCTGGTAGTGACGCCAGCACCAACACATTTATGGACGATGCGTCAGGGATTGTTCGATGAAGTGCTTGCCCATGAGCCTGATAAATTCTTGCTCGGATTCGAAGAGCTATTTACCTTACACCGTCGCAGTGAGGTGTCTTTTCCATTGCGACTTCCCAATCAAGCTCTTAAAGATTTACTCTTGATGACGCCTTATGTCTGGAAGGCAAAGCCTGAAAAACGTGCAGCATTAGAGCTACGGGATGAGTTTGAGACAGGGGCGGCTTTTAATCTGATGCTATTCCAGAAAAAAGCTTAAACAAATGCTGAGAGCGCACGACGAACATCATTTGGACTTTGAACCAACACGGCTTGAAGCCCAGCTCGTTTAGCGCCATTGACGTTTTCTGCAAGATCATCAAAAAAAAGAATCTCATGAACGCGTACATCAATGGATTGTGCAATGAACTCGAACGCGGCTTGTTCCGGTTTACGCATACCAATTCGTGATGACAGGAAGACGTGGTCAAATGTGTTTAGTACAGCGGAGTAGTCTCTGTCCAAAACGGTGATGTGAGTTTCGTTGGTATTCGAAAATGCAAAGCAGGGGAGCTTTTGACGGGCTTGCTGAACCACAGCTAACGTTTCACTAATCTGTCCTTTGATAATCGCATTCCAGCCTTGTTTGATTTGATCATCACTGCCTGTCAATTGAAGCTGTTTTCGTAAGCGCTCAAAATACTTGGGCTCACCAATCTCACCACGTTCGAAACGCTGAAAGACTTCGTCAAATTGAAAGCGGTCTTGCATGTTTTCTAGGCTAAGTGGGGAGAGTGCACGCCAATGCTGAAATGCACTAACAAAGCTGATGTCGATGACTACACCACCCAGATCGAAAAGTAGTGCTTTAACCGTGCTCATTTAATTTGGCTTTTCAGATGCCGGAATGACCAAAAGTGGATCGACGCGTGCATTATTCATGCTGATACTCCAGTGCAAGTGTGGTCCCGTCGCACGACCTGTTTTACCTACTAAGCCAATGGCGTCCCCCTGAGCCACGGTTTGTCCAATCTTCACATCGATTCGGCTGAGATGACAGAGCATGGAGATTATGCCTTGACCATGATCGATCATCACGGTTTGACCATTAAAGAAATAGTCTCCAGTTTGAACAACGACACCGCTTGCAGGCGCATGTGCGACGGTGCCGAATGCCGCAGCAATATCTAAGCCAGCATGCGGTGTGCGAGGTTCATTATTAAAGAAACGTTTGAAACCAAATGGGCTTGAAAAGCGAGCATGTGCAGGGAGTACAAAGCTCGGAAAGCTATTGCCTTGTGGGGTTGTAAAAGATTGATAAATCGTATTCTGCTCGACGGCTTCGCGGTGGTAACGTGCCAGTTCATCAGGATCTGGTGTCACTTTACTTTGGTCTTTAATCGTTAGGCGCTGTTCGGGATAAGCATAGTCGGCGACGCTAAAGTCAAAATTCCCTTGATCGGTTTTTAGCGTATGCGTTCCAGTTGTCGCTGAAATGGGAATACCAACGATGGCATAGTTCTTATTATTGTCAGCTACTAAAGCAACAGGCTGATCATCGAGTGTCGCCGATTTGGTTGTCGGATTCACTTCGATCACGGCGATACCACCCGCTCGCCGTGAATCTTGTGGCAAGGCGGCATGAGTTACTATCGAGAAAAGACTTAAGGTTGTCATCAGGAACGCCGTACGGGGGAGGGCAGAGAATGAATAGCGCACGGCAAGAACTCCGGAAAAAAGGGATAAACGAATATGCTGCAATGATAAGGGAAAATATTTATAAAATTCTTCAAAACATTAAAACAATACAAATTCTCCATCATTTAGCCGATTTCCAGTCACGATGGATGATTGCAAGCATGAGGCGTTTGTAATTGCTGCTTTATATTAAGATTAGATCATATATTCTGAATGTCATATAATAGCTAAAGATTAATGACGATTTTTTAAGAAAGCATATTTTAATGACCATGATTAAAGAAAAAATTGAATCAGCTGAAGCAATTAGAGGAGTGGCGTGTCTATTCGTGATTTTCTCGCACTTATCCCTCAGCTTTTTTCCATCCCTGCATTATTTCTTTAATGAGCCAACCCCCACACAATCCATTGAGCTATGGATCCATAATTCGCCATTTGCCTTTTGGTATTCGGGGACGGCCGCGGTCTATATTTTCTTTGTATTGAGTGGTTTTGTGCTGACTTATTCGATTGTGAATAGCCGAGATCCCGTCCAAAAAATCAAGGCGATGAGTCTAAAACGTTATCCGCGTTTAATGATCCCTGCTTTTGTATCTTGTGTTTTATTATGGGCAGCCTATACGCTTTTTGATCCGGATTCGACGGGGATGACCAGTTGGGCGTCTGAGATTGGGAATGTCACCTATCCTTCTTTGCAGCATGCGCTCTATGAAGGCAGCATTGGTTCTTTCCTGTTTGGTAATAGTGAATACAACTGGGTGCTCTGGACCATGAAGATTGAGTTCTTCGGGTCATTCGGATTGTTCTTTTTGTTGTATTTAATGGAAAAGAAGAAAGTTTTTTATTGGCTCATTCCCATTGCGACGATTGTCTTATGCTTTAAAGTGGATTATCTGGGTTACGCTGCCTTTTTAATTGGATCGCTTTTTTATCTCAATAAGAAAAAAATTCCTAATCTAGTGGCTGCAGCATGCCTTATTTTGGGCTTATATTTTGCGGGTGTTCATAACGACAGCACATCGTATCAGTGGTTCTATAATTTACTCGACGATCATACCTATGAGATTCTGAATTTCTTATCAGGGCCCTTTATTGTGATTTCAATTTTGGGTAACCAGAAACTGTCAGAAATGATCACCAATCAGTTGACGATTTATCTGGGCAAACTGTCTTTTTCCGCTTACTTGAGTCATTTACTGATTCTGTATGTCGTGGGGATTCCTTTATTTGGTTATCTGACTTCTTTAGAGATCAGTTATACGCTGGCCGCGCTGATAAGCTGTATTTCAGTGCTATTGGTCACGATTGGCTTTTCAGAAATTTACTTCCGTCTTGTGGATAAAACTGCGATTAAAGTCTCTTCAAAAATTGCCAATTTATTTACGAAAGCCTAGATATAAATATGGGGAGCGTCCATTGCATGCTCTCCATGTTCTCTTTACCACCCCTTAGATCTGTGCACTTAAGGTCTGAATTTCATGGTTTAGGACACGGTCATTGTCTGAGTAGTCAATCGGCAGATCAATGACATGTACGCCGGGTGTCGCCAGACAGTGTTGAATACAGGGTGTTAATTGATCTGCAGCTTCGATACGATGTCCAATCGCACCATAGCTATTGGCATATGCCACGAAGTCCGGATTGCTTAAATCCATACCAAAGTTTGGAAAGTGCATGTGGGCCTGTTTCCATTGAATCATGCCAAAAGCATTATCGCGAATGATCAGCACAACCAAGTGCAACCCTAGCCTGACAGCAGTCTCAAGCTCTTGAGAATTCATCATAAAGCCACCATCACCACAAATCGCCAAAACCTGACGCTCAGGATGCACAATCTTGGCAGCGATGGCAGAAGGCAGTCCTGCACCCATGGTCGCTAAGGCGTTATCCAACAGCATAGTGTTGGGCAAGTGGGTACGATAGTAACGCGCGAACCAGATCTTATACATGCCATTATCCAGACATAAAATACTGTCTTTCGCCATACTGCGATAAACATCAGCGACAACGCGTACCGGATACATCGGAAAGCGTGGATCATCTGCGCCTAGACTTAAGTGTGCTTCAAGATGTTCTTTCACCATCAGGAAGTAGCTAAAGTCCCAATGTGGCTGTGGGGTAATAAGTTCATTGATGCGCCAGATTGTATGAGGTACATCGCCAATGACTTCAATCTGAGGAAAATAAACCGCATCGACTTCCGCACTAGAGAAGTTGATATGAATCACGGTGCGGCCATGGGGGCGCATAAAGAAAGGGGGTTTCTCAATGACATCATGACCGACATTAATGATCAGATCGGCATGTTCAATGGCGCGGTGAACAAAGTCACCATCAGATAGCGTCGCATTGCCGAGCCATAAAGGATGAGATTCGTCAATCACGCCTTTGCCCATTTGTGTGGTGAAGAAGGGGATACAGATCTTATCCACGAACTCACGCAGTACACGACACGTGCGCTTACGATTGGCACCTGCACCAATCATGAGCAGCGGGCTCTTAGCCGCTTTGATGGCATCGACCGCCCATTGGATCGACTTATCATCCGCGATCGGACGGCGATGGCGACTAGTGGGAATTGGCAGCATATCGGTCTCTTCGATCGCAATATCTTCAGGTAACTCTAAATGCACCGCACCCGGACGCTCTTCTTCTGCCAGACGAAAGGCTTCTCGTACGTGTGCTGAGATATTGTCGGCTGAAACGATTTGCTTGGTATATTTGGTGAGTGGTCGCATCATGTCGACCACATCGACAATTTGAAAATGCCCTTGCTTACTGGTCTTAATTGGCTTTTGACCTGTGATCATCAGCATCGGCATACCGCCCAGTTGTGCATAAGCTGCGCCTGTCACCAGATTCGTTGCCCCAGGTCCAAGTGTAGACAGACAAACTCCAGTTTTTCCCGTTAAGCGACCAATAGTTGCTGCCATAAATGCTGCGGATTGTTCATGACGGGTTAAAACCAGTTTGATGGTTGATGAACGTAGTGATTCCAGAAAGTCGAGATTCTCTTCCCCGGGAATCCCAAAGACATAATGAATGCCTTCTGCTTCAAGGGCTTTAACAAATAAATCAGATGCTTTCATGAAAATAGATCCTGCGTGAAGCGGTAATCAAGTCAATGAAAAGACTCAAGGCGTGGGGACGGTTGTAAATATTGAAGTGTAATCAAGTCTATAAAGTGGACTCTATCCTGTCTATGATTATCGATGGCGAATTCTGTATCAGAACGAGAGTACAGTAGGTCCCAAATCTGCTTAATTCTTAAAGGAAAAAATCTACGACAAATCGAAAATGATTTGCTCCATCATCCGAATCATGCTATTCATCCATGACAACAGTCAGAACAAAATCAGAACAAGGAATGATGATGAGCACTACAACAATTCGTACACATTTGGTTGAATTGAAACAAGAGTTGGAAGGGCGTTTAGAGCGGATCACTGCCGAGCGCGAAGAGAGAAATGCACCAGATAATGATCAATGGAGTGATCAAGCCAGTCTGCATGGGCGTGATGATGAACAGTTTGCTGTGCAGTTGGCTGCATCAAATGAGCTCATTCAAGTCAATGATGCGCTGTCACGTTTAGATAATGGACATTATGGATTCTGTGCAGTGTGCGGTGAGCCGATAGAAGCTGAGCGCTTAGAAGTATTACCATATGCGGTACGGTGTAAGGTTCATGCGGTTTGAGTCAAACACAGTCTAATGCTTTTATAAGATTTTATTTACAGCATATTTTCATGCGTAGAGTATGCTGATTTTTATATAATATTCAAAAATAGACATATTTCATCATAATCAATATTCTGACCTTCCTTGGTTTTAGTCTTATGTTAATTTATTAACTATCTATAAATAAGATACATTATAACATTCTATATTTTCTTTAATATTTAATTTTACCAATTGGTATGTTATTTGCATTTCATTTTTGTCTTTATTTCACTAAGAATTCAAGAGATTCAATTGTATTTGTTCTTTCTCTATGAATGATTTAAGGAAATATTGGGCAAATATCAAAGCGAATAGATTAAGTTTTTAATTGTATCAATGACTTATTTTGTTTAAATGCTGAGATAAGGATCGGTAGTTTTGCGGGTATGTACCCCATATTCAGTGATACACCGATCATGTAAGTTTTATCAAAACTTTCCAACCAGTCATTTTTAGTGAACATCTACCAACAGTTTGCTGATCATGTGCTGGAAAATTATTAAATGGAGTCATTATGAAATCTCGCATTAAAGCGCTTTCAGCTGCAGTTATGATATTGGCAGCTCACCACGCAACAGCAGGCGACACAAAGAACCAGGCCGCAATTGACCGGGCCTTGGGGTTAATCCAACAAAATAGTGGTGCATTTAAATTGGCCGCTGGTTCCGCAAGTGTAAGCACTGCTGCAAGAGCATCAGGTGTAACCGTACCGAGTAGTGCAGCAACGGGTGACCAATTTCAAGCCAAAGATGTGATTGTTGATCGCGATGGCACCGAACACGTGCGTTTTAACCGGACATATAATGGCTTGCCCGTGATTGGCGGAGATACGGTTGTTCATTCTTATCATGGACAATTAAAGCAAGCGAGTTTGTCTCAGAACAGTGCAATTAATTTGAGTCAAAGTGCTGCTGGCACCACAATCGGTGGGGTACCTAAAGCCAATATAACAGCTGCTAGTGCCGCATCCATTGCAAGTAGTAATTTTGGAGGAACCGTAAAGGAAACAGTTGCACCAAAATTGGTGGTTTTTGCACGAAATACTAAACCGATTCTTGCTTATGAGGTGTTGGTAACTGGTCAAGTAGAAGGATTGACTAAAAATTTAACGCCTTCAGTTCGTAAGCAGCTTAAATCATCATTGTTCTATATTTCTGCAGACACAGGTGCTGTGTTAGATCGTGAGGAGAAGATTCAGCCAGTTGCTGCGACAGGAACTGGTAAAACGTTGTATCTGGGTACAGTGACGTTGACCACTGATTTGACCAGTGGCAAATATAGTTTAAAAGATCCGTCACGTGGAAATGGTGAAGTTCGTGATGCGAACAATGCCCCAGAGCCTTATTACACTTCAGATTTTGCGACTATTGCAAGTGGTTCAACCGCATTTACCAATACGACAAATGTATTTGGGGATGGCACTGCGACCAATCGTACGACAGCCGCCGCTGATATTGCTTATGGGTTGGCCAAGACCTGGGATTTTTATAAAAATACCCAAGGACGTAATGGCATTTTCAATGATGGAAAAGGCGTCGTGAGCTACGCTCATCTTGATCAAGGCTATGACAATGCCTTTTGGAGTGACTATTCCAAGAGCATGTACTACGGTGATGGAAGTGGCGGTACAACCGGTTTTAAGCCCGTTGTGGCTCTAGATGTTGCGGGACATGAGATGACGCATGGCGTTACTTCAGCAACCTCAGCATTGGCTTATAATCACAAGGATTCTGGTGGATTAAATGAAGGTGCATCTGACATCATGGGGACTTCAGTTGAGTTCTATGGTGCGACCTCCTCGCATCCAGGCAATTACTTGATTGGTGAAGATGTTGAGGTTGATCCAAAGAATGGCACCAATGCACTACGCTGGATGTTTAAGCCGAGTCTTGATAAAGAAACAACGGTCAGAACATTTACAGATGGTACCAAAGGTTCTTTTGGTTCTTTTGATTGTTTGCCTGCAGGTGGATTTGCAACAGGAGAGAAATTCTGGCGTGCCTCCTCAGGAACACTCTACGGCAACTATGATCCACACTATACTTCAGGTGTAGCCAATCACTTTTTCTATTTGCTTTCTGAAGGAGCTGTTGTTCCGGCAGGATTTACCAGTACACTTACACCCAGCAGTTTAGTCTGTAATGGCAATACGACTTTGACCGCGATTGGTCATGATAAAGCCGCTAAAATCTGGTACAAAGCATTGACGCAATATTTCACCTCTGGTACAACTTATGCACAAGCACGTACTGCAACATTGACTGCTGCGACCGATTTATATGGTGCAGCATCAACAGAATACAAAGCTGTAGCAGCTGCATGGAGTGCTGTGTCTGTAAATTGATTATGATTGATGTCATTAATCGAAATGTGTTCTGAGAGTAAAAAGCCAGCTTGATGTAAGCTGGCTTTTTTGATTTCATCATTGGCGATAAAAAGATTGATTAGCGAGTATTTCTTTTATTCATTTTAACGAAGAGAATAGGGATACAAGAAATTCATTTTTATGACCCGTTGTATTAATAATTAACCGATGATCATGATTACATCAATTGAAGGTGATAGATATGGGAAGTGCAGATCAAGCTTGGGTTGATCAACTGCCTGTTGAATGGCAAAGCTGGTTAGTAGAGAACTTGGAGCGGGGCTGTGATCCTGGGGAGATCGGTCGTATTCTGCATGAAAACGGTTTCAAATTTACAGATAAGGGATTATCACTGCAAAGCACCACAGATAAAAAATCTCCAGATTCAAATCAAAAAATGCAAGATTTCAACTTGGATCATCTGGCATCGGGAAACAATTTCTTAGAAGTTCAAGGTCAGGTGATTCGCTTGCTCGGACACTTTGAAAATCCAGCGATATTTTATTTTGAAGATATGCTCAGTCCACAAGAGTGCGATGAGTTAATCCATTTATCTGAGCAAGAAGGGAAGCTTGCCCGTTCTACCGTGGTCGATAACAAAGATGGTTCTTTGCAGCTCGATCAGCGCCGAAGCAGCGATTCGACTTTCTTTAATCGCGGCGAAAATCCTTTGGTGAGCAAAATCGAGCAGCGTATTGCGGCACTTGTGAACTGGCCTGTGACCCATGGCGAAGGCTTGCAGATTTTACGCTATCAGCATGGCGGTGAATATCACCCACACTTTGATTTCTTTGATCCGAAATATGAGGGCAGTGCAAAACATTTGGCTATCGGGGGGCAGCGAGTGGCGAGCTTTATTCTCTACTTGTCCGATATCGCTGCTGGCGGCGGGACTCGTTTTCCTAATATAGGTCTGGAGTTCCGACCCAAAAAAGGCGCAGCCCTTTTATTTGCCAATACCGATCGTCATGGCAAACCACATAACAATAGCCTGCATGCAGGCATGCCTGTGATTGAAGGGACCAAATATATTGCGACCAAATGGCTGCGTGAACGTCAGTATGGAAAATCCTGACACCCAATAAATTGAGATCATGAATGAAGCGACCTTAATTCGCTTCATAATCCAAGTTTGGCCCTAACCAGCGTTCGGTTTTAGCAACGGTCCATTCCTTACGGGCAGCGTAGGACTCAATCTGATCTTTACCCAGTTTACCAACATTGAAGTAATCACTTTCAGGATGTGAGTAGTAAAAACCACTCACGGATGATGGCGGCCACATTGCGTAGTTTTCAGTGAGTTCGGTACCGATTTGTGCGGTACTGTCCAGCCAATTAAATAGCGTGGCTTTTTCTGAGTGCTCAGGACAAGCCGGGTAGCCCGGTGCGGGGCGGATGCCTTGGTATTTTTCTTTGATGAGGGCGTCATTATCCAATTGCTCATCTGGTGCATAACCCCAGTATTCCTTACGAATCCGTTCATGCAGCTGTTCAGCAAACGCTTCAGCTAAACGGTCGGCGAGGGATTGAACAAGGATCGCTGAGAAGTCATCACCTTTGGCACGATATTCGATGGCCATTTCCTCGGCACCAAAAATCGATACCGTAAAGCCACCGAGATAGTCTTCGACCAATGCTGCTTTAGGGGCGATGTAGTCCGCGAGTGAAAAGTTCGGTTGCTTCGATGCCTTATCACTTTGCTGGCGTAAATGATGGAAGGTATGAGTAACCGTCTGGCGTGATTCATCGCTATAGACTTCAAGGTCATCTGCACCGCAGCGACTGGCTGGCTGCAAGCGGAATACTGCTTTTGCCGTCACAAGTTTTTTGTTGACCAGATCTCTGAGCATCGTTTGCGCATTATCAAACAAATCGCGGGCAGCTTCTCCGACAACTTCATCTTGCAGGATCGCAGGGTATTTTCCCGCTAAGCTCCATGAGATAAAGAATGGCGTCCAGTCGATATAAGGTACCAACTTATCCAATGGATACTCGTCAATCACGGTCATGCCGAGCTTATTGGGTTTAGGCGGTTGATAGCTTTCCCAGTCTAGCTTTAAGCCATGTTCAATGGCCTGTGCGTAGGTCAGCTTCGGTGCTTTAGGTTGCTTATTGGCGATGCGGATACGCACTTCTTCATATTCCGCACGACGCTCTGCGACAAAAGCGGGTTTCATTTCTGGTGAGAGCAGAGTAGTTGCCACACCAACAGCGCGTGATGCATCAGCGACATAGACCACAGCATCATTTTGATATTGTTGATCGATTTTTACGGCGGTATGTGCTTTAGATGTGGTAGCCCCACCGATCAGTAGCGGAATTTTGAAACCCTGTCGTTGCATTTCTTTGGCGACAAAGACCATCTCATCAAGGCTTGGGGTGATCAGACCCGATAGCCCGATAATATCCACTTTTTCATCAATCGCTGCTTTGAGAATTTTTTCTGCAGAAACCATGACGCCAAGATCGACGATGTCATAGCCGTTACAGCCAAGTACCACCCCAACGATATTTTTGCCGATGTCATGGACATCGCCTTTGACGGTAGCCATCAGGATTTTGCCCTTGCTGGAGCCAACCACTTTTTCAGCTTCAATATAAGGGTTTAACCACGCCACGGCTTGTTTCATCACGCGTGCTGATTTGACCACTTGGGGCAGGAACATTTTGCCCTCACCAAACAGGTCTCCAACCACGTTCATTCCGGCCATCAGTGCGCCTTCAATGACATCCAGTGGACGCTTAGCTTCTAGGCGCGCTTCTTCAGTATCTTGATCAATGAATGCGGTGATGCCTTTGACGAGTGCATATTCCAGACGTTTACTGACGGGTTGGTCACGCCACTCCAGATTTTCAGCCGCACGTACTGCGCCACCTTCACCGCGATATTTTTCCGCGATTTCAAGGAGGCGGTCGGTACCATCTTCACGTCGATTTAAGATGACATCTTCAACGCAGTCTTTGAGTTCTTTCGGGATGTCGTCATAAATCGCGAGCTGACCCGCATTGACGATCCCCATCGTCATGCCTTGTTTAATGGCGTAATACAAAAACACAGCATGAATGGCTTCACGAACGGGCTCATTACCACGGAATGAGAAGGAGACGTTCGAGACCCCGCCAGAGATCATGGCATGGGGGAGGTTCTGTTTGATCCAGCCTGTTGCCTCAATGAAATCGACAGCATAGTTGTTATGCTCTTCGATACCGGTTGCAACTGCGAAGACGTTGGGGTCAAAAATGATGTCTTCGGCAGGATAACCGACTTCATCTACGAGCACACGGTATGAGCGCTCACAGATTTCACGCTTACGCGCAGCCGTATCGGCTTGACCCATTTCATCAAAGGCCATGACGATAATCGCTGCACCATATTTACGGCAGAGTTTAGCTTTGGTGACGAACTCTTCATGACCTTCTTTGAGGCTGATTGAGTTGACGACAGGCTTGCCTTGTACACATTTCAGACCCGCTTCAATGATTTCCCATTTCGATGAGTCAATCATGATTGGAACGCGGGAAATATCAGGCTCGGAGGCGATCATATTCAAGAAGGTAACCATCGCACCTTCTGAATCGAGCATCCCTTCATCCATGTTGATATCAATGATCTGAGCGCCGCCCTGAACTTGATCCAGCGCGACCGCCAGCGCTTCGGTGTAATTCTGTTCGCGGATCAGACGGGCGAATTTTTTCGAGCCCGTGACGTTGGTCCGTTCACCGACGTTTACAAACAATGAATCTTTGGTGATGTTGAATGGCTCTAGTCCAGACAAGCGACACGCAGGTTCGATGTCGGGAATCTGGCGAGGCGCATAGTCTTTAACCGCTTGATAGATTGCGGCAATATGATTCGGTGTGGTCCCGCAGCAACCGCCTGTAATGTTGATCAAACCACTTTCTGCGAACTCACGGATAAACTCCGCGGTTTGTTCAGGAGTTTCGTCGTATTCACCAAAAGCATTGGGTAAGCCCGCATTCGGATGTGCAGAGACAAAGATATCGGCCTTATCGCCAATTGTTTTGACGTGCGGACGCATGGCATCGGCGCCTAGCGCACAGTTAAAGCCGATTGACAGTAAGTCGGCATGCCGTACCGAGTTCCAGAAAGCTTCAGCCGTTTGGCCAGATAGCGTTCGACCTGATGCATCAGTAATCGTGCCTGAAATCATCAGGGGCAACTCGTACCCGATTTGTTCAAACACCGTTTTGACCGCAAAAATTGCGGCTTTACAGTTCAACGTATCAAAGACCGTTTCGATCAGAATGATATGTGCGCCACCTTCGATCAGTGCAAGCGTGGCTTGCACATAGTTTTCAACGAGTTCATCGAAGGTCACATTACGGAATGCAGGGTTATTTACATCTGGGCTGATAGAGCAGGTGCGTGATGTGGGTCCAAGGACACCCGCGACAAAACGGGGTTTATCTGGATTTTTTGCTGTGAACTCATCACAGACTTGACGGGCAAGCCGAGCCGCAGTGGTATTGATCTCACTGACGAGGTGTTCCATGTGGTAATCAGCCATAGACACTTGAGTACCGTTGAAGGTATTGGTCTCAATAATGTCTGCGCCAGCTTCTAAATACTGTGCATGGATGCCTTGAATGATATGAGGCTGCGTTAATACCAGCAGATCGTTGTTGCCTTTGACATCATGTTCAAAGTCAGCGAAACGCTCTCCTCGATAGTCTTCTTCTTCGAGTTTGTGGCGTTGAATCATCGTTCCCATCGCGCCATCGATAATGAGAATTCTTTGTTTCAGTAGCTCTTGAAGCTGTTTTTTTAGATTTTGAGCTGCGATTGCGGGTGTAGACATTTTTACAAAGAACTCCGAAAACCAAGAATAAAGCAACGTCACTACGATTTTAATGAACCGATGATTCAATTTGTACGATCATCCATTTGATATGGGGCGCGTATACATTGAACACAACAAAAAGCTGCGTATTCTAACAGGTAATTACAGATCGTGAATGTTGGATGTGACACTCTATCGCTAGAGTCAATAGTTCTAAAAATAATCAAAATCACATTTTCATAAAATAGTCATATTCAGGGCAGAGAATACACAAACAATAATTACTGTTATTCAGGGTCTAACCATGAACACGAATACATCGACAGTATCTGCTCCAAGTTCAATCGATACTCCTCCACATCCACTGTTTAAACCATTATTTCTTGGTGTAGTCATTGCCGCCTTGATTTATATCGGGATTGAACTGGCAGCTGATCTTGCCAGTGCACCGCCGCTGACTTTTTTACCATTCTTGATGCTTGGGCTGGCTTTGCTGATTGCCCTTGGTTTTGAGTTTGTGAATGGCTTTCATGACACGGCAAATGCGGTTGCAACGGTTATTTATACCAATGCTTTACCAGCTCCAGCAGCAGTAGTTTTATCAGGTGTTGCTAATTTCACGGGGGTGATGCTGGCGAGTGGGGCTGTTGCGTATGGTATTCTTGCACTGTTGCCTGTAGAGCTCATTTTAAACGTGGGCAGTAGCCAAGGTTTTGCAATGGTCTTTGCATTGCTACTTGCAGCAATTATCTGGAATCTGGGAACTTGGGCATTGGGTATTCCTGCCTCAAGTTCACATACCATGATCGGTTCTATTATCGGTGTAGGATTAATGAATCAAATCCTGGCGCCCGCTGGCATTGCATCAAGCAGTGTCGATTGGGGACAGGCGCTTAAAGTTGGTAAGGCATTATTATTCTCACCACTACTTGGTTTTGCGGTTGCTGGAATCTTATTTCTTTTATCGAAGCTGTTATTCGCACGTAAGCCAGAGATGTTCGAACCACCAGTAGGTAAAGAGCCGCCACCATTTTGGATTCGTATCTTGCTGGTATTAAGCTGTGCGGGTGTCAGTTTTTTTCACGGCTCAAATGACGGTCAAAAAGGCATGGGTTTGATCATGCTTATTTTGATCGGTATTGTGCCGATGGCTTATTCTTTGAATAAAACCATGGATGCAACACAGGTACAAGCTTTTGCTGCGTTGTCTGAAAAAACCGCAGTTATTTTGTCACCGACAACACCAACCATTGATTTGACTAAATCACGTGATGTGTTAACTCGGTATCTTCAAGATCATAAAGTGACGCCAGAAGTTTTACCTGCAATCTCTGTGGTTGCAACTGATGTCAGCCATGCTGTTGCTCATTATGGAACTTTTGATAAAGTTCCAGCAGATGCGACACGTAACTTACGCAATGATATGTACTTGGCCAGTGCGAGCATGAAGCGTCTGGATAAAGATAATGCATTGCCTGCGATGACTGCTGATCAAAAAGAAGTGATTAAAGCCAATGGTCAAAGTCTTGATCACACGACTCAGTTTATTCCGACTTGGGTCAAAGTGGCGGTTGCATTAGCACTGGGTCTGGGAACGATGGTGGGCTGGAAGCGTATTGTGGTCACGGTCGGAGAGAAGATTGGTAATACGCCGTTGAACTATGGTCAAGGTCTTGCAGCTCAATTATCGACGATGGCAATGATCGGTGTTGCTGATAAATTCGGGTTACCTGTCAGCACGACCCATGTCTTGAATGGCTCTGTGGCCGGAACCATGACCGCGAATCGATCCGGTTTGCAGTGGAGTACGGTCAGAAGCATTTTATCGGCTTGGGTATTGACCTTACCCGTTGCGATTACACTTTCAGCGACACTGTACTGGATCTTTGTACAGTTTGTTTAAAGCGTTAGATGTAAAAAAAGCCTAGCAATTGCTAGGCTTTTTATGCTTAATGACTCTTTCTAAATACCCGTTGTTTCTCGCGATTCCAATCGCGATCTTTTTCAGTGGCGCGTTTGTCATGTAGCGCTTTACCTTTCACGAGTGCAATTTCGCACTTCACATATTGCCCTTTCCAGAAGCTGGCGAGCGGTACGCAGGTATAGCCCTTTTGATTGACTGCAGACATCAGTTTATCGATCTGACGGCGAGACATGAGGAGCTTACGTGTACGTGTTGCTTCAGGATCAATGTGCGTGGACGCAGACCAAAGAGGGGTAATCTGAGCGTTGAATAGGAATGCTTCGTTATCGCGGAAAATCACATAGCTTTCCGAGATCGTCATTTTACCTGCGCGTATCGCTTTGACTTCCCAGCCTTGCAAGACCAGACCCGCTTCAACTTTATCTTCAATAAAAAAGTCATGGCGAGCCTTGCGATTTTGGGCGATCGTACCGCCCGATGTTTTATCTTTACTCATGGTTTTTCTGTAAATCTTCTCTGAATGCTACTCAATATGTCTATATTGGATGTTAAATCATAAATAGTGCGACATTGTGCCGTAAGTTCTGCAGTCGCGTTGCATTTTTTGGTAAAAATTTGGCTACAAGATGTGATTTAGCGGTGATTAATCCGCTATTTAATCACGTTAGTCATTTACTGTACTCAGTTTCTTGCTAACATGTTGGCATTCTAACGTATTGCAGAGTCTCATGATGACCCGTGTTATTTATCCTGGAACTTTTGACCCGATTACCAATGGACATGCCGATTTAATTGAACGCGCTTCACGCATGTTTGACGAAGTGGTCGTAGCCATTGCAGCAGGTCATCATAAAAGCCCTGTATTCGACCTGAATGAACGCGTTGCACTGGTCCATAGCGCCATTGATCATCTACCTAACGTCAAAGTCATTGGCTTTAGTGGGTTGCTGGTCAACTTATTTCAAGAGCAAAGTGCGACAGCGGTGCTACGTGGTTTACGCGCTGTCTCTGACTTTGAGTACGAGTTCCAATTAGCGAATATGAACCGCCAGCTTGATGCGCATTTTGAGACCGTTTTTCTCACACCATCTGAGCACTTATCTTTCATTTCATCGACTCTAGTTCGTGAGATTGCTCGATTAGGCGGTGATGTTGCCAAGTTTGTACCTGTTGCTGTGAATGCAGCTTTCGCTGAAAAACGGGCGAATGGTTGGGCGTAAAAGGGCTTATAATGAGCGCATGCTATTAAGCAGGTCTATTGTTACTCATGTCGTTAAAAATCACTGTCGAATGCATCAATTGTGATGTCTGTGAGCCTGTATGCCCTAATCAGGCAATTTATATGGGTTCTGAAATCTATGAAATTGATCCTGATCTCTGCACAGAGTGTGTAGGGCATTTTGATGTCCCGCAGTGTCAGTTGTTTTGCCCTGTCGATTGTATTCCTCTAGATCCAGATCATGCCGAGACGCAAGATGAGCTCATGGCAAAATCATTGCGACTCAAAGCGCTTGCATCTTAAGCCTAAGCCCTCCTTTTGCTGCTTTAAAGTCTAGATTCATATTCCGTAAAAAATAAATGCAGTTTAATTCACATCAAGCGGCTTGGTTTTGCTACTATGCGCGCGCAAAGTGAGCTGGACGGTCGCCGCTGATGAAATCTTCGGATTGAAGCAGGGGAGGAAAGTCCGGGCTTCGTAGGGCAAAGTGCCAGGTAACGCCTGGGCGGTGTGAGCCGACGGATAGTGCAGCAGAGAGTAGACCGCCGAACGACCCGTAAGGGTGCGTGGTAAGGGTGAAACGGTGCGGTAAGAGCGCACCACGAGTCTGGTAACAGACCGGTACGGTAAACCCCACTTGAAGCAAGACCAAATAGGAATCCATGGCGTGGCCCGCGTCGGATTCGGGTAGGTTGCTTGAGCGTATTGGTGACGATACGCCTAGAGGAATGATCGTTCACGACAGAACCCGGCTTATAGGCTCACTTTGCACTAAATTTATAAGGTGATGTTTGTTCAAGTTTTAAACGCTTAAAAACAAGCATGCAAAATAACGCATGGCTTGTTGATCTTTTAGGCGTTTTAGCTTGACGAAGCGCCGCGTGGTCGGCATAATGCCGTCCTTCAAAAGTTCTGATTCATCAGTTCTGGCTATGTAGCTCAGTTGGTTAGAGCACCGCACTCATAATGCGGGGGTCGCAAGTTCAAGTCTCGCCATAGCCACCATTATACGTTTCACGCTAGTTCATACTAGACCGCAAAGCCCTTTACCTACTTGGTTTAGGGCTTTTTTGTTGTTCATTGTAGTAGTCTGCTGACATTGATGAGGGTATTTATCGAGTTGTGTACCAAGGATCAGAAGCCGTTTCGGGCTTAAACTTACAAAAGATGTATTACGGATCTATAAACGATAGCAAGATACGTTTAATCTTAAAGGGGGGGGGGGAGACGGATCATCGGCCCGAGCTGTTCTATCCAATGTAAAGCACTTGTTCCAGTTTGCACAAAGCAGGTTAGATTTCATGAATCTATTAAATAAATTGTTTGCCGAAGCGAATATTGCACAAGGTACGCCAAAACGTGTATCCGCGCGTGTATTACTAAACGAGGCTGGAAAAGTGCAAGATGTACGGATCAAGCAAGGTTCAGGTGATCCTGCAATTGATCGGCAGGCGATGAGTGAATTAAAAAATGCTCGTTACGCTCCGTGTCGATTAGGCTCAAAGGCAGTTCGAATCTGGTATGACGTGGTTTGGACGAGCCATAATCAACCATAATTAAAGTTACCCCCAATGCTTGCGGGTAAGCTTGTGGATAACAAAGGGTGGAACACGTGGAACGTTTGCTGTGTCAAGCTGTAAACATTTTGATTGAAATCTGATCTGTCGTGCGGATAAGTTTGGTCGACCTAATTCGAAGACTATGAGGCATGCCAAGACGTGTAATCAGATGACGGTTTAGGGAAAATATTGTTAATGCGGTGGATAAATCATGGCTGGCTCAATGATCCGCCATGATTTGAATCGGGTTCGTAATCAAAATTGCTTGAAAGTGCATCAGCCCTAAATTTAAAAAGCGGTTTTGGCGATAGATTCTTCATCACAAATAATATCTGAGACGGGGTGCTTGTTGATCGGCTGTACGACATCGTAACGTACTGATTTTTGTGTATGGCCTTCAGCGTAGTGTCTGAGGAAGCAGCGCATTACGTGGCTCACACCATTGCTATTCACTTCACGCAAATCATCTTCATAATATTTGCCCAGATTAAAATTACCGGTGATAATTTCGTAGGATGGGAAGTACTCAACCCAGTCGTATTCACGAGAGGCGGTTTCTGCGGCAACGCGCAAAACAGATTTGCTATACGTTGTGGACACCAAGACATGTTGTTTTTCAAAAGTTGCAATCAGTGGCACGGGGGAGACCGTCAGCAAAACTTTGATTTTGGCGTTGACGGATTTGAGCCTTTGTAAAAAAGCATTCAAGTCAGCCATGACTTCGATTACAGAGAAGTTCTTATACGCATAATCGGTTTCATTAAAACTCCCTCCTGAAACACCAGGCGCCAGAGGAAATACATCTCCACTGGTTTTGCTCATCCAGCCTTCAGTAAGGCCCAAGGTATACACAAAGACATCCGCATTAAGAAACATGTCTTTCACATGTTTCAGATGTTTGCTGCGCTCTTCAAGTACACCTTTTGCGTCTTTGAAGCCTTGAGGCTCGATATTAGGTCTGAATGGATCGATATAACGACCATCTTCTCTCAACCAAGGTAGTTCACTTGAGGCACGTGTTTCAAAAGCCTCATCAAACAGCTGTACCAACTGGCGTACGGTGTAAATATTGCCATATCGAGCCGAGAACATGCCGAATCCGCGTTCTTTGCGCTCTTGATCGCTGAGTCCCTCACCTGATTCGGGAACATAATAATTAAAGCCGATGGCTGACAAGCGCCGGGCGATATGTTGTGCAAAGCAACTGCCTGCTGTGGCAATTTTTTCATCTTTACGCAGTCTAAATTTGGGCTGAACGATAGGGTCAAAGGTATGATAATCCGTCGTTGAAATAGAGCGGCGCCAAAACTGAAAGTTTTCTAAACCTTTATATGGATTGCTCATATTTACGCTCCGCAATATATTTCATTGCATTTTCATATGGATGTACATATTGATCATGAATCATTAAGGCATCGGCATTATATTTTTCATATGCGCCAAAGCTACCCTCAAGAAATTCATCTAAATCAAATAGCTTATATGCGCTGATGGGTTTAAAAAGATATGAGCCATCTTTAAGTCCAAGATTTTCTGCAATTTCCGGATAAATAGGGTAGATCGGACCTACCGCCAAATTATCATGGGGTCTAATCGTGGTCTCAAAGTGCTTACCGCGAATTTTTCGGGCAATTAGCGTTGCAATATCATAGATTGCATTCACTTTGGGGTGATTGCCACTATACATAAAGCTACCTTGTCTTGCCCACTGGACAAAACTATTTCTAATATCGAGATCAAAGTCATCAAATCTTCTGAAAAGTTGTTCTTTCTCAGCTTGCCAAAAGTTATAAAAACCTACGGCTTGGTAGACTTCGTTGTTGTATAGATTTCTCGTTTGATCGATGGTTAGATTCGATTTATAGGCTGCGAAAGCCAAACATGAATTATATTCGTCCATGGGGGTCTTGATATGCCCGTCAGGACTCGTGACGTAGCATAAATCCGGATGGAAAGCGCGAAATAAGAAGCTTGGGAACCATGTGATATTCTGATAAGGACTTAGATCAATCACATTAATATGACGGATATCCGCAAGAATAATCAGTTGGTCATACTCCGGGAGCTTTGCTTCCCAATATTCCCGATTTTTAGTCAGTTGCCAAATATCACACGGCTCTACGGTGACATTCGCACATAGTAAACTTAAGGAGTTCGCAATCCCGACCGTTTGGCAATTAGAAATGACGATCCATTTTTCTTCCCGATCAGATTGATCAATCTCTTTTATCAAGTTTATGGGTGCTGTCTTCTGAATTACTGTATTTGAAACCTCGGGTATTGTTTTAAATTCAACAGTTTCCAACTGTTGAATTGAAATTTTCTCTTTATATTCGCTACTTTGTAGAAAGAAAGCTCTTAGTGTTTCAAGATCCTCATATTGTTGCTGATGGGCAATTGCTTCTTCTGATTCTGGTTCTCGCCCCAGTATTAATCGATAGCACCATATTACTTCATCCCTAGTAACCATAAACTTAACCTCTATAGCGAATTGGCAATGGGCTCAACGACGACCATCTTGGGAGCATTGATGAGAGTAAGTTGTGATGGGTTAGAGGTTAACGGTGTGATCTCAATCATTGATACATTAATCTCGGTATCATTATTGACCCAGATTCTGACTTCAAGGTCATCACAGATTTGGTCGATAAGAATGGAGAATGTAATAAAGTTTCCTTTGGCATCAGGGGTATTTAAATTGACTTTTTTAAGCACAGTTTTGGCGTGATCGAAAGACACGTCCGCCCAAGCCCCCGAAAGACCGCTTTTACCTATGGTCCCGCGAATCGCGACGTTGTACTGTCCCTCAGGAATTTGAACGTAAGGACCGTAAATGAGCCAACCCGCTGTTCCTGTGCTACTGATACTATCACTGCTTCTCTTACCGACTTTAGTTCTAAGTAAGCTACTGTTTCCTCTAAAGCGGTGAACATTGCTTGGTATCCAGTTTTGGCTCCATTGGTTACTTAAGACAACATTCAACAGACCTTGAGTACTTTGTTTCCAAGTCAGCCAAGGCATCACATCTGATTGAGGAGCTTTGCCAATGAGATCAAGTTGCAACCATTCCTGTATTGCTGTTGCTAGAGAACGAGGTGTCTCACCTGAGAAGTAAAATGCATGATTTCCTGCGACTTCAGCAAAAACGGGAATATCTCGTACGATGAGAGGCAGTTCGTGTTGTGCTGCTTCAATCAGCGGTAAGCCAAATCCTTCGGCAAAAGAAGGCGCAATTAAACATGTTGATGCGGCATAGATTTTCTCAAGATATTCATCGCTAATGCCCTCAAGCCAGAAGAAACGATGGCCGCGTTCTTTGTGCGTCTCTAATGCATAAATAAACTCAGGGCTGACCCAGCCACGTTTTCCTACAATCACAAGATTAACATCTTCATTCTGATCCCATAACTGGGCAAATGCCGCCATGGTCTGGGCGTGGCCTTTACGCGGCTCAATAGTACCTACGATTAGGAAGGTTGGGCGTAAAGAAAGTGCATTGAGGGTACGCTGGGCATTGGCAGGTAGCCCCTTAGACGGTGTTGAGCCTGCAACATCTGCACCTAAATGGAACCATCCAATTTTAAACGGTCTCATCCGTTTTTGACCAAAGTTATCTAGCCATTCAACTAATTCATCTGCAACAGCACGAGAAATACAAATTGCACCGTCACCTTGTGTAATGGCCTCAAGCCAAGACTTAAATTGATCCGATGTGCCTGAAGGGAAGAAGTTCGGTTGGAGAATCGGGAGTAAGTCATAGACCAGAGTGTATCGAGGAACACCAATCTGTTTAAGGTAATTAAAGAACTTACTTTGTTGGGTTGCAACTTGGAAATGAAGGTCAATGATTAAGAAAATATCACCTGCAAAGACTTCAACCGGCGCATCTACCAGACTGTCGCGAGGACACTCGAGGAATTGCAATGAAAATTGCCGTGCATAGTGATAACCCTGCTGATTTGGACGAGCATAAACGGGCTCAATTTTATAACCAGCAGGTGGATTGGTTAGTAGTTCTAACAATATGCTGCGAATAACACGTTGTATACCTGTTTTAAGATCAGTTTCAACCAATGCAGAAATGTCTAGAAATAATTGTTTGGGTTCGGTTGGTGAGTGGTTTTGACAAATTTCTTGTGCTAATTGAAGCCAGACTCGGGGATCATTTGATATTCCACCGTGGGTCACGAGTGTCTTGATCAGGTTGTCATTGTTGGTGAGAGATTGCTCATAATGATCTTCGATTGCACGTGCATACTGCTCTGCACATGCGCGGGGCGTGTGATTGAGGCGTATATTTTGCCGTGCTAAAGTACTGATCAAGTTTCGCTGATCGTGATCTTTCCAGAGAGTTTCCAGCGCCTTAGTGAGCTGTGTGTTTTCGAAGTCATCATCCAGCATCCAAACGGCATCTTGAGGAAGCTCAGCCATAGAGCCATTAGCATTGGCAATACAGGCTAATCCGTAATTCATGCAGTCCAGAACTGCAGCGGAAGTTTCTCCGCGGGATTGAGTTCTTAATTGAACCCCTAAGTCTGCCGCAGCTAAATATTGTCGAAATTGTAAGGTACTGGCCCAGCCTGTGATTTTAATTCGATTAGAAGCATCGCTATCTGCAATGGTCTCAAGCAGATCTTTGGTATAGCTTGAATTCGATGGTGCTTCACCGACAAAAATCAAATGACAATTTTTGTGCTTGGATAATTTAGAGTCTAGCCAAGCATCTAATAATCGTTTGTTTTGTTTGGTAGGCCCCAAGAGTCCGAAACTACAAATCACGAAGGCATCTTCAGGAATATCTAATGCTTGTCGTGCTTCCGTCCGATCAATGGGTTGTGCCGGTGCTCTGAGTAAAGGGATAACTGACCAATTTTTAACAAAATCTTCGCCTAACCACTGAGTCCCCAGTTTTTTGGGGCTGTTGGAATGGACGATAACACCTTGGGCGCTTTCTAGAACGCTTTTATTACAAGGGTATTTCCATACCGCATCTTCTTGCGATTTAGAATAAATTTTAACGGCATTATAACCATGGGAATGGTACAGCTCTTTGGCCCAACCTCTGGGTCTAAATCCTTGTAATTCCATGTGACCAACAATTCCGCTGATAAAAAAGTCGTGCAATACGACAATTCCAGGGACTTGTTCGATTAAGTCAAACATATATTGATGAAATTCTGAGTTACCAAAATGATAAATCACGCGATCATAAGATTCAGCATTACGTGCAAGCCATTCAGCATTTTTGATTGAACTACTATCCGCTACCCAAGAGCTCAAGATTACATCTTGTTCTACGATGACATCGATATCATAGAAGCGTGATAACTCTGGTAAAAGTTCAGCACTATAATCAGAAATTCCGCTACGCAAAGGGGGGAGCGGGGAAACGTAGGCAAGTTTAGGCCGAATACGTGGAGGAAGTGCAGAAGCTTTTTTCTTTAAGTCGAGATCTGTTTCATGGAGTTCTTCAAGTGCCACAAGGGTTCTTTTTGCACATTGATCCCAAGAAAAAGATTTAGATTGTTCAAGGGTATGTTTGGCTAGATTGGCTTGATAGACTTTGTCGGATAATACTTTCGAGATTTTATCTGCAATATCCTGATCATCCAAGGGATCAAACAATGCATCAGTACGACCAATCGTTTCTGCAAGACTAGTGGTATTGGCACCGATAACAGCTGCTCCGCAAGACATGGCTTCAAGCACAGACATATTGAAGCTTTCTACAGCAGATGGTGCAATGAGTGCCTGACATAAATTATAGAGTGTGATGAGGTCTTCGTTCGGAATAAATCCTGTTACAACGATATTTTCACTGCACAAACCAAATTGTTTGACTAGCGTTTCTAGACCATGACGTGCTTTTGATTTGGCTTCGCAGACAATGATGAGCTGATTATTTTTACGTACTTCTTCTGGAAGCAGGGCAAATGCGCGAATAGTCGCTTGTACGTTTTTATTGGGTTCAAGTCCACCGACATACAGAATAAAGGGTTTGGAGATACTGTAGTGCTCAAGAACAGAGGTCTGAAGTGTACGAGGAATCTGAGTTTTTTGAAAACGTGCGTCTGTTGCATTGCCGATATTGACAGATTGCGAAGCAGGTAAACCTAGATATTCAATACTTTCATTACGCGCGAGCTCCGAGGTCGATAAGAGGAGATGTGCACGTCTAAGCTGATCAAGTTTGTTTTCATACCATGATTCGATCATCTCATGATCGAGAATTGAACGCTCTAAATTAGAGGTTTTACTAGTAAATAATGTTCGATCATAGAGACTTACTGCGGTGGGCGTTGTGTGATTAAACAAACCAATGGTTGTGACCGCTGAATCATAAAGTCCTTCAAAAAGACTAGTGATGAGAATCACATCAGGTTTTAAATTGGCAATAAACGCTTCACGAATCAGTTCAGCCGCTCTTTTGAATTTTGATTTTTTGGTATCAATAGGGTCACTAATATCGGGTGTATGCCATATTCTGATTTGCTCTTGGGGAAGGAGTGAGTCAAATGCTGCTCGGATAGGTTCAATGGTTTCAGGGAATAGTCCATTGAGTGCCAATATGACCTCATGCTCTCCTTTATTGCGCAAGATGGCTTGCGTCAGCGATAAACAATAGCGTCCAATCGCTTGTTTGGTATCGTTGCTTTGAACACCTTGCAAATCAATAACGATACGCATTATGTGACCTTCCTTGAGCTCATTTCGGCTGCGGCTTTAAACTTATAATAAATATTTTTAACACTGGTCGAAACGAATAAAAGTCGTTCCGTATCCGAGATCATTCCCTGTATGGCAATGTCCAGTTCGAGTGCGATAGCACTGTCATGGCCACCTTCGGGTGAAAATCGTAGTTGTTTAAGAATACCTAGCTTACTCTCACCATTGTTTAACTGCTGTAAGTTTGATTGCAAGCCACTTGGATCCGGTGGCCTGCGAAGCAACGCTTCATAAGCATAGTGAACAAACTCATCATCGTTAAATTCTAATAATGAGTTAAGAGTAAGTGTTGTATTTGGGCTTGCTTGAATTGGCATTTTCATTTCCCCTAGCGATAGATCGTGAAACTTTAAGTTGCTGCACTACGTCTATTCCTTGAAACTAATTTCAAAAAATGTAGCTAAAACTTTAAAATCACCATCTAACTTGATACATAAATTTTTATCGGTCAGTTAAAATAATCGTTCTTTATTACTATAATTTTCACAGCACGCTTTCATCTATAATATTTATTGATCTTGCATTATTTTAGTAATATGAACTTTCCTTGCTTTAACTGATTCTAAAACTAGATATCTATCAATGTATAGCCCTAAAGCTCATCAAGAGTCAAATCTTTTGGGTAGAATGGTAAATAAATATATCAAATTTGTAATAAGTGAAGGCTATAGGCGTTTATTTAAAGTAATTTAGTTTTTTTATGTATGTTTGTGTAACTTCGATGCTGGGTTTTTGTCAGCGATTAGACATTTCTCGTTTTTTAAAGCTTTGGCTGAGTGCGTGGTATGTAGAGTTTTTGTTTTCTGAATATCAATCAGCAATACTCGAAGAATCTTGAAAGTCTACATAGCTCTCAAGATTTGAAAGCTATGTATGTTGTTGTTTTGTATTATATTTATTTCATTACGAGACTGTAGTCACTGAAATCAATATTCTTCATTTGATTTTGGTATTGGGTGGCAAAACCAGGATACATGGTTGAATTAAAGCCATCATCTGTCAAATACCAACTTTTACAACCTGAATTCCAGTTGGTTTTGGTTAGACGTTTTTGGATTTTTTGATTATATTCAGCTTGGATATTAGGCTTGACATCCAGTAATTTTATTTTTTGGTCGATGATGGTTTTGATCACGCGAACTGCATAATCAATTTGCGACTCCATATAGACCAAGGCGGAGTTGTGTCCAGGGCCTGAATTGGGTCCAAAGGTGAAGAACAAATTTGGGAAACCAGAAACATTAATACTTTTATAGGCTTGTGCTCCGCGAGACCATTCTTCAGCTAAATTACGATTATTGATTCCTGTAATTGGAAATGGTGTGCCCGATTTACTGACATCAAAGCCCGTTGCAAATACGATGCAATCGACGACATGCTCTACCCCCTCCATGGTCTGTATGCCATTTTCAGTGATTTTTACAATTGGCCAAGTAATGAGTTTGCAGTTGGGTTGTTGTAGGGCCGGGTAGTAGTCATTGGATACCAATACACGCTTGCAACCAATTTTGAAGTCTGGCGTGAGCTGACGGCGTAACCAGACATCTTTCACTTGGCGTTTCAGATGACTTTTGGCCAATTGCTCTGCAACTTTAGTTAGGGGAGAGTTCCAAATGACTGCTAAAGCCATAGATTCATGGGTCCAGTACAGTGCCTTTCGCATAGCCGTTTGCGTGGCAGGCAATTTACGGAAAATGATTTTGTTCCACTCTGGTGTTTTGTAATCTGGGCGTGGCGTTACCCAACCTGGAGTACGTTGGAATACTTTGACGAATTCCGCAGTTTTTACCAGTTCAGGAATGATTTGAATCGCACTTGCACCGGTGCCGATGACTGCAACACGCTTACCCTCAATCTGATAATTATGATCCCAGTTTGCACTGTGGATTTTTTTACCTTTAAAGCTTTCTAAACCTGCAATTTCGGGGAAGCTAAAATTAGACAAGGGGCCCGCCGCAGAAATAACTGTACGGGCTTGGTAGAATTCACCATCGATCAGAGCAATCGTCCATAGGCCGGTCTGCTCATCAAAGCTTAAGCTGGCAACATTCTGGTTAAACTTAATCAGATTGCTGAGTTTGAAATGATCAACCAGATAATGAATATAGCCTAGGATTTCAGAACTATTGGAAAAGCCACGTGACCAGTTCGGATTTTGTGCGAATGAGTAGGAGTATAGATTTGACGGGATGTCACAAGCTGCACCTGGGTAGGTGTTATCGCGCCAAGTGCCACCGACTCTATCTGACCTTTCGATGATCAACAGGTTTTCTAGACCCGCTTGCTTTAGGCGGATTGCGCTGCCTAATCCTGCAAACCCAGCGCCAATGATTAATGTGTCAATGATAGCCAATGCTTTCTTGACAGGGGGTGTCACTTTTTTGCTGCGTGTTTGACGTGGCTTTGTTGAGGCTGGTTGTGGGGTGCTTTCAACGGTGGTCGCACTTAAATGGGCTTGTGAATTCATAATCATACTCAGAATTAAAAATCTGAAAAGTTCTAAAAATAACTCGCACTAACTTGCAATTGGGCATGTCGTGCTCAATCGCAAGAGAGGCGTTTAATGTGGTTTCTATCTAATCAAAACGAATGATGTCATTCATTATTAATGAATAGCACTGGGTTCATAGGTGAGCTCTTTAACCCAACTTGGCATCTCAGGCATCTTATTGGCAGGAAGCCGATCTGTTGCTCTGACCATTGCATCTACAGGGATGTGGTAGGTTCGGTTTTTACGATTGACCACCATCCGCGCATTCCAATTGATGATCTGATACCAAGGATTGCGACGACCCTCTGCGGTACGACCAGCAATTTTTTCAAACTTACGCATGGCGGCATAGAGTTTTTCTTCGGGAAGTCCCATCTTGATGACGTTATCACGCATTTTATTGAGGAGCGGCAGGTATGCGGCGATGCCCAATAACAAACGTGGATCGATAATCCGTGCCGCCATTTTTGATAGTTCAATCAGTGTTTTGTTGTAGCCTTGGGCTTCCATGACCGAGAAACCGACACCCAAGTGGCGTGATTCATCATCATTAATCAAATCGAAAGCGCGGTGACAAATAGGGTCTTCAACGGTTTCAAGCAAGAAGGTACATAGCGCCCCATCTAATGCGACTTCAAGCATCGGAATCACTGCACCGAGCACGTAAAAGGGCATTTTATCGGCGTAGGTATCGAGCCATTTGATAGTGAGGCGTAAATTTTTGTTTGGTTCAGGGATTACATCACCATCCAGCATGCCCCAACGTTTCATGAGTGCCATTTCAGCATTGGCATGGCGCTGTTCTTCAGCATGAAAGTGACTATACATTTGTTTTAATGTTTCAGTTGGCGCTTTCTTTGACATGGCAGAAAAAGCACGTGCACCGATGTGTTCAATCCACATGAGATCAGCCATAAAGGGTTTGAGTTTTGCATAAAGCTCTGGATTGCCCGTCACGAGTTCTGCACCAGGGGCGTCCCAATCAATATCGGACAGTGCCCATTGGGTTGCTCTGACTTTAGCCAGCATTTTGTCGAGATCAATAGAGGCCATGATTATCTCCGCATTGCAAATATCATTAAGGGGGTGGTGGAAGCCGTTTAGTCAATTTGTGTCACGGCTAGAGGATTGCGTTATGCTATTTCGCATTGACTGAAGCGCTGTAATCGTCTTAAAAAATTTGTTTCTTCAAGATTTTGACCATGTGCCGATTTACTCATTAAAAATCTGGTATATGATCAAAGTGGCAATTGATCCAATCCTATATAAACCTCAGAATAATCCGACTCTCTGTTCGGATACAAGTCGGTTCCATTATGGTCAGAAAACCTAAACAGCAACGCGCAAAAGTTACCGTGGATACGATTATTCAAGCGGGGTTTATTGCGGTCTCTCAAAGCGGAATACATGGGGCAACAACACGACAAATTGCTGAAATATCAGGAATTGGAGTGGGATCGCTGTATGAGTATTTTGAAAACAAGGAAGCCATTTATCAGGCGATGAATCAGCACTTTGTGAACGATATTGTCGATATGCTGCGTAAGCTTACGCCTAATCTTGTTCGGTTAAATTTACACGATGTTGTCGAATTACTGCTGAATAGTTTTAGTGATCTGCTGCGCAAGGATGGTGGAATTTACTTGAAATATGTGCGCTATTCGCGTTATTCCCCGCTGATTGAAACGGCACTGATGGAGTTTGCAATGCGTTATGCCATGCATAATCCAAAATTTCTACGTCTCGAAAATATGGCGACGATCAATTATATTTGTATTACTGGTGGGATTTTTAGCGTGATCCGACATCTCAGTACGCCAACGCCCAATGTGACATTTGATCAGCTACTTGAAGGTTTAAGTCGTATGACAACGAGTTACTTTGATGCGGAATTTGCGCGTTTAGATCAAGTTGAAAAACCGGGCCATTAATATAATGATTCTAAGCGCGTTTTATCGCGCGTTGTAAAATTGCGTGCGTCGCTGGATTCTCATAAAAAGGTTTGAATTGCCGAGTGAGAATCTCGCGAATATAGCCATGTTCATCGAGCACTTGAATGACAGGCGGGGCGAAGCGTGATATTTCTGCAAGCATATGGTTACGCGTGACACCGACATCTTCTAGCACTTCCGTAAGCGGAATATCTTCATAAGCATTATAAAAAACATCAATCCCTGTATTGATCAGGCGCTGTATGTATTCGGTCTGGCGAATTTTACGCCATTCGTTATAACCAAGCACGAGAAACTCTTCAATGTCCAGCGGATCTAAACCCTTGGTAAATTCTGAAACGGATTCATCACGCACTACTTGCCAGAGTTGCCAAATTGCATCATGCCAGACATTTTCATCTAACTGAGCCAAATCTGAACAGCTTTTTTTAATCGTTTTGGCGACCGCTTGACGCAGTGTACGTTCTAACAGTTCTTCTTGTTGACGGACTCTGCTGTTTAGTTTCTGACGGACATTGGATTTGAGTCGTCCCCGGAATCCTTGCTGATCCTCAACATCGACATTGGATGTCAGTTCTTGCAGCCAATTTGGTGATCGTTGGGCAATTTGTTGTTCAATGAGAATCAGGACATGATCTGCAACAAACTGATGCAATGTGACGCTATGACCAATTTTATCGAGAATCAAGCGGCGAAACTCACCAAGCTCGACAATTTTGTTCAGCCATTGCGACGCACTATTATTGCTGAGTAACTCTTTGAGTTTCGGTGCGTCTTTTTGAGCCGTACGATGAAGTTGTTGCGCCATGTCTCCGGCAAGAGCAATGACGCCAGCACCAAGATTTAGCTCAAAAGCAAAGACACGGACGACATCTTTAAGCGCTTGACGACTGACCACTTCGCCAAGAGGGATTTCGTCCGCTTGAGCCATCAACATATCCAGCTCGGCCGCAGCGAGATCAACAAGGCGTTCGTCGAGTAGGCGTGAACGCGCCTCCTCGACTTGCGCAGCTAATAATTCATCTGCGAGCGCTTTTACGGTAGCGTTTATTGTATTGTTGTCCATAAAAGTACTCTCTGCCTCGCTATTCATTAGCGCTCATTATTCGCCAGCGGTCCAACCATTGACCAGTGGGTAGCGCCGCTCACGGCTAAATGCACGCCCACTAATCCGTGGGCCGAGTGCAGACTGCTTGCGCTTGTGTTCATTGCGATCCACGAGATGAATCACATGTTGAACTGTTGCTTGATCAAAACCTTGTCCAACCAATGCATCCAAACTCATATCACGTTCAATATAGCCGTAGAGAATCGCATCCAATACATCGTAAGGCGGTAAAGAGTCTTGATCCGTTTGCTCAGGGCGAAGCTCTGCTGAAGGTGGACGGGTTATCACACGCTCAGGAATAACCGGTGTTTCTTCTAAAGAGTTACGGAACTTAGCGAGTTCGTAAACTTGAGTTTTATATACATCTTTTAAAACATCAAAGCCACCAGCCATATCGCCATAGAGGGTTGCATAACCAACGGACATTTCTGACTTATTGCCTGTGGTCAGTACCAATTGACCAAATTTATTGGATAGCGCCATAAGCACGGTGCCACGAGCACGTGCTTGAAGGTTTTCTTCAGTCGCATCAACAGGCGCATCAGCAAACAAAGGTGCCAGAGTCTGTGCAAAGCCATCGACAATGCCATGAATTTCGGCAACGTGATAGGCGACGTTCAGGCGCTGTGCTTGAGCTTCCGCATCTTCCATACTGATCGCGGCAGTATAGCGATAAGGCATCATGACCGCATTGACCCGATCAGCACCGAGTGCATCGACGGCAATAGCAAGGCATAGTGCCGAGTCAATACCACCTGATAGTCCAATAATGACACCCGGGAAGCGTGAGTGATTCACGTAGTCGCTGACTGCAAGAACGAGGGCTTGATAAATTTCTGCGACTTTAGGCAGCGGTTTTAATGCTTCTTGAGTCACAAAGGTGTTTTGTTCAAGATCGAAATTCACCAGTAGTAATTCAGCTTCAAAGCGTCCTGCTTCGGCCGCAACCTGACCATCGGCGTTGATGGCGAGTGATCCACCATCAAAGACGAGATCGTCTTGTGCACCGACAAGATTGACGTAGGCAAGTGGGATTTCATTTTCTGATGCACGGCGGGAAAGTAGTGTCCGACGTAGTTCTTGTTTACCGATTTGGAAAGGGGATGCATTAAGGACTAATACTAGATCAGCACCATTATCTTTCAATGTTTTGATCGGTTGACGATGCCAAATATCTTCACAAATCAGTAGACCAACTTTGCGACCACTGATTTCAAAGATCACGCTGTCCGTGCCTGCATCAAAATAACGGGCTTCATCAAAAACACTGTAATTCGGCAGTTTCTGCTTATGATAGACGCCACGCTCAGCACCGTGGGCGAAAACCCCAGCGCTGTTAAAACGTTTTTTGTGGGCGGTATCATTAAGTGGGTAACCTACCACAATGACGATGCCTTCGATTGCCGCAATTTGTGCCAATGCTGCATGAACACGTGGGGTCAAACTGGGTCTAAGCAAGAGATCTTCAGGAGGATATCCCGTTAATGCAAGCTCTGGAAATACAATAATTTGTGCGCCTTTTTCCCGTGCTGCATTGGATTGTTCGATAATTTTTTGGGTATTACCAGCGATGTCGCCGACTAAAAAAGCAGATTGTGCTAAAGCAAGGGTTAAAACACTCATGTTTTATAAAAATTCCAATAAAAGCGTACCCTTTAAATGGGTTGCTGTGACTATAATTTAATGTACCCCCACTATATCGCAGGCGACAACATTTATACAGAAATTGCAGGTATGATTTTTGGGTAAATATGTGACCTTTGGGTTTAAGTCAGATCATTTTAGTGTTGATAGATTAACACTGTATTCAATGTGGATTAAAGGTGAAAGTAGATTAGTATGCTGAAATTGTTGATTATTGCTGGTGTTATTCTTTATCTTGTGCGCGTGATCTGGCGCATGATGTCTCCCGTCTTGCCCCCAGAACGTGAAGCCTTGGAGTTGAAGGCGTGTGCGTTTTGCAATACCTTGATCCGTGTTGATAAAGGGGTGAGTTTACGTGAGCATTTTTTTTGTAGTCGTGATCATGCGAACCGTTTTTTTCAATGATGGAGTCATTTAAAGTTGTTTAATCCATGGAGAGAAAAAGCACAGTCATTAAAGCGATTATTTTTAAAGCCCTTCAGCGCATACGTCTTTAAACAATCAGCGCCTTTTATGAATGTATTCAGACCAACATGCCGGACTTTGACCGTGGGTGAGGCGGCTCTAGCTCGCTCTGTCTTTGGTGAGAATTTGGATCTGGCAACGATTCGTTTATGCAGTAGTCGATTGATTCTTAAAAATTATGCGATGAGTCCCAACGGTTCGGTCTACTTTCATCCTGAAGATTTAGTGGATGATTTTAGTGTATTGTCGTTAGAGCTGCAGTCATGGTTGATCCATGAACTCACCCATGTTTGGCAGGTGCAGCAAGGAATGAAAGTGGTTAGACGTGCGCTATTGAATCGGCGTTATCGCTATGTCCTTAAAGAAGGGAAGGCCTTTTTACAGTATGGGATTGAGCAACAAGCACAAATGGTGCAGGACTGGTTTCTCCGTAATGCAAGGAATGAGCCTTGTGCGGATTTAAAGGCGTGTTTACCCTTTTAGGATATTATTTCCCCAGAGTTTGTATCAAATTTTCAGTTGTCATAATTTTCGCATATTCGCCATCTAAATTCGCAAGTGACATATCGTGAACTTCTTCCGCGGTACGAGGCCTGCCACTGTAATCGTTCTTTGCAAAAGCAAATGTCGCATCGGCAATTATGATCGTATTAAATCCTAAGTTTCCTGCACTGCGGGCTGTGGCTTCGACTGAATTGTTGGTGCTGACTCCGACTATGACCAGATTGCTAATATTGCGTTGATGTAGCCAGCGTTCTAACCCACTTTGGATAAAGGCATCGGGTATATTCTTTTCAACGACATGCTCATGGGGCAGGGGCGCAAGCTGGGGTTGAAAATCTGCTGATGGCTGATTGGGATAGAACGATGAGTTTAAAGACCGGGATATATGACGAATATGGATAATCGGCTGTTTTTCTTGCCGCCACAGCATCAATAATGTAGCAATATTCTTTTCAGCAGTCGGATTATTTCGCATACCAGCAGTTGGAAGACTCATGCCGATTTGCATATCGATGATGATGAGCGCGGTTTGGGTACTGGACAAGATCGTTATCCTTTCTTCTGGTGAGTGAGCTGAGTTTTAAAATAAAAAAGACTGCCGGAGCAGTCTTTTTTATCACAGCCAGTGCTGTTTACACTAGCTTGATTATAAAATCAGCGCTTGTCGAGTGGTGTAAAGTCACGTTGCAATGAACCGGTATACAGTTGGCGTGGACGGCCAATTTTGTATGCAGATGAGTGCATTTCCAGCCAATGGCTGATCCAGCCTACAGTACGCGCCAGTGCGAAAATCACTGTGAACATGCTGGTTGGGATGCCAATTGCTTTCAGGATGATCCCTGAGTAGAAGTCGACGTTTGGATAAAGTTTGCGGTCAACGAAGTACGGGTCGTTCAGCGCGATTTCTTCCAGTTTCATGGCCAGTTCTAACTGTGGATCGTTGATGCCAAGCGCAGCCAACACTTCATCACAGGTTTCTTTCATAACTTTTGCGCGTGGGTCAAAGTTTTTATATACACGATGACCAAAGCCCATCAGTTTTACTTCTTTGGTTTTTACTTTTTCCATGAATTCTGGAACTTTATCGACAGTGCCGATTTCGTCCAGCATTTTCAATACGGCTTCGTTTGCGCCGCCATGTGCAGGACCCCACAGTGCTGCGATACCTGCCGCGATACATGCGTAAGGATTTGCGCCAGTAGAGCCTGCAAGACGTACTGTTGATGTTGATGCATTTTGTTCATGGTCTGCATGTAGAGTGAAAATACGGTCCATTGCTTTTGCAAGGATCGGGTTCACTTTGTAGTCTACATCGGCAGGAACAGCGAACATCATATAGAGGAAGTTCTCAGCGTAGTTCAAGTCGTTGCGTGGGTACATGAACGGCTGACCGACTGAATACTTGTAGCACATCGCAGCGATCGTTGGAATTTTTGCAACGAGGCGGATAGCCGTAATATTACGATGGTCAACATTGTTGACATCTAATGCGTCATGGTAGAACGCTGACAGAGCACCAACAACACCACACATTACGGCCATTGGATGCGCATCGCGGCGGAAGCCGTCGAAAAATTTACGGATTTGATCGTGAACCATGGTGTGGTTGGTCACGAGTTTAACGAACTCTTCTTTTTGTTCGCTTGTTGGCAGTTCGCCATTCAATAGCAGGTAACAAACTTCTAAATAGTCTGACTTATCAGCCAGTTGTGCGATTGGGTAGCCACGATGCAGCAGGATTCCTTGATCGCCATCAATGTACGTGATTTTGGATTCGCAGGCTGCAGTTGCCATGAAGCCAGGGTCAAATGTGAAATGATCTTTTGCTAAAATGTCTTTGACATCAATCACATCAGGACCAAGCGTGCCGCTATAAATCGGTAGCTCAATTTGTTGTTCGTTGAGCGTGAGTACGGCTTTTTTGCCAGTCGAAGTGCCAGACATTTGGAAACTCTCCAGAAACGATAAACCAGAAAAATGATTGAGAACAAAAGTTGCAGATCGCAAACGTATATCAAAATCGAATTAAATCAACACCGAATTAAAGCAAAAGTACATTCAATCAGCGACCTTCACGACGCGCAGATGCGGTAAACACAGAGGTTTTTGAGGAGGACGCATAAAACAGTGCGCTAATATTACTACAAAAACAATAAAAAGCGGCAACTGATCATTCAAACGATGTGTAAGAAATTCTGTTTACAAGATAACGCGCATCTGCGCGTTGATAAAATACTTTAGTCATTTAGTCTGGTGATATCGTTTTTTTGAAAAAAAATATAGATCGTTAATTGGTCGAATTTCAGGGAGAGTGCACTGGATCAATAAAATTGGGTCAGATGCATCGCTAAAAGAGTGATCAGAGCCTACATTAAGTCATTTGTAATTATTTGTGCTACTCATTATACTTTCGGGGCGTTTTAGACCAGTGTGGGCTTCATTGCTGATAGTGGTACTTTTGAAGCGTGTTTGGTCTTTTTTAAATCTAAATTCCCTTAACCCCAGTGGTTAGCTGCTCGCATGGATTCAGATCCAAGTAGCTTATAGCTAGGTACTACTACAGGATGATCGCCTTGAAAAGCAAAAGACCTGTTAATTTGCCACTAAGCCAAGTCATTAGTGTCAATTTAAAATCGCCAGTGGCGATTGCGTCCATTTTACACCGTATCTCTGGTGTTGTTCTTTTCCTATTAATTCCCGCTTTACTCTATGTGCTGCAACGTTCATTGGCATCGCCGCAAGAGTTCGATGTTGTCCATAACGAAATTTTCGGAAATATTTGTGTCCGTCTCATCGTTTGGGTATTCCTTGCTGGTCTGATTTACCATTTATTTGCAGGCATTAAGCATTTACTTGCTGACGTTGGTGTGGCTGAAGAGCTGCAAAGCGGTCGCAATGCATCATGGATCATGCTTGCTTTGTCGGGCATTGGTATCGTCGCAGCTTTCATATGGGTGGTGCTCTAATGAATAGTGCAACAGGATTAACAGGTCTAGGTTCACGCGATTGGGTTGTGCAGCGCGTTTCGGCGATTGTGCTTGCGTTATATACCCTCGTTGTGTTCGGTTGGGTTCTTTGTCATTCATTAAACCATACGCTTGATTACACGAGCTGGTACGGTTTCATGATGACCTTACCGATGAAAATCTTCAGTTTACTAGCGATTCTTTCTTTAGCGGGTCATGCTTGGATTGGGATGTGGACGATTTTTACCGACTATATCAACAGTTCAGTTGGATTGCGTTTGGTATTACAAACAGCGACCGTCATTTCAATTGTGGTCTTTGTACTTTGGGGTGTCCAGATTTTCTGGTAATCAAAAAGATATCAACGCTATACAGGTTTAAGGAGAGTATTTGTGGCTGCATTGTCCAAAGATGACATGAGCAATATCAAGACCCTGAACTTCGACGCCGTGATTGTTGGTGGCGGTGGTTCAGGTATGCGTGCTTCATTACAACTTGCACGCGCAGGTCTTAAAGTTGCGGTTTTAACGAAAGTATTTCCAACCCGTTCGCATACAGTTGCTGCCCAAGGCGGTATTGGTGCAAGTCTGGGGAATATGGATGAAGATAATTGGCACTACCACTTTTACGATACCGTAAAAGGTGGCGACTGGCTCGGCGATGAAGATGCAATTGAGTTCATGACGCGTGAAGCACCAAAAATGGTGTATGAGCTTGAACACATGGGTATGCCATTTGACCGTAATGCTGATGGGACGATCTATCAACGTCCATTCGGTGGTCATAGTTCAAACTATGGTGAAAAAGCTGTGCCACGTGCATGTGCTGCCGCTGACCGTACTGGCCATGCACTCTTGCATACGCTTTATCAAAAAAATCTCGAAATGGGTACTCAGTTCTTCGTTGAATGGATTGCGCTCGATTTGATTCGTGATGATGAAGGCGAGGTGCTGGGCGTCACCGCGATCGATCAAGAAACCGGTACTGTGGGTGTATTCCAAGCCAAAGCAACCCTGTTTGCAACGGGCGGTGCAGGTCGTATCTATGCGGCATCAACCAACGCTTACATCAACACGGGTGATGGCTTGGGTATGGCTGCACGTGCAGGTATTCCATTGCAAGATATGGAGTTCTGGCAGTTCCACCCAACGGGTGTGGCGGGTGCTGGTGTACTCTTGACAGAAGGCTGTCGTGGCGAGGGTGCGGTACTGCGTAACAAAAACGGCGAGCCGTTTATGGAGCGTTATGCCCCGACATTAAAAGACTTGGCGCCACGTGATTTCGTATCGCGTTCGATGGACCAAGAGATTAAAGAAGGTCGCGGTTGTGGTCCTCGCGGTGATTATGTACTGCTCGATATGACTCATTTGGGTAAAGAGCGCATCATGAAGCGCTTGCCATCAGTTTTTGAAATTGGTAAGAAATTTGCCAACGTCGACTGTACCAAAGAGCCAATTCCTGTCGTTCCGACAATCCATTACCAAATGGGCGGTATCCCGACAAATATTCATGGTCAAGTGGTTGTGCCTAAAGACGGCGAGCCGAACGTGGTCGTGAAAGGCTTGTATGCGATCGGTGAATGTTCATGTGTGAGTGTGCACGGTGCAAACCGTCTGGGCACCAACTCACTACTTGACTTGATCGTATTTGGTAAAGCGGCTGGGGATCACATCACTGAGACTGTGCGTAATTCGTCAAGCGATTACAAGCCACTGCCGTCACATGTACTGCAACGCAGCATGGGTCGTATTAACAAGTTGCAAGAGTCTACACAGGGTGAAAATGCACAAGACGTCGCGGATGCAATCCGTGCGGTTATGCAGACTCATGCTGGCGTGTTCCGTACTCAAGCACTGATGGATGAAGGTGTACAACAGATTCTGGCACTGGAACCTCGTGTTAAAAATATCCATCTGGCAGACAAGTCACAAGTCTTCAATACGGCACGTATCGAAGCGCTTGAAGTTGAAAACTTGTTTGAAGTGGCTAAAGCAACCATCGTTTCTGCTGCAGCACGTAAAGAGTGCCGCGGTGCGCATACTGTCGTCGACTACGAATATCCAGCGGATCATCCCACGATGGCCAATGGTCGTAACGATGAAGAGTGGCGTAAACACACGCTGTGGTACTCTGCCGACAACCGTTTGGAATACAAGCCTGTACGCACGAAGCCGTTGACTGTTGATCCAGTCCCACCTAAGCCACGTACGTTCTAATCAGGAGAATATCGAGATGAGTCACGGAATCCGTACTTTTGAAATCTATCGCTATGATCCTGATAAGGATAAAGCACCCTACATGCAGACTTTTCAGATTCAGTTAGAAGAAAGCGACCGTATGTTGCTGGATGCGCTGATCAAACTGAAGAAGCAGGATGAGACCTTGTCGTTCCGTCGCTCATGCCGTGAAGGTATTTGTGGTTCTGACGGCATGAACATCAATGGCAAAAATGGTTTGGCGTGTTTGCAGAACTTAAATGATCTGCCTGCTAAAATCGTATTGCGTCCATTGCCTGGTTTACCAGTGATTCGTGATCTGGTTGTGGATATGACACAATTTTATACCCAGTATGAAAAAGTTCGCCCATATCTCATCAACGAACAGCCTGCTCCGCCGACTGAGCGCTTACAATCTCCTGAAGACCGTGAAAAGTTGGATGGCTTGTATGAGTGCATTCTGTGTGCATGCTGTTCCACATCATGCCCATCATTCTGGTGGAATCCTGATAAATTCTTAGGCCCATCTGCGTTGCTCCAAGCGTATCGCTTTATCGCGGATACACGTGATAAAGACACAGCAAAGCGTTTGGCTGATCTGGATGACCCATTCAGCTTATTCCGTTGCCGCGGCATTATGAACTGTGTTTCGGTTTGTCCGAAAGGGTTAAATCCAACCAAAGCGATTGGACATATCCGTAATATGATCTTAGATCAAGCTGGTTAATTGGCTGGAAGATAAAAAACGCACCTTCTTTGGTGCGTTTTTTTGTTTTAACGGCTAATTTGCAGTCAAAAGCTAGTAATATTTCTTATCTTAATATCAGCTATAGTTCAAAAAAATCCAGTGAAGGTTGTGATGCGTGATAGCATTTTCAACCATGAAATTTAGGCATTGAGCCGCTAATTTGATGAGCAAACATGAGGTTAGTTTGCTCAAGGTGTGAGCGGTATTTTAATGTAAGAGTTTATGAGAAGTCATATTCGCCAAATGGGCTGTATGTAGATACCGCCTCTTTTGCCAATCTGACTTGTAAAAAAATGTCCATCCTAGACTGGACTGTTTAAAAGTGGTGGTTTATCCAAATGGTTTTTTTTTGGATGCTGCACGAATGGGGTTTCTCGTCTACAAAAACTAACGTAAAACGTGAGTTTGGATGTGGTGAGAAGTGCGCGTTTGGCTTAGTCTAAGCAGTGCATTTGAAATTCTTTTTTCGAATGTTTTGCTGGTAAAAGCACTTTTGCGAATACTGCTTTTTCATGTGTTGGGTCGCAGTGGTCGCAGTTCCAGTGGTAAGACATGTTTAGGCGCAGTGTTAGGGAAGAAATTGGTTTTCCTTAGGATTGTAATAGTTAGATTAGTAGTGATTTAAAGACGAGTAAACTCATGCAAGAGGCACAGATGCAGCGAGCGGATACCGAGCTATCCGGAGAGAACGCAGCCTATATCGAAGAACTCTATGAGCGCTATCTGACCGATCCCAGTTCGGTCAGTTCAGATTGGCAAACACTGTTTGACCAATATCCTAAAGGCGATCAGCCGCATAGTAATGTCATTGAACAATTTGTCCTGCTGGCACGCAACTCAACGCGTTTGCAGCCTATGGCTCAAAGTTCAGTCAGTACCGATCACGAAAGACGTCAAGTCGGTGTATTGCAACTCATCGCAGCGTATCGTAACCGTGGACACCAAAAAGCAAACTTAGATCCTTTGGGTTTGATGGAACGTCAGCATGTGCCTGATCTGGATCTGGCGACTCATGGTTTGTCCCGTTCTGATTTTGATACGACTTTCCAAACGGGTAATCTGCGCATTGGTAAGTCTGAAGCCACGCTCGGTGAGATGGTTACCGCAATGGAGGCGATCTATTGTAGTTCTGTCGGTGCTGAGTATATGCACATTGTTAATACCAAAGAGCGCCATTGGCTGCAACAGCGTTTAGAAGGTGCACGCGGTATTCCACAATTTTCAGATAAAGTTAAAATTGGTTTGCTGGAGCGTTTAACCGCTGCTGAAGGATTAGAAAAATTGCTCGGCAGTAAGTATGTCGGTGCAAAACGCTTTGGTCTGGAAGGGGGCGAGAGCTTTATTCCGATGGTCAATGAGATTATTCAACGCGCAGGTTCTGTCGGCACACGTGAAGTCGTGATTGGTATGCCGCACCGTGGTCGCTTGAATATGTTGGTGAATATTTTAGGTAAGAATCCTGCGGACTTATTTGGTGAATTTGAAGGCAAAACCTTTAATAAAAAAGGTTCGGGCGATGTGAAATATCACCAAGGTTATTCAAGTAATGTCATGACGCCTGGCGGTGAAGTGCATTTGGCGCTGGCATTTAATCCTTCCCACTTGGAAATCGTGAGTCCTGTGGTTGAGGGTTCGGTCCGTGCACGTCAAGTACGTCGCAAAGACATCGGTGGTGATGCGGTGATTCCAATTATTGCGCATGGTGATGCTGCTTTTGCAGGTCAAGGCGTGGTGATGGAAACCTTCCAGATGTCACAGACTCGTGCATATACCACAGGCGGTTCGATTCATATTGTTGTGAACAATCAAGTTGGTTTTACAACCAGTCGTCAAGATGATGCGCGTTCTACAGAGTACTGTACTGACGTTGCGAAAATGGTTCAGTGTCCAATTTTCCATGTCAATGGTGATGATCCAGAAGCAGTTCTGTTTATTACCCAACTGGCTGTCGACTACCGCATGCAGTTCCACCGCGATGTGGTGATTGATTTGTTCTGTTATCGTCGTCGTGGTCATAACGAAGCGGATGAACCATCAGCGACACAGCCTCTGATGTATCAAGTGATCGCAAAGTTACCCACCACACGCACTCTATATGCCGACAAGCTGGTTTCAGCGGGTGTGATTAGTCGTGCTGATGCAGATCAAATGATCGAAGATTATCGTGACGCACTCGAGAAAGGTGAACACGTGGCAAATGCTTTGGTTGGCGAACCAAACAAAGCATTATTCATCGACTGGAAACCTTATTTAGGTCATACCTTGGTTGATGACTATAACACTGGTGTTGATATAGATACGCTCAAAGCATTAGGCACGCAAATGAATCTGCTGCCAGATGGTTTTGTATTGCAGAAGCAAGTTCAAAAAGTGATTGATGATCGTTTGAAAATGCAGACTGGTGAGTTGGCGTTGAATTGGGGTGCTGCTGAGACGCTAGCATACTCGACACTACTTAATGAAAACTTCCTTGTCCGTTTAACCGGGCAGGATGTAGGGCGTGGAACATTCTCGCATCGTCATGCTGAGTTATACAATCAAGTCAACGGTGAGATGTATGTGCCGCTTGAACATGTGAAACCTGATCAAGCCCGTTTTGCACTGTATGATTCTTTCTTGTCTGAAGAAGCCGTCTTGGCATTTGAATATGGCTATGCGACGACGATTCCTGATGGTTTGATTATTTGGGAAGCGCAATTTGGCGACTTTTTGAATGGTGCTCAGGTTGTTGTAGATCAATTCATCTCCAGCGGTGAAACCAAGTGGGAGCGTGTTTGCGGTCTGACTTTGCTGTTACCGCATGGCTATGAAGGGCAAGGACCTGAACACTCTTCTGCACGTTTAGAGCGCTTCTTGCAATTGTGTGCTGAAGACAACATGCAAGTCTGTACACCTACATCTCCTGCGCAAATCTTCCATTTGCTTCGTCGTCAAGCAGTGCGTCCAATCCGTAAGCCGTTGGTGATTATGTCGCCGAAGAGCTTACTACGTCATAAGCTTGCAACATCAACGCTGTCCGAACTGGCTACGGGTAAGTTTGAGACCGTGATCGATGAGATTGATGCGATTGATAAGACTGCGGTCACACGCGTTGTGCTGTGTGGTGGCAAGGTGTATTACGATTTGCTTGAAAAACGTCGTGAGTTGAACTTAACTGATGTTGCTATCATTCGTGTTGAACAGCTTTATCCGTTCCCAGCCGCACGCTTAGGACAAACACTTGCTGCTTATCCCAATAATAAGCAAGTGGTCTGGTGCCAAGAGGAGCCACAAAATCAAGGTGCATGGTCTTTCCTCGCACCGCTACTTTACCCAGTTGTATATGAAGTTAAAGCAGGCACACCAGTGCGCTGCGCATCACGTCCTGCATCTGCTGCACCAGCATGTGGTTCAGCTTATTTACATGCAAAACAACAAACATCACTGGTTGCAGCCGCACTCGGTATAGACGAAGAATCTGAAGGAGCAACATCTAATGGCCACTGAAATTAAAGCCCCGGTTTTCCCTGAATCAGTTGCAGACGGAACGGTTGCTGCATGGCATAAAAAAGTGGGTGAAGCGGTTAAACGCGATGAAGTTTTGGCAGATATCGAGACTGACAAAGTTGTTTTAGAAGTTGTCGCCCCTGCTGATGGCGTTTTATCGAGTATCATCAAAAATGAAGGCGATACCGTACTATCCGGTGAAGTCTTGGCTCAGTTTGATGCCGGCGGTGCTGCTGCACCATCAATCCCTGCTCATCAGGAGCCTGCACAAGCAGGTGCAATGCCGATCAGTGAACGTGATCCAGCGGTGAACCCTGTCGTGCCAGACAGCGCGCCGCAAACACAAGCGGCTCAGGATCAAAGTCCTGCCGTGCGCAAAGCGGTGACTGAGAACAACATCAATCCTGCTGATATCGAAGGTTCAGGTCGTGGCGGCCGTGTAACCAAAGAAGATGTGGTTGCACATGTTGCTGCGCCTAAGGCAGCACCTGCTGCGGCTACACCGACTGCGACAGCCGTGTCTCTTGCAGTTGGTGAGCGTGTTGAGAAACGTGTACCTATGACCCGTTTACGTCAACGTGTTGCTCAGCGTTTATTGTCAGCAAGTCAAGACACAGCGATGTTGACGACTTTCAACGAAGTTAATATGAAACCGATTATGGATATGCGTAAAGCGTACGGTGATCGTTTTGAAAAACGTCATGGTACCCGATTAGGTTTCATGTCTTTCTTTGTTAAAGCAGCCACTGAAGCACTAAAACGTTTCCCAGCAGTGAACGCTTCACTTGATGGTAACGACATTGTTTATCATGGTTATTACGACATCGGTGTTGCGGTGTCTTCTGACCGTGGTTTGGTTGTGCCAGTCCTGCGTGATACGGATCGCATGAACCTTGCGGAAGTGGAAAAGAATATCATTGACTATGGTACTAAGGCACGCGATGGCAAATTGGGTATCGATGATATGACTGGCGGTACATTCACCATTTCCAATGGTGGTGTCTTCGGTTCATTACTGTCGACGCCAATTTTAAACCCGCCCCAAACTGCAATTCTCGGTATGCACAAGATCCAACAGCGCCCAATGGCGGTTGATGGTCAAGTTGTGATTCTGCCGATGATGTATTTAGCACTGTCATATGATCATCGTATGATTGATGGTAAAGAAGCGGTGAGCTTCCTAGTGACATTGAAAGATTTAGTCGAAGATCCAGCATTACTATTGTTGGATCTGTAAGGTTGCTTTTGGCCTGATGCGTTGGCATCAGGCATGGATTTCAAAAGTGTTTTGTAGGTTGCCTTGCTGGGAGCAGACATTTACAAAACACTTGAATCCTTTTTTTTGAAAACAAGTCGATCCTTGATTTCAAAAAAGAAAAATGCAGCAAAACCTATAGAGGATAGAATAGATGTCAAAGCAATACGATCTCGTGGTCATTGGTGGTGGTCCTGCAGGCTATGAAGCAGCCATCCGTGCGGCTCAGTTAGGTATGAAAGTTGCCTGTATCGAAAAGCGCGTTCACAAGGGCAAGCCATCATTGGGCGGTACCTGTTTAAATGTGGGTTGTATTCCATCAAAAGCACTTTTAGATTCATCGCATCGTTATGAAAGTACGATTCATGATTTAGGCGCTCATGGGATTACAACTGGCGATGTTGCGATTGATATCACGACGATGGTTGCTCGCAAGGATAAAGTGGTTGATCAGTTGACCAGTGGTATTGCTGCGCTTTTTGTCGGTAATAAAATTGAATGGCTGCAAGGTACGGGTAAATTGCTCGCCGGTAAAAAAGTTCAATTTACACCACTTGATGGTGGCGAAGTTCAGACACTAGATGCAACCAATGTCATTTTGGCATCTGGTTCAGTACCGGTAAATATTCCTGTTGCTCCCATCAATGAGCAAGAAATTGTCGATTCTACTGGCGCACTGGATTTCACTACCGTACCTGCCACACTGGGTGTGATTGGGGCGGGCGTGATTGGCCTTGAGTTAGGCTCAGTATGGCGTCGTTTGGGTTCTGAAGTTGTTGTGTTTGAGGCTTTAGATACGTTCTTGCCAGCAGCCGATAAAGCGGTTGCCAAAGAAGCGCAGAAAATTCTGACCAAGCAAGGGTTGGATATTCGTCTCAATGCTAAAGTCACTGCAACGCAAATTGCCGATGGCAAAGTGACTGTAAACTACAATCAAGCTGGTGAAGATAAAGTTCAAGTCTTTGATAAGTTGATTGTATGTGTAGGTCGTAAAGCCTACGCAGCCGATCTACTTGCTGACGATAGTGGCATCAAGTTGACAGAGCGTGGCTTGATTGATGTCAATGATCAGTGTCTGACTTCTGTCGAAGGCGTCTATGCGATTGGTGATTTGGTGCGTGGCCCAATGCTTGCGCATAAAGCAATGGAAGAGGGTGTCATGGCGGTTGAGCGTATTCACGGTCAAGCGGCTCAAGTGAACTATGACACAATCATCAGCGTCATCTATACCAGCCCTGAGATTGCATGGGTCGGTTTAAGCGAAGAAGCTGCGATTGCCAAAGGTCATGAAGTCAAAACGGGTCAATTCTCATTTGCCGTGAATGGCCGTGCACTGGCATCCGGTGATACCGCTGGATTTGTGAAGTTTGTTGCAGATGCGAAGACAGATCGTTTGCTCGGTATGCATGTCATTGGTGCAAGTGCAGGCGATATCGTACATCAGGGCATGATTGCACTTGAATTTGTCTCCAGCATTGAAGATTTGCAGTTGATGACTTTTGCTCATCCAACCTTGTCAGAAGTTGTGCATGAAGCGGCATTGTCAGTTGATGGCCGTGCTATTCATGCGATCCAACGTAAACGCAAAGCATGAGATTGTAATGATAGGCGACCTTAATTGGTCGCCTCATTATTTTTGATATTTCGTTGTGTGTTGTTTTACCGTTTTTAAAGCTATGAAGCCTTAGTGTCGTATAGACGTAGAGTCAAAAGCAAATTCCTCTGATTCTGAGTGTTTTTTCAGATATTCGGGGTAAGTGGATTTTGCTTTTATTGTAATTTTAACCAGCGCTGCTTATATAGCTTCTTATACAAGCATGCAGCGCAAACTAAATGAAGGGTGTCGCATGAATTTGCATGAGTACCAAGGCAAACAAATATTTGCCAAGTATGGATTACCAGTAAGTACTGGTTTAACCGCAAGAACTCCAGAAGAAGCACGTGCAGCAGCTGAGAAATTGGGTGGGCCGGTTTGGGTAGTTAAAGCCCAAGTTCACGCAGGTGGCCGTGGTAAAGCGGGTGGTGTAAAACTGGTTAAGTCTGTCGATGAAGTTGTTGCTTTTGCTAAAGCACAATTAGGCACACGTCTTGTAACCTTTCAAACTGATGCGAAAGGTCAACCTGTTGATATTATCTATATCGAAGAACCTACTGATATCGCACGTGAATTATACCTCGGTGCTGTTGTTGATCGTGCAACGCGCAAGATCGTATTTATGGCGTCAACTGAAGGTGGTGTGAACATCGAAGATGTGGCACATGACACTCCAGAAAAAATCTTGAAAATGGTCATCGATCCACTGATCGGTGCACAAGCCTATCAAGGTCGTGAACTTGCAAAAGCCCTTGGTCTTGATGCAAAACAAACACGTCAGTTTGCGGATGTATTCCAAAAGCTTGCAAAACTGTTTGTAGAAGAAGATCTGGCATTGCTTGAAATCAACCCATTCGTGGTTAAAACCGATGGCACCCTGCATTGCTTGGATGCGAAAATGGTGATCGATGGCAACGCATTATTCCGTCATCCTGACCTGAAAGCGATGGATGATCCATCACAGGTTGATGAGCGTGAGCGTCGTGCTGCTGAGTTTGAACTGAACTATGTTGCACTTGAAGGCAATATCGGTTGTATGGTCAATGGTGCAGGTCTTGCGATGGCAACCATGGATTTGATCAAACTTAAAGGTGGTCAACCAGCTAACTTCCTCGACGTAGGTGGCGGCGCGACGAAAGAGCGTGTGACTGAAGCATTCAAAATCATCCTTTCTGATGACGCTGTAGAAGCGGTTTTGGTTAACATCTTCGGCGGTATCGTAAGTTGCGCCATGATCGCTGAAGGGATTATTGCTGCGGTGAAAGACGTGGGTGTAAAAGTGCCTGTTGTCGTTCGCTTAGAAGGTAACAACGCAGAACTCGGCGCAAAAACATTGCGTGATTCAGGCTTAAACATCATCTCTGCAACATCATTGAATGACGCTGGCGACCAAGTCGTTAAAGTTGTAGCAAACGGCGCAGGAGCATAATCATGAGCGTATTGATCAATAAAGACACTAAAGTGATTTGCCAAGGGATCACTGGTTCACAAGGCACATTGCATACCAAGCAAGCGCTGGAATACGGCACAAAAATGGTTGGTGGCGTAACACCGGGTAAAGGTGGCACAGAGCATTTGGGTCTACCTGTTTTTGATACGGTTAGAGATGCCGTTGAAGCGACTGGTGCAACCGCTTCTGTGATTTACGTGCCAGCAGCGTTCTGTAAAGATTCAATCCTCGAAGCAGTTGATGCAGGGATTGAACTGGTTGTTTGTATTACTGAAGGTGTACCAACTATCGACATGCTCTATGTCAAAGAATACATCTTACGTAAAGGCGGCGTACGTCTGATCGGACCAAACTGCCCAGGTATCATCACACCAGGCGAATGCAAAATTGGTATCATGCCAGGATTCATTCACTTGCCAGGTAAAGTCGGTATCGTATCCCGTTCAGGTACGCTGACTTATGAAGCTGTTAAACAAACGACTGATCTCGGGTTTGGTCAATCAACCTGTATTGGTATTGGTGGTGATCCGATCCCAGGTATGACCTTTATCGATGCGTTGACTTTGTTCCAAGCTGATCCACAAACTGAAGCAATTATCATGGTTGGTGAAATTGGCGGCTCTGCAGAAGAAGAAGCCGCTGAATTCATCAAAGCGCACGTGACCAAACCTGTTGTGTCTTACATTGCTGGTGTGACTGCACCTGCTGGTAAGCGCATGGGTCATGCGGGTGCGATCATTTCTGGTGGTAAAGGTACTGCAGATGAGAAATTTGCTGCACTACAAGCTGCTGGTGTGAAGACCGTTTCTAACCCAGCTTTGCTCGGTCAAGCATTGGGTGAGCTAACAGGTTGGATTAAATAATCTGATTTGTTTTGCTTCAATAAAAAATGGATGCTTCGGCATCCATTTTTTATTTTGAATTTTCAAAACGCATTAACATTACAAAATGGACGCATATAGCGTCCATTTTTCATTCATATCATCGGTGTTTTCAGAAGTCTTAGGACTTGTGAAAGTATCGATGTCATGAATTATTGCTGAGGGGCAGAAGTCGTTGCGCCTGCATCAGCGCCTGCACCAACAGAGCCTGCTGGGGTTTGAACACCTACATTCGCAGATCCACTGGTCGATGCGGCGGGTACTGGGTCAGCACTTGGCGCTGGAGCAGTCGTAGTGATGCTACCTTTGAGGGTATCTGAGGTTGATGTCGGTGGCGTAATCGCAGCAGCGACTGGAGCAGCCGCACCAGCCGCACCTGAGACTACACCGCTTGACGTAGCAGTTACACCGCCAGTTGCTTCTTCAGCGCTTGCTTTTGCTTTTTCGGCAGCAGCTTTACTTGATTTGGTTACTTTATGTTTTGCATGCTTAACCGCTTTGGTCACTTCGCCTGTAGCATCAGTTGAAGCATTTGCAGAGGCATCAACACTTGCGCCAGCAGCATGTGCAAAAAGCGGTAAACTCAAACTTACAGCAAGAACAGACAGACCCGTCATCGTTTTAAACGTGTTTTTCATGGTAATACTCCAAATGAACCTTTAAATGATGTACTCGAATTGATGAGCACATTTCGTAGGTGGAGCTCAGAATAGCCGCGTAGAACACTGAGTTTTGTCTTAAAAAGTCGTGACTTTCGTCAAGTTATGAGTGTTTTTATGAAAGGTGTGTCAATAAAGAAGCAGAAACAGGTGTTTGATATTTCTTATGGGAGTTTTTTGTAAAATTACTGATAACTAAGTCACTTTATTTTTAAGTAAATTTAATATTTATAAATAAAATCATTGTATTACAATGTAATTTATTTTTAGGAATGAATAAGTTTTAGCCTGCCTCATACCGAGAATTTTATTTTTCTACCTCGATTTAAGACCAAAGGAGATAATTTGCGTGCTGGTTACTCTGCAGTACTGACTATCAATTTTATGTTGAACTCTGGGCTTGAAGTCATCAAAATGATCAATGAACTTCAATAGATAAGGATAAAATGATTATGACGGATATTGCCCAGAATTTGAGTATTCACACCCAAGATAACCAGCCTTCAGGCCTTTTATCACTACAAACAGTGGCGATGCCTGCTGATACCAATTGGTCGGGGGATGTTTTTGGCGGTTGGTTAGTGTCTCAGATGGACTTAGCTGGTGCAGTTTATGCGCGTCTGCACTCAAAAGGACGGGTAGTTACCGTATCTATTGATAAAGTCGTTTTTCATGCGCCTGTGAAAGTGGGCAGTATTTTGGCGTGTTATACCAAAATGCTACGAATCGGCAATACATCCATGCAGATGCTGATCGAGGTCTGGGAAATTCATGACGACAAGCTAGATGCCCGAAAAATGACAGATGGTATTTTTACTTTTGTTGCGATTGATAATGATGGGGTGAAACGCAAGGTTCCACCGCTTTTTGAGTAGTCTATTTGATCGTAAATATTATGAATGAATAGCTAGACAACTGCGGTTTTGGTCTTAAGCCGCAGTAGAGATATTGCTTGCGAGTTTTGCCAGTGTTTCATCAATCAATTGACGAGTTTCGGGGACACACATGCCGCAGCATGTACCGACGTCGAGTTCATCACGTACTTCACGAAAACTTTCACAGCCGTTTTCTACGGCTTGTTTAATGGCTTTGTCAGTCACTGCACGGCAGAGGCAAACGTACATATAGGTTCTCTAAGCTGGTTAAGATCGGAGTATCAGTCCCATGCTTTATGGCAAGAGAGACTTGGATAAAGCCTCAAATGGGAATACCTCTATTATTGATAATTATTCTCAAATGTCAAGTGTTATTGATCGTAGAATGGTTCTTGTTCCGATAAGTGGCAAAACGTGGCTATTTAGTCGTAGGTGAGTGAGCCGCAGTTACACGCTATGCGCCCCATTCCTTGAGGCCACGGCGTCCTTCTTGCACAAAACGTGAATGCTTTACCCCCCAAAGAAAGAGCCCACCAATGAGCTTTCCCAGTATGCCGACAGGGCGCCGAAACTGGATGAGTAGTACGACTCGAATTTCATCAGTGTCGTTGCGGACTTCATGCTGGAAGACATCATCAAACACCAGCGCTTTGCCTTCTTGCCATCCTACATGCTGATCAACAACGCGAATCTGACATTTTCCTGTCTCTTTGGGCACGGTGAGACCTAGGTGGCAAGTAATAATTGCTTTGGTAACACCGGTATGCGTTGGCAGGTGCGTATGAGGAGCAAGGATTGAAAAAAAAGCGGAGTTGAGGCCAGGAATATCCTTAACGAGCTCGGTGGTAAGTGGGCAAATTTGGCAGTTCCCATCGACACGGTATCCATAACCATATAGAAAGAAAGCGCGCCATTTTCCTGCAGGGGCTATCCGGCGGTGATCTGGAGATATCGTAGCAAGCGGGGGGACGGTATTCAGATCTTGCAGTGCAGCATCAGCTTCTTTCTTGATTTCAGTCCATTGCGCTTCCAATTGAGTAATCCATGGAAAGTCTCGTGGCTTATAGAAAGGATGATTGCCAATTTTGGAGGAATTGGCCACGATGCCATTGACCCATGGCTGTATGCGTTTCCCGAGTCGCATAATTAGGGGTCTTTTGGGAACCATTGCGGAACTGGGAGCATTCGGTGTAGTTGATTCTGGTGAGTTTTCTAGCTGCATTGATGAGTCCCCTATAATTATAAAAAAGATGTAATAGTTATTCAGACCTCTAGGCTAAATCCTGTAGCACTGAGGTTCTATTTATAGAGATATTAAGCGATTTAGGGGTTTTAGGAATTAAGAAATCGAAAAATATTCATTCAATGGATTTGAGTGATAAGTGAATGGATATTCGTAGGTTAAAGTCTTCGTAACAGATGACTTTTGATATAAAACTTGCTAAAGTCCTTGCCTTCCATTTTTCATCCCATGCGTAGGGGAGTCGATGGAAGTTTCTTGATTTCTGCGTGTTTTTAAATGTGGATTTTAAGCACCAAATCTTTCTTAAATTTAATCTCGCGGTGATATGACCTTTAGTACAGGCCATCACTCCCCAAGGATCTCGTTATGTCTAGTTCTTCAAATATCATTATCACTCTACCCAATGGCGATCAAAAACAATTTGATCAGCCCGTATCGGTTATGGATGTCGCTCAAAGCATTGGCGCGGGTTTAGCAAAAGTCACCCTCGCTGGCCGTGTGAATGGCAAGCTGGTCGATGCATCGGACCTCATTCGTGAGAATGCAACACTGCAAATCATCACCCCTAAAGATGAAGAGGGGCTTGAGATTATTCGCCACTCAACCGCGCATCTGGTCGGTCATGCCGCGAAGCAGTTATTTCCCGATGTCAAAATGGTGATTGGTCCTGTTATTGAAGAAGGTTTCTATTACGACATCTATAGCGAAAAGCCCTTTACATTAGATGATGTTGCTTTAATCGAAGCGCGCATGAAAAAGCTTATTGATGAAGATTATGACGTCATCAAAAAAATGACACCGCGTGCGGAAGCGATTGCGGTATTTGAGTCTCGCGGTGAAGAGTATAAATTGCGCTTGATCAATGATATGCCCAACGAAACTGAGATGGGCTTGTATTATCATCAAGAATACGTCGATATGTGCCGTGGTCCTCACGTACCGAATACTCGTTTTCTCAAAGCCTTTAAACTGACAAAGTTGTCAGGTGCATATTGGCGCGGTGATGCGAAGAATGAACAACTTCAACGTGTTTACGGGACTGCCTGGGCGGATAAAAAACAGCTTGCAGCGTATATCACTCGTATCGAAGAAGCTGAAAAGCGCGATCATCGTAAGATTGGTAAGGCGCTTGATCTATTCCACATGCAAGAAGAAGCACCGGGTATGGTGTTTTGGCACCCCAATGGCTGGACGATCTATCAGGTCCTTGAACAATACATGCGTAAAGTTCAGCAAGATAATGGCTATCTCGAGATTAAAACCCCTCAAGTCGTTGACTTGGTGTTGTGGGAAAAATCTGGACATGCCGCAAACTATGCTGAAAACATGTTCACAACCCATTCAGAAAATCGCAACTATGCCGTCAAGCCAATGAACTGTCCTTGCCATGTGCAGGTGTTCAATCAAGGTTTGAAATCCTACCGTGATTTACCGTTGCGTTTGGCCGAGTTTGGTTCTTGTCATCGTAATGAGCCATCGGGTTCATTGCATGGCATTATGCGCGTGCGCGGCTTTACCCAAGATGATGCGCATATCTTCTGTACTAAAGAACAGATCGGTGCAGAAGTTGCTGATTTTATTGCGTTGACTTTAGCCGTTTACAAAGACTTTGGCTTTGACGAAGTGCAAATGAAGTTATCGACTCGCCCTGCTAAACGTGTGGGTGATGATGCCCTTTGGGATTTGGCAGAAAAATCCTTGGCAGATGCTTTGGATGCCGCAGGATTGAAGTGGGATCTGCAGCCGGGTGAAGGGGCGTTCTATGGCCCGAAAATTGAATTTTCACTGAAAGACTGCTTAGGTCGAGTCTGGCAGTGTGGTACAATTCAGTGTGATTTCAATATGCCTATGCGTTTGGACGCGTCATTTGTCACCGAAGATAACCAACGTGACCATCCGGTAATGCTTCATCGTGCGATTTTAGGCAGCTTTGAGCGTTTTATTGGTATACTGATCGAACATTACGCAGGTTTGATGCCACCATGGTTAAGCCCAGTGCAGGCATGTGTGATGAATATCACCGACAGTCAAGCTGATGCGTGCCGAGAAATCGTCAAAAAACTGAGTCAACAAGGCATTCGTGCTATAAGTGACTTGAGAAATGAAAAAATCGGCTTTAAAATCCGCGAGCGCACTTTAGAGCGTGTCCCGTATCTTTTGGTATTGGGTGATCGCGAAGTTGAAGAGGGTACGGTTAATGTTCGTACTCGTGGTGGTAAGAATTTAGGAACGATGACCATAGAAGCATTCGTGGCATTAGTTCAATCCGCCGTTGCCGAACGAGGCAGGCATATTTTGGAGCAAGAGTGAACAAACCCGAACCACGTAGCCCGCAGGGTGCAAAAGGCAGTCGCCCTGCAATCAACAGTGAAATCGAAGCCGCACAAGTTCGGTTAGTCGATGAAAATGGCGAACAAAAAGGCATCGTTTCTTTAGCTGAAGCAATTAGTGCAGCAGAGGCGGTACAGCTTGATTTGGTTGAAATTGTTGCCAATGCTGAGCCACCTGTTTGTAAAATCATGGACTACAACAAGCATTTGTTTGATATCAAACAAAAGCAAAAGGATGCGCGTAAGAAGCAGCACCAAGTCCAAGTGAAGGAAATCAAGATCCGTCCAGGCACAGAGGAAGGCGACTATCAAGTTAAGTTCCGTGCAATCGAGCGTTTCTTGGAAGACGGTGACAAGGTGAAGATTACGTTGCGTTTCCGCGGTCGTGAAATGGCTCACCAAGAAATTGGTCTGAAGCAATTGCAACGGATCGAAGCTGATGTCGCTGAGATTGGTATCGTTGAGCAAGCGCCGAAGATGGAAGGCAAACAAATGGGTATGCTAATCGGTCCTAAGAAGAAAAAATAATCTTCTTTGAGATGATGAATTAAAAAAAGCCTCGCAAGTGATTGCGGGGCTTTTTTATTGTGCTTTCATATCCGGTTTAAATCTGTTAATCGTGGTATTACTTCATAATCAGAGATGATGATTGATGTCTTATCGTTCATGTACGTTGAGTTGTTTTTAGGAGGGTGGTTTTGATGCGTATACCCATCTATCAAGTAGACGCCTTTACCGCACAGCAGTTTAAAGGAAATCCTGCAGCGGTAATGCTACTGGGTCATTTTTTGGATGATGAGATTCTGCAAGCGATTGCAGCCGAAAATAATCTAGCTGAAACGGCGTTTTTAGTCGCGGATGGAGCCGATTATCGCCTGCGTTGGTTTACGCCGAATGTTGAGGTGCCGCTGTGTGGCCATGCGACACTCGCGAGTGCGGCAGTTGTGATGGAAAGGCTAGAGCCGGGTCGTCAAGAGGTGATCTTCCACTCGGCAAGTGGTCCATTGAGAGTGAGTAAAACAACTATAGGCTATGTTTTGAATTTTCCTGAACGTCCTTCTGAATGTATTCCGACACCAAGGGGATTGGCTGAGGCCTTGGGTGTGATACCCATTGAGGTCTATTCAAATGCCTTTAATTACATGGCGATTTTAGAGAGTCTCGAGATTCTAAAATCGCTTACTCCAGATATGGCGGCGCTTGCACGTTTGGATCGTAATGGTGTGATTGTGACGACCTTGGGCGATGAGACCTTTGATTTTATCAGCCGCTATTTTGCACCAGTCAAGGGTATTCCAGAAGATCCAGTGACGGGAGCCGCGCATTGTATGCTGGTTCCATACTGGGCGAAGCGTTTGGGTAAAAGCGAGTTTCGCGCTTATCAAGCCTCTAAACGCGGTGGGGAAGTCTTGTGCCGGTTGGTGGGTGATCGGGTCGAGCTAGAAGGCGCGTGCGTGTTTTATTTAGAAGGGGAGGCAAGTCTATGACGACTTATTTGGGTGCTTGTCATTGCGGTTCGGTAAAATTCAGTATCAATTCAATGATCACTGAGCTGACGACATGTGATTGTACGTTGTGCCAGATGCGAAATGCAGTTATGGCAAGGGTGCCGGAGCAGAGTTTAAAAGTCATTGAGGGTGAAAAATTCTTGACGCTTTATCAATGGAATACGTTTCGAGCAAAGCATTATTTTTGTAGTCAGTGCGGTATTTATGTCTTTCATCGTAAACGTGCAATGCCTGATCATTTTGGCATTAACGTTTTTTGTCTGAAGGGCTTTGATATGACATCAGTCGTTGTTCGAGCAACTGATGGAGCCAATATGACTTTGGTCAATTCATAATTCAATACTTATTGAACTGGGTAAAAGTTTGGTTATTCAAATTTTACATCTGAAAACCATGCTTTTTTCCAGCGTTCTATTTTGTCCTCAGTAGATAATCGTTTAGGGGACACTGAAATTTCGGGCAGGCAATCTGCACGATCAGAGAGTGCTTTTACATTGATCGTGGCGTAGTGCCCAGCTTCCGATTTGAAGCTTACGCCTGCGACAACACCACAGATCTTGCAAATCAAAAAATCGGCAATGGCATCACCCTGACGGTAGCGACTTAAAGCATCCTCATCCTTGATGGTAATGACGAGTTTGCCATGAGGGTCTGAGAGATAAGATGCGCCATGAGTCATACAAAAGTCGCAATCGCATGCACGCGGTTTATAGGCGTTGAGCGCTTTGGAGAGTTCCACGGTCAGTTTGATATTGGAGCAATGGCAGCCACCGGCATACACATATGACTTCGTGCCCATGAAGCGGTTTCTCTGATGAATGTGGTGGCTCAGAATAATATCTGAGCGGGAAGGAGAGCTGATCGTTTTAAGAATTAATCGGCATACATCGGTTTATTATCATTCAACCATAATACGCCTTTCACCAGGCGATAGATAAACCAAATACAGTTGGCGGCCAAAATCACCCAACCCACCAGAATGATCAGTGTGAAGAATCCGATCACCGTCCAGAGCACACTAAACCAAAATGTACGGATTTGCCAACGGTAGTGACTGGCTAGCCAAGTATTCGCGACATCATCTTTCTTAATATAGTTCACGATGATCGCGACGATGCACGTAATCCCGACTAGAAAAGATGCGGCGTAAAGTCCATAGATGATCATGGTCAATGACTTGGCGTCTTTCATTTTTTCATCGATATCTGGGGTGATGTCCATCAAACCTTACTCCATACAGCCGAAGATTTTTGAATCTGTTGTAAACATGATTCATCGTTTATTTATAGAGTATTTTTCGAGATTAAACAAATTTTTTCAGATCGTTAAAACTATTTCGAAAATCGTCATGATGTGAGTGACCTATTCTATTGTTATAAAAAAGCCCCATAAGGGTATGAGGCTTTTGTCGTCATTCAACTCTTTAGCGAGTGGTATATCCACCATTGGCGAAAATAGTCTGACCGGTAATCCACCATCCTTCAGAAACAAGAAAGCGAACTAGAGGTGCGATGTCCTGAATTTCGGTTAAGCCGCTTTTAGTTCGGCTGCTGAGTGCTGCGGCAGTGGCGTGATAAGCCGCCGACTCTTTGGATTCGGCTGGATAGAAGAAAGGAGTATCCATCGGGCCGGGTCCGACGGCATTGACTGAGATGCCCCGTTCGCCAAATTCTTTAGAGGCGGCTCGGGTGTAATGTTCAATGGGTGCTTTACTGCCGGGATAGACCGCATAGAAAGGGGTGTATGCAGCAAGGAGTGAACTGACGATCGAGACAATCCTGCCATTGTCAGCCAGTTTTTTGCCCGCTTCTTGAATGAAGAAGAATGCTGCTTTGGAGTTCACTCCAAACATAATGTCGTATTCCGCTTCGGTCACATCCACGATCGGTTTCTTGATCACCATACCTGTGGTGTTGATCGCGATATCAATATGACCAAAGGCTTTGATGGCTTCATCAAAGAGTTTGGTGACATTTGCCACTTGCGTTAAATCGCCTTGTACCGCAATGGCATTACTACCTAAGGCTTTTACTGCGGCAACAGTTTCTTCTGCGGCGGCACGTGTTGCATCACTGTTGTAATGTACTGCTATGGCTTTGGCACCATGGGCAGCAAGGTCACGGGAAATAAGACCACCGAGATTTTTGGCACCGCCTGCGACGATGACCACTTTTCCTGTTAATGAATGTTCAGACATGTGGGGGTTTCCTTGATGATTTAAACCGAATGGTTTAAGCAAAGATAATGATTTTATTTATTCAAATAAATGTCATAATAAAAATAGACTATTTATAAAATTGATCTAATAGGTGGTTGCTGTGGATCAGCTACAAGCAATGCAGGTATTTGTCCGCGTGTGTGAGAGTGGGAGCTTTACTCATGCTTCCGATGTACTCGGTATCTCGCGTGCTGCAGCATCAAATGCGATTCAGCAATTAGAGGGCCAATTGCAGACACGCCTCTTGAATCGCACGACACGGCATGTACAGTTAACCGCGGATGGTCAAACCTATTTCGAGCGGTGCATACGGTTGCTTGCAGACTTTGCTGAGACACAGGTTTTATTTCAGCAATCGGATCAGAAGCCCCACGGCAAACTTCGCGTCGACGTTCCGAGTCGGATCGCGCGCTGCGTGATCGTGCCAGCGCTCCCAAATTTTTTTGAGCGCTATCCTGATATAGAGTTGCAACTGGATGTGACGGATCGTCAGATTGACTTATTTCGCGAGGGAGTCGATTGTGTTGTCCGAGGTGGTCAGTCGCAGGATCATAATCTGATTTCTGTGAATCTTGGGATGCTTGCTCAATCTAATTGCGCAAGTCCGAGTTATATTGATCATTATGGTCTGCCTCTGGCGATTGAAGACTTAGAGAGGCATTGGATGGTGAGTTATGCCTCGCCGTTAACTGGGCAAGTCTATGATTGGGAGTATCAGCGGAACGGCATCTTAAAAACGATCAGCCTGAAGAGCCGTCTGACTGTAAACAATGTTGAGGCTTATATTGCCAGTGCCATCGCAGGTTTAGGCCTCATTCAAATTCCCAGTTACGACGTAGCGGCTGAGATTAAACAAGGCATGCTGATGCCTGTATTGTTGGACTTTCCGCCCGATAAGCTACAACTGAATATACTTTATCCCCGCTGGCGACAATTATCTCAGCCTGTAAAGGTATTTACAGCATGGATGCGTGAGCAGTTTGCATTGCGTATGGTCTAGCATATCGTATCGTTTTCTGACTGACGTTAGAGTTAGACATGTTTTGTTTTCAATAAAACATTGAAACTGACGGCTAATTCACGCAGGATTAGGTTTTATTTTAATTTGCTTTTTTTTGAGGCTGCTTTAATGTCCGTTCATTCACTTTTTGGCCCATCGTTACGTTTACCTATTATTGCTGCACCGATGTTTTTGGTTTCTGGTTTAGAACTTGTGCAGGCGTGTTGTCATGCAGGGATTGTGGGTTCATTTCCAGCGGCAAATGCACGTACTTTAGATGATTTACGTGACTGGCTGACTCAAATGCAGGCTTTTCAAAAGACGCATCCGAATGCGGCGCCTTATGCAGTGAATATCATTCTGCTGGACAAAATGAATGATCGTAAAGAAGAAGAGTTAGCGCTGGCTGAAGAGTTTCAAGTTCCCGTGCTGATTACTTCAGTGGGTGATCCAACGACCACCGTGCAACGGGCTCATGCATGGGGTGGCAAAGTGATTCATGACGTGGTATCGATCCGCCATGCACAAAAAGCAGCGGCGGCTAAAGTAGATGGTTTGATTTTAGTGACGAGTGGAGCAGGTGGGCATACAGGTCCACTTAATCCTTTTGCGTTTATTTCACAAATTCGTGAGTTCTGGGATGGTTTATTGATTGTTGGTGGCTCGGTGTCTAATGGTCAAACTGTACGCGCGCTTGAAGTGGTTGGTGCTGATATGGCGTATATTGGCTCACGTTTTATTGCGACCAATGAGTCGATGGCTCAGCAGGAGTATAAAGATATCTTGGTATCGAGCGAAGCTGCTGATGTGATTTTAAGCCCAGTATTCTCAGGCGTTCCTGCACATTATTTAAAGCCTTCGATTGCACGTGTAGGGCTTGATCCTAATCACTACACCGCTGAAGAAGTAAAAGAGAAAAATATCAAAGCGTGGCGTGATGTATGGAGTGCTGGACATGGGGTTGGCTCGATTCACGATATTATTCCTACAGCGGAACTGGTAGATCGCCTAGAAGCGGAATATCGTCAAGCGGCAGCTAAACCGGCGTTTTAAGCATTTTATTCGCTTTGGTGAGGGTGTTTATGCCATGATTTTTGCATAGACATCTTTTATATTTTAGTTTTAATACGATTGATCAATGCGGATGTTGATAGTGAAGGTAAATGTTTTATGGTGACTACGGCGTTAACGGATGCACGCGCACATCGCGTTTTTTTGACTTTATTCTTGGTCATCATTGGCGTGTATTTATTGGTTGCAACAGTGACTTATACGCCTTTTGATCCAGGTTGGACGCATCTGTCCAGTGATACCCAAAAAGTGACGAATGCAACGGGTGTTGCAGGCGCTTGGCTTGCCGATTTACTGTATGGATTCTGGGGTCGTGCAGCTTTATTTTTACCTTTCTTGGTTCTGATTGAAGCATTGCAACTGTGGTATCCCCATAGCTTTGTTCAACGTCCGTTCCGTTTAGCGGGTGAACTGTTTCTGATGGTCATCGCTTCAGCATTGTTTACCCTACATGGTGTTGAACCTTCTGACTCCTTGCAGAATGCCGCGGGCGGTATTTTGGGTTTTGAGGTCTCTCAGCACTTGCTTGCTATGATGCCTTTGGTTCTTGTGACCATCATTTTAGTTGCGTTATTTGTGGTGATATTTACCTTCTCTTTTGGTGTCGCTTGGGGTAAAACCTTTGATGCTGTCGGAGAAATTCCGCTATTGCTGAACGAATTATTTTATCGTAATGAACCTGAAGAGGCGCCAGCAAAAGCTGCGAAATCTACTGGAGTGCCCGTAGTCGCGGCAGCGCCCCTAGTGGAAGTGAAGGCAGAAGCATCTCAACCTTTGGCTCAAACACCTGTGAGCTCTTCTCCTGTCGTAATGAATGCGCCAGTTTCTGCGGCTCAATCAAGCGAACCTCAGACTTTTGCTGAGGTTATGGCAGCTGCTCAAAGTGCAGCAATTGCTAAATCTGTTGCGGCGAGTTCTATGCCGATAAAGACTCCAGAAGCTGCCCAAACTCAACATAGCCACGCTATGGTAGGAACTGTTGTAACCCCGGCAACTGCACTAGCACCCTCTGTTGCTGCGGAACGCATTGCACCAACGTTTAATTGGGAAGATGACTTCTTTCACCGTGCATTGGATGTGATTCCTGTAGAGGAAGAAGGGGAGGTACTGCATGAGGCCGTATCTAAGACATCCTACGTTCAACCTGTGAATCCATCGCCGCAAATTTTGCAGCCTATTGTGGAATCTCAGCTTCGACCTGAAATTCCACAACTGGATCAGGAGATCGAAGAACCGGTTGCATTTAGCCCAGCGGTGGCTGAATCGATTGTTTCACCGCGTGAAGATTTTGCAGCATCTGTTGTAGAGCGACCATTAAATACTTCTTATGTGCCTCCAGTGCAAACGTCAGTTACGCCAATGCAAGCTGCTACGGCTAAGCCTGAAAATTGGGATGCACCGTTAACGGATGCTTATGGTCGTCCGATATCCCGTGCGATGCAAACGGTACAACACCGTGCTGAGTTGAGCCCACTGCCAAGTCTAGATTTGCTAGAACGTCCTGATCTCAGCCGTAAAACGAGTTATACCCCTGAACAGTTGGAGCGCTTGTCTCGTCTGCTTGAGATCAAACTTAAAGAGTTTGCGGTCGTCGCACAAGTGATTGAGGCGCAGCCGGGTCCTGTTGTCACGCGCTTTGAGCTTGAACTAGCACCTGGGGTGAAGGCATCGAAAGTAACCAATATTGCCCGAGATTTGGCGCGTTCACTGTCTATGGCTTCTGTCCGTGTGGTAGAGGTCATTCCCGGCAAGCCTTATATCGGGATTGAAGTACCTAATGCGACGCGTGAGATGGTACGTCTGATTGAACTACTTGAGACGCCGACTTATCGTGATCCGAAATCCTTGATCAGTATGGCAATGGGTAAAGACATTGCTGGTCGTCCGGTTTTAACCGATCTTGCCAAAGCGCCGCATATGCTGGTTGCGGGTACGACGGGTTCAGGTAAATCAGTTGCGATTAATGCCATGCTTCTGTCCATGCTAATGAAATACACGCCAGCTCAATTGCGTCTGATTTTGATTGATCCGAAGCAGTTGGAATTGTCCAACTATAATGATATCCCTCATCTCCTGACTCCGGTGGTCACGGACATGAAGGATGCCGCGAGCTCACTGAACTGGTCAGTGGGTGAAATGGAACGTCGTTATAAACTGCTTGCATATATGAAGGTGCGTAATCTTGAGGCGTTCAATCAGAAAGTCACTGAAGCGATAGAGCGCGGTGAAGATCTGTTGGACCCGCTGTGGAAACCTGAAGACAGTGCACTTCAGCAACGAGCACCACGTCTGAAAACCATGCCAATGATCGTGGTGGTTGCGGATGAGTTCGCAGATATGATTATGCAGGTCGGTAAGAAGGCCGAAGAGCTGATTCAGCGTCTGGCGCAAAAATCACGTGCGGCAGGGATCCATTTGATTCTGGCGACTCAGCGCCCTTCGGTCGATGTGATCACCGGTTTGATCAAGGCGAATATTCCAACCCGTGCTGCACTGCGTGTAAATAGTAAGGTGGATTCGCGGACAATTCTGGATGAGGGTGGTGCAGAATATTTGCTGGGTCATGGCGATATGTTGTTCCTTGCACCGGGTAAAAATGAACCTGAACGTGTCCATGGCGCATTCATTAGTGATGATGAGGTGAACCGGATCTGTGATGCATGGCGTGAGCGGGGTAGTCCTGATTATGTCGATGATATCTTGAATGCCTTTGATGAAGATGCCCCGAGCAAAGGTGGCGGTTATGACTCATCCGAAGGTGATCCTGAGCGTGATCCTGTCTATGATGATGTGCTGGCGTTCATTATGGAAACTAAGAAAGTCTCTGCTTCAGCAATCCAGCGTAAGTTCTCACTCGGTTACAATCGCGCTGCACGGATTGTGGACGCGATGGAAGCCGCAGGCGTGGTGAGTCCGATGCAGTCCAATGGTAAGCGAGAGATTTTGTTATAAGGGTGGACGAGAGTAATTCTGCACTTTCATTTAAAAAAGACTCATTCAAATTTGAATGAGTCTTTTTTTATGTGTGTTTTACAGTGCGACTGGTGTTTTACTGACGTGCAAATGGCGGGATTTATAGGTAATATTTAAAAATACCATTTGGTCTAAATATTGCTTGGTCTAGTGATATTGCAATTTATTTGAAATGTTATATTGTTGCATATAATATTGCGCTGAATTCAATGATGTCATGATCGTAATTGATGTGATTAACAGACGATACTATTTTTAAAGGAAATTTTAGATGAAGAAAATAGCGATGGCCGTGCTCTGTGTCCTCTACGGGCCTGCAAGTGTCAATGCAGCAGAGGGGATGTGGACGCCGAATAATCTACCGACAGCGGAATTAAAGGAAAAATATCAATTCAATCCTGATCCAAAATGGGTCACCCATGCGCAAAAAGCTGCTGTTCGCTTGGCGGGTGGCTGTTCAGGTTCTTTTGTATCCCCTGCTGGATTGGTGTTGACCAATCACCACTGCGTCAACAGTTGTGTACAGCAACTCTCTACTGCGGATCATGACTTCATCAAGTCGGGGTTCTACGCCAAGAAGCCTGAAGACGAAATTAAATGTCCTGAGATCGAACTCAATCGCCTGGATACAATTACAGACGTGACTGCGCGCGTTAAGAAAGCAACTGAAGGTAAGAACGGTGAAGACTATAGTAAAGCCGAAAAAGCCGTGAAGTCAGACATCGAGAAAGAATGCGTAGGCAGTGAAAAAGAAACCACGCGCTGTGATGTTGTTGATCTTTATCATGGCGGTGTTTACGACGTGTATAAATATCATCGCTATCAAGATGTGCGTCTTGTGTTTGCGCCTGAACTTGCGATTGCATTCTTCGGTGGCGACCCGGACAATTTTAACTTCCCACGCTATGACCTTGATATGGGCATGTTGCGTGCATATGAGAACAACAAGCCTGCTAAGGTCGTGGATTATTTTCCTTTCTCAAAAAATGGTGCTGAAGCGGGTGAGTTGACCATGACCGTGGGGAATCCCGGTGGTACGGATCGTCAGTTGACCGTTTCTGAGCTTGAAACGACACGGGATGTTGATTTGATTCCACGCCTATTTTTACTCTCTGAATTGCGCGGTGTGCTGACTCAATTCCGTAGCCAAGGAACTGAGCAATCACGTATTGCCCAGCATGATATCTTTGGTATTGAGAACTCATTCAAAGCACTCAAAGGCCGTCTACAAGCCTTGCAAGACCCAGAAGTCTTTAATCTGAAACAGAAGCAAGAGACAGAGCTTCGTGACTATGTAAAAGCATCCCCAGAACGTCAGGCCAAGTATGGCGCAGCGTGGGATGAGATCGCCAAGGCACAAACGACCTACCGCAATATCGAGACGCCGCTGAAATACATCGAATACGGTCGTGGTTTTAGTTCGGACTATTTCAGCGATGCACGTTTGCTGGTCCGTGGTGCAGAAGAGCGTACCAAGCCAAATCCTGAGCGTTTACGCGAATTTACCGAATCCAAATTGCCAAGCGTTACTCAGCAATTGTTCTCTACAGCTCCAATTTATCCAGAGCTTGAGAAAGTGAAACTGACGTTTGCACTGACTAAACTCCGTGAGAACTTGGGCGTCGATAATCCAATCGTTAAATCAATATTAGGCAAAGAGTCTCCTGCTGTATTGGCCGAGAAATTGATCAGTGGCACGAAACTGGGTGATCCAGCAGTGCGTAAAGCGCTCTGGGAAGGTGGTGCAGATGCCATTGCCAAGTCTGATGACCCATTCATTCAACTGGTGAAACAGATTGACCCTGAGGCACGTGCGATTCGTAAACAGTATGAAAACCAAGTGGAGTCAGTGATTGATAAAAACTCTGAACTGATTGCAGCGGCGCGTTTTGAGAAGCTAGGCACCAGTGTTTATCCTGATGCAACCTTCACCCAGCGCTTCTCGTTTGGTGAGGTGAAAGGCTGGAATGAGAAGGGCACTGAGATTAAACCATTTACCGAGATCAAAGGGGCTTTTGCTCGTGCGACAGGGTTTGAACCTTTTGCTTTGCCAGCATCATGGCTTACTGCGAAAGATAAGCTGAATTTAGAGCAGCGTTTTGACTTGGTCAGTACCAATGACATCATTGGTGGTAACTCGGGCAGTCCATTGATCAATCGCAAAGCTGAATTAATAGGTCTTGTGTTTGACGGCAACATTCAATCTTTAGGCGGTAACTATTGGTTTGATGAGCGTGTTAATCGTACCGTGTCCGTACATAGTGGTGCGATTTTAGAAGCGCTACAGAAAGTGTATAACGCGGATCGTGTGGTGAAAGAACTGAAAGACGCGAAAGCGAATTAAGGTGAGTTAAAGGCTTTCCCTGTGCGCGAAGTACAGGGAGGGTTTAAAGAAATTCAATAATGGTCAAATGATAAATAAAATAATAAAGTCATGAGTTTGTCATTGAGTCATTGTACCGTTAAACAATTTTAATCTTATTAATATTATCCAAAGGAACGTTATGAGTTCATCTATTCCAACTATAGATCCGGCGACATTAGTGTATAAAAATGAAAAGGGGCTATTTATCATTAGTGCAGTGATTTCAGCTGTATTATGGCTAATTTTCTTGATCGCAACACATGGTGCTGTGATTATTTATATTCTTTTATTTTTTATTATCTACCTTTTTGCTCAATCCGCACTTATTTCATGGATTAAAGGGAATGGCGTCCAGATTACCGCTGAGCAATTTCCTGAGTTATATGCGCGTTTTTCCTCCAGCTGCCAGAGATTAGAAATTAAGACTCAGCCTGATGCATATATCCTGCAAAGTGGCGGTGTGTTAAATGCATTTGCGACGCGTTTTTTAGGGCGTAATTTTGTCGTTCTATACTCTAATGTTATTGACGCACTCGCAGCACATCCAGACGCTGTCAGCTTTTATATTGGGCATGAGCTAGGTCATATTAAGCGTCGACATATCCAATGGGCTGGGTTTCTTTCGCTTGCAAATTTGCTTCCAATTTTAGGTGCAGCACAATCCCGTGCGCATGAATATACTTGCGATAATTTTGGGGCTGCGTGTTGTGAAGATAAACAGTCGGCGCTTTATGGAATTGCCGTATTAGCTGCGGGTGAGAAAAGCTATGCGGCTTTGAATATTCATGCTTATTTGAAGCAATTAAAATCGACGACAGGATTTTGGATGTCGTTTCATGAGCTTATTTCTGATTATCCGTGGCTGGTCAAGCGCGCTGCGCGAATTAATAATCCTGAATATCCAAAGCCTTCGCGTCATCCACTTGCATGGTTATTGGCCATATTTATCCCAAGAATCGGCGGGGGAGGTGCTTCTGGGGTAATAGTCGTTGTTGCGGTGATTGGTATTCTTGCGGCAATTGCGGTTCCTGCTTACCAAGATTATTTATCACGGGCCAATCTTTCGACCGCCGCATTTTATGGTGATCATGCGGCAAGAGCTGTTTCTGAGTACTACAACTCAAAGCATGAGCTTCCATCCAGCCTCGCTGAGACAGGTTTTCGGGACCCAACACCCTCATCTGTTAGCAAAGCAAGCGTTGATAGTGAAACGGGTGAAATTCGCTTGTTGATGAATAAACCTCTTGAAGGGAAAGCATTACTATGGGTACCTTCATTGGATGCTGATAAGCATGCAAGCTGGAAGTGTACGAGTGAGGATATTCGTGTGAATTTGCTTCCTATGCAATGTCGGTAATGATTCGATAAAATATAAAAAGCCATGCAGTTTTGCATGGCTTTTTATTGGCATATAAGAGCTATATTATTCCCAAACATTCACATCTTTTGCGTCATGAAAATCCGGTCGCTGCGGATTCACGACACAGAAACGATGCCCCGTCGGGGCTTCCATCACGGTCCATCTTTCCATGATTTTTACAATCGTTGCGCCTAGACCTTCCAGACGCTTGACTTCGGCTTTGATATTATCCGTTTCAATATCAAGATGAACACGGCTAGGGTGCTCAACCTTTTGTACCAGTACTCGAATATCGGTATCTTTGACTTCTAGATGGACATATTTTTCAGCCCATTCTTCATCGGACTTTATCGCTTCATATCCGAGTGCTTTGCCCCAAAAATTTGCAGCAGGATTGAGATTATCAACTTGACTGTCAATAACGAGAGCGGCGAGTCGGCTTTTGTGCATTTTTAAACTTCTTTAACGGTGAGTTCTTTGACATAGGCATTCAATGATCTGTTGTAACGTTTCAACGATGCGTCGTCTTCCATCAAGATCACTTTAAATAATAGATGCATGGCCTGTGTGGAGTTATTCAGTCCCGCTTCTAATAAAGCTAAGAAAACGCGTAAAGCCCGATAATGAGGAAAACGATCAATTCCTTGCTGCAGAATATGGCGTGCTTCATCGAAGCGTTTCAGATTTCGTAAAGTACTGCCAGCCTGCACAAATATTTCTGGTTGACGATGGGTAGGCAGTTGCTCAATTCCGATTTCAAAGGCGCGCGCGTAATGCGGCATCGCTTCAGCTTCACGACCGAGACTATCAAAAGTAGATGCGATTAAGTATTGGATATGGGCGTTATCTGGATTTTCTTGATCCTGATGCTTTAATTTCTGTTCGCCTATGGAGATCCGTGAAGAGTCATCTGTCGCCATCATGGCTTCAATGTCTTCAAAAAGAAGATCGACCGGTTGAGATTGTTTTAACATGAGATGGCTCGGTGTTATGAAGAACGGGTTCCCAATGATCACACTGAGAACCCGTTAGAGACTAATTACTCACCTTTCAAGCCACGATCTTTCAGCATCGGTTCTACACTGGGCTCTTGTCCACGCCAGTCGTGATACAGCTTGCTGAGATCCTTGGTATTGCCTTGTGACAGTACCATTTCACGGAAGCGATCACCGTTTTCACGCGTCAGACCACCATGCTCTTTAAACCATTCAAAACCGTCATCTGACAGCATTTGTGTCCAAAGATAGGCATAGTATCCGGCTGCATAACCATTACCCCAGATATGCATAAAATAGCTTGAGCGATAGCGTGGCGGCACGTAGCTCAAATCAATTTTATCTTTTTTGAGCGCTGCTGCTTCAAAAGCATCTGGATCTTGTTTCTCAGTAGTGGTCAGGCTGTGCCAATCCATATCGAGAAGAGCCGCAGCAACCAACTCTGTCATGTCATAACCTTTGTTAAAGGTTCCAGCCTTCTTGATTTTATCAACCAAAGCCTGTGGCATCGGTTCGCCAGTTTTGTAGTTCTTGGCATAGTTGGCGAAAATCTTTGGATCACTGGCCCAGTGCTCATTGAACTGAGACGGGAACTCAACAAAGTCCCGCGCTGTCGCAGAGCCTGACAGGCTGGCGTATTTGGTGTTGGCAAAGATGCCATGCAAACCATGACCAAACTCATGGAACATGGTGATCACGTCATCATAGGACAGCAGGGCAGGTTGACCATCCGCTGGCTTTGCGAAGTTAGCGACGTTATAGATGACTGGCTTGGTGCCCAGCAGCGTGGATTGATTAACGAAGTTACTCATCCATGCGCCGCCATTTTTATTATCGCGTTGATAATAATCGGTATAGAACAGAGCGAGTGAGCTGCCGTCTTTATCAAAGACTTCAAAGACGCGGACATCAGGATTGTAGACGGGGATGTCTTTGCGTTCTTTAAACGTTAGGCCATACAATTGGTTGGCTGCGTAGAATACGCCGTTTTGTAAGACATTATTGAGTTCAAGATAGGGCTTAATTTGCGATTCATCGAGATCAAACTTGGCTTTACGCACTTGTTCTGCGTAGAAGTTCCAGTCCCAAGGTTGAACTTTGAAATCACCTTTTTGCTGATCAATAACAGCTTGAATGTCTTTGGCTTCAGTCTCTGCACGGGCTGTTGCCGCAGGGACGAGGTTCTGCATGAACTTAATGGCGGTCTCTGGTTTTTTGGCCATTTGATTTTCGAGTGTCCATGCCGCAAAGCTTGGGAAGCCAAGTAATTTGGCTTGTTCAGTACGAATTTGCGCAAGACGGCTAATCACGGCACGGGTGTCGTTAGCATCGCCTTTTTCTGCACGGTTCCATGAGGCTTTAAATAGCGCTTCACGCGTTGCACGATCAGTTAGTTCTTGCAGCAGTGGCTGTTGAGTGGTGTTCTGTAGGGTGAGTACCCAAGCATTATCGAGTTTTTTCGATTTAGCGGCTTCTGCCGCTGCAGTAATTTCTGCGTCGGTTAGGCCTGCCAGTTTGCTCTTATCGATAATGACTAGTGAACCATCTTTGGTCGCTGCAAGAAGTTTATTGGTGAACTGAGTACCAAGGGTAGAGTTTTCTTTATTCAGTGCTTTCAGCTTGATTTTGTCGGCATCTGACAAATTTGCGCCGCCAAGGACAAAGTTTTGATAAGTGACTTCAACAAGGCGCAAGGATTCAGGATCCAGATTCAGCGTATCACGTTTGTCGTAGATGGTCTTGATGCGCTTGAACAGCTTTGCATTGAGGGTGATGGCGTCTTGATGCATGGCACGTTTTGGTGCGACATCTTCTTGTACTTTTTGCAGATAATCACTGGTATTGGCGCTGGTAATTGCATCAAATACAGCGAGTACGCGATTGAGCAGGGCGCCAGATTTCTCTAATGAGATAAAGGTATTATCAAATGTCGGTGCTGCTGGATTATTGGCAATCTTGTTCACTTCACCCAATTGCAGCTTCATGCCCTTTTCAATGGCAGGCAGGTAATCGGCTTCTTTGATTTGATTAAAATCAGGGGCCTGGAAGGGCAGTGTGCTGGGTGCGAAAAAAGGATTGGTACTGAGCTTGGCTTTGGTTGCCGCTTGAGTAACTGGAGCTGTTTCTGCTGCAAATACTGTGGAAGTGGTACCAGTCGCGAGTGCAATGGCAATCACGAGTGTACGAAAACGAAACATTCGATAGTCCTCTGTAAGGGTGTAGTAGAAGGACGCACCTTGATAAGGTTTGTCCCTAAAATTGCTCGATTTTTGGCGAGAGTTATCTAGCAAGCAATTTTTACACCATGCCGTGAATACGTGTATTTAGGCGTAGAACTATCGTATGTGTTCAGTTGTTGGATTGTATCTTCTGTGCTTAGGTGCGCACTCGCAGGGTGAGTCCTTTGAGGAAGTTGCGTAAGAATTGGTCACCACAAGCCCGGTAGTTACTGTGTCCTTTGGCACGGAACAAAGCAGACAGTTCAGGTTTAGACACCTGAAAATCGACAGACTGCAGAATCTCCTGTAAGTCTTCATCTTTCAAATTAAATGCCACGCGTAGTTTTTTCAGCATGAGATTATTTGAGTTGGGGAGTTTCACCGGAACAGGGGCTTGTTTATCGTTCTTACCGCGCAGATGAATGACGAGGCCATTCAGAAAGTACAGCATGGCTTCGTCAGGAATTTCTAAGAAACCCTCTTCATCTTCAGCACGTAAGAAATCAACCACATCGGCCTCGATGACACTATAGTCAACCAGTGCGAAAATTTCGACCATTTTCTGATCAGACAGGTCGAGCATATAACGCACACTGCGTAGAACGTCATTATTCAACATAGGGTCACTTCACAGACAGACATCATTCGATTTAAAGCCTTTAGTTATCTTAATTTCAAAATTTAAAAAATATGGGCGAATCGCTGGATTAAGCAAAACGTGCTAATAAATCCAAAAACTCTACATTCTGACTTGGGTGTGCGGCAATGACTTGAGCCAGAGTACGACCTTGATTGTCGGTTGCATTCACATCTCGACCGTCTGCTTTAAATTGCACCAGTAACCGCTCAAAATCAAAAGGCCGCATGTGCTTATACGCGGTATACAGAACATGAAAATCGGCACTAACGCCTTCTGGTGGCAGGTGATTCAGGTAGGCAAAAACACGTTCGTCTGACCAAGCTTCGTTAAATGTAGCGGGCTGTGCAAAAGCCATGATGACTCCAATCTTGTAATCTAATCTTTATAAAAAAGAATACGGTTTAATGTTGGCTTCATTTTACGCGTATTCCCGCATAAAAAAAGCAAAATGACTGCGTATTTAACGGGTCATTTTGCTTTATTGATGCTGACTTAATGAATAATCAGGCAAGAAGATCAACTTAGGTCGGTTGATCTTCAGGTAAATTGATGTTCATTTCCAGCATTTCGATGTTGTCTTCGGTACGCACACTCATATGGATATCATGTGCAGTCACACCCCGAACATAGCGGTTCACAACTTCCATGATCTCAGATTTCATCCGGTTAATCGTATCTTGCGATAAGCGACGTCCCAAACGATTTTCGGTTGCGATAATGACTTTTAGTCGATCTGCAGCGGTTTTTGCGCTCGTCGGTGCGGGTTCTGATTTAAATAAGTTTGCCCAAAAGCTCATGGCTGCACTCCAAATAGACGTGCCAACCAGCCTTGTTTCTGGGGCTGAATATGGCGATATGGACGGTCTTCACCTAAAAAGCGTGCAACGAGATCATCGTAAGCTTGACCCGCTTTAGAGTCGAGATCACGAATGGTCGGCACACCTTGGTTTGATGCATTGAGTACCGAGTTACACTCCGGAATGACACCGAGGGTCGGTACTTTAAGAATGTCTTTGGAAATATCATCAATGGTCATCATTTCATCACGGCTTGCACGATCTGGATCGAAGCGTGTGATGACTAAGTGTTCGCGCACGCGACCGATATTTTGTTCGACTTTCTTGGTTTTGCTATGCAGCATGCCAATAATTCGGTCTGAGTCACGGACTGAAGAGATTTCAGGGTTGGTTACAATCAATGCTTCATCGGCATGATACATCGCCAAAATCGCACCACGTTCGATACCAGCAGGAGAGTCACAAACGATGTAGTCAAACTCAGCCGAGAGTTCTTCGATGACACGTGCAACACCTTCATCGGTCAATGCATCTTTGTCGCGGGTTTGGCTTGCTGGCAGGATATACAGTGTTTCGATTTCACGGTCACGGATCAGCGCTTGTGAGAGACGGGCTTCGTTGTGAATAACATTCACAAGATCATATACCACGCGGCGTTCGCAGCCCATAATCAAATCAAGGTTACGTAGACCCACATCAAAATCGACAACAACAGTTTTGTAGCCACGTAAGGCTAAACCTGTGGCAAATGATGCGCTTGTCGTCGTTTTTCCGACTCCGCCTTTACCTGAGGTTACGACAACGATTTTTGCCACATTAAACTCCTTAGCCTGGAAATGGTCTAAATAGGGGACCACCAGTATTTTTGTTAAAAAACAATGATTAAATTTCAAGCAATAGATCAATATTAGGATAGCAGCTAATTAAAATCTGTGTTATGGCGATAATGTTACAGAACATGTAACGATTTTTACCACCATTTTCATCACTTCTCAACTAAAACATGCGTGATATGGAGCATGCTTAAGTTGAGTGCTTTTGCTAATCAATATAAATTTTCTATAAAATCAAAAGACTAAGTTGTATTTTAGTTAGTGATTGATCTTATTGAACTCTAGTGTACCTTCATTTGATAGGCTAATGTGTACGGCTTGTCCGATCATATCTGCAGGAATATCTTCAGATACACAAAATGTTCCTGATACTGAAACCAGTTCAGCTTCTAAGCGCTGACAGAAGATGTGTGCATTGAGTGCTCCACCTGCGCCCGCCATGAGACGACCGCGAGCCGTACCATAGACATGAATTGACCCGCCGGAAATGAGCTCAGCGCCGCTATTCATATCCGCCATCAAAATCAGATTACCTTCTTCTACGACGATCCGTTGACCAGTGCGTAAGGTTTCTTTATGCAAGGTATCACCAACGATGGTGATCGACTCAGCTTTTTTCTTTTTAGCCCCAAATGCAGTGTTTTCTGCAACTGTAGGTGGTTCGGTAGGAGCAACGCGCTGCATATTGGGGTCAGCAGGGAGGACGGGAAAGTGTATTGCGCGGGCTTGATCTGCAAGAAAACCTTCGACCACTGCGAGAGGTTGTAAGTTGTGTTCGCGCAGTAAATTGAGCACTGGCTCAAGAGGCAAAGCCAGCGTTGAATCAATAATCACAGGCATGCCTGTGAGTTTTTTTGCCAATGTTGAAATCTCGCGTTCCAGACGGGGAAGGCTGTCCGTCTGTAAGGTAATGCGTGTAAAGCTGACCATTTTGCCATTGAGGCGAATATCGCTCATGAGAGTGTCCTTAAAGGTCAGATAGAGAAAAAAGGTTTGGATTGGAATTGAGCGTTCTTTGTCTATGAGGGATATCAAAATAATACCCAAATGTCATATCACGCTTATCTGCGTTTGCATCCCGCTCAGATCCGATTTAATGACTGCATCGTAGAGGAAAATCATCCAGAGTGCCAGAGACAAGCGCATGAAAATCAGCGCATCGCACAGAGTAAGTTTTAACTTCAATGCCAAAGCTGCTTCACAAAGCCTGCCAAGTGAATGTGCAGATCCTGCGCGATTGTATTTGACTTAATAAATGCTAATGATTATAGTTCTCATTATCGTTTAATTGAGAGACTTACGCCATGACCGCTATGCCTTCACTCAAGAGCGCTGATGCAATTGAAAGTAATGCGCAATATCTGACTCGACAAGCGCGTTTTGAATCCAGTGTACGCAGCTACCCGCGCAAGTTGCCTTTTGCCATTGCTTCTGCAAAAGGGTGCTGGATCACCGATGTTGAGGGCAATCAATATTTAGATTGTCTTGCTGGGGCAGGGACGTTGGCATTGGGTCACAATCATCCGGATATCGTACAAAGTATTCAGGATGTGCTGGCAAGTGGCTTGCCTTTGCATACTCTGGATTTAACTACCCCGCTTAAAGATGCATTTTCAGAATATCTGCTCTCTTTTTTACCTAATGATGGTAATGATTATTGTTTGCAGTTTTGTGGACCAACGGGTGCCGATGCGGTTGAAGCTGCTCTGAAGTTAGCTAAAACCGCGACAGGTCGAAGTAATGTGATCAGTTTCTCCGGTGGTTATCACGGTATGACGCATGGTGCCTTAGCGGTTACCGGGAACTTGTCACCAAAACAACAGGTTCAGGGGCTTATGCCTGGTGTGCAATTTTTACCCTATCCGCATGAATATCGTTGCCCTTTAGGTCTTGGCGGGGAGGCAGGTATTCATGCATTAACGTATTACTTTGAACAGTTCATCAGTGATGTGGAAAGCGGCGTGTGCAAACCCGCAGCAGTTATTTTAGAAGCGATACAAGGGGAAGGTGGCGTAAATGCCGCACCCGTTTCGTGGCTACGTCGTATTCGAGAGGTGACTCTGGCGCATAAAATTCCGCTCATCATCGACGAGGTCCAGACCGGATTTGCGCGCACAGGGCATATGTTTGCTTTCGAGCAAGCAGGGATTGAGCCGGATATGATTGTGATGTCCAAGGCCGTTGGAGGGAGTTTACCACTGGCAATTTTGGCCTATAAACGTGAACTTGATGTTTGGCAGCCTGCTGCGCATACCGGTACTTTTCGCGGTAATCAGTTGGCGATGGCAACGGGAATGGCAACCCTCAAATATTTAAAAAATAATAAGATTCATCTCAAAGTAAAACAGCAAGGTGAGTGGCTTAAGGATCAGTTCAGAACGCTGCAAAATCAACACGATTGCATTGGTCATATTCGGGGGCGTGGGTTGATGATTGGCATTGAGATTATTGATGCCAGTCAGCCTGCTGATCATCTTGGTAGTTATCCTGCCGATCCAGAGCTTGCCGCAGAAATTCAGACGTGTTGTTTTGAGAATGCATTAATTCTTGAGCGTGGCGGGCGTCATGGAACGGTGATCCGTTTGTTACCCCCCTTGACGATTACAGATAATGAACTCAATCAGCTGGTCCAGCGTTTTGGTACGGCGCTACAAGATGCAAAAGTACGTGTGCGGGGCTTGAAATGAGTTATCAGCTATTTGCCGAAAGTGTTCCCTCGCCGGATTTTTCAATTTTATTAAGTCAGCATCAAGAGGCGGTATCTGCTTACTCCGCGCTCATGCACTCCACAACGGAAATGGTGGGAGAGTGGTTACAGCATGGGCGGATGTACTCAGGACTGAGTATTGAACAGTTGAAACGAGAAATCTCATTGCAAGTGACGTCACAAGGTCTGGGAACGTCACAGGCTATCCAGCATGCTGTCGATAACTATTTACAGCATAGTTTGCAGGTGCATCATCCACATTGTACGGCGCATCTGCATTGTCCGACTTTGGTGATCAGCCAAGTTGCTGAAGTACTTCTTAATGCCAGTAATCAAAGTATGGATTCTTGGGATCAAAGCCCATCCGCAACCATCATGGAAATAAAACTGATTGAATGGCTACGTCAACAGGTTGGTTATCCGTCTGGTGATGCCGGGGTATTTACCAGTGGCGGTACACAAAGCAATTTGATGGGGTTAATGCTTGCAAGGGATGCAGTAGTTTTAAGACGCTGGGGCTTATCTGTGCAATTCGATGGCTTGCCCCCCGATGCCAGTCGTATCAAGGTGTTGTGTTCAGCCAATGCTCATTTCTCGGTGCAGAAGAACATGGCATTGCTTGGACTTGGGTATAACGCGGTTATTCCGATTGCGGTTGATGATCAGGGGCGAATGGATATTGATGCGCTAGAGCAGACTATCCAAATGGCTTCACAAAATCATCACATCATCAGTGCAATAGTCGCGACTGCAGGAACAACGGATGCAGGGGCGATAGACCCACTTGTCGAGATTGCTAGGATTGCTGAGCGACATCAGATTTGGCTGCATGTAGACGCCGCTTGGGGAGGGGCATTGCTTTTGTCCGAACAATACCGGTATTTATTGCAGGGACTCGAGTCAGCAGATTCTATCACACTTGATTTTCATAAGCATTTCTTTCAGCCAATCAGTTGTGGTGCATTTCTTCTGAAAGACCCTAAATCTTATCAACTCATGCACTATGAAGCGGATTATCTGAATTCAGATTTTGATGAAGCGCAGGGCGTGCCAAATCTAGTGTCCAAATCATTGCAAACGACTCGGCGATTTGATGCGCTCAAATTGTGGATGAGTCTTGAAGCCCTCGGAACAAAAATATATGCCGCATTAATTGATCATGTCCTGATTTTAGCCAAGCAGGTTGCTGCGCTTATAGAAGCTGATCCTAAGCTGCAGCTTTTTATGCAACCTCAGTTGTCTAGTGTGCTCTTTCGTTTAAAGCCAGTGGGTATGTCTGCGCAAGCATTGGATCATTTAAATCAAAAGACTGCAGATCAACTTCTGGCTAGTGGTCAAGCGAATGTTGGTGTGACGCGATATCAGGGTCATTTAAGCCTGAAGTTCACTTTTTTAAATCCAAATACTTCGCTTGCTGATATCGAGCAGTTACTTAAAAAGCTGCATCGGCAAGCTGAACCCCTTATTCAGCATCAACTGGAGGCTCAAGCATGAAAAACGAAGCCAATCGTTTAGCTCTTCAGCATTTAATCAATGCGTATATTCAGGAGACTGGGCGCGGAGTATTGCTTGGGGTTCATGAGCAAACTACCAGTCAGCGCATGCTGAGCGCTGACCAGACTTTATTGAGTATTCAACTCGCGCCACTGGATATTGCACTAGCGGTTCCCTTGAGTTATGTCAGTGTGTTGGGGCGTCATCGTTTAGCGGCAATGCCTCAAGTCTGGAGTGATCAAAAATGGATTGCACTAAGCCCTGTTGCGATTGCAGGGATATTGCTTGAGGATATCGTTCAGCATACACAGAGCACCGTTGATGCTGCCAGTTTGCTTGAAAAGTGGGTGCAAAGCCGTGATGCGCTCATTGTGTTCTTAGAGCATCGCATCGGCAACATCGATGCTATCTTCGCACCTGAGCTCAGCTTTGTCGAAAGTGAGCAAGGGCTGATTCTAGGTCATGCCATGCACCCTTCACCCAAAAGTCGTCAGGGTTTTGTTCATGCAGACTTTGTTAATTTTTCACCAGAAACCCAAGGTCGTTGTCAGCTTCACTTTTGGTTAGTCCATCCTGATTTTGTGACTGAAGGTAGTGCAGATCATGAGTTGCCGAGTGATCAACTAAAGCGTCAGTTGCAGACTTTTCTCACACCGATGCTGCGTGCCCAGATTGAGCAATATCCGACATGGAAATTATTGCCACTCCATCCTTGGCAGGCGCGTTTTTTAATGGGACAACCGTTATGGAAGGCACTGCATGAGAATCAACAGATCATCAGTCTGGGGGAGCTTGGCTGGCAGCTTTTTCCTTCGACGTCGATAAGAACTCTATGTGGTCCAGCGCCGTGGATGTTTAAGCCGTCACTGTCGGTATCGATTACCAACTCTGTACGTGTCAACCAGCATCATGAGTGCTTACGGGGGGAGATTAGCTGTCGCTTATGGCGAAGCCCATTGGGTCGGTTTATTCAGCAGCAACATCGCACGCTCTCAGCGGTCAATGACCCAGCCTGGATCGCCTTGACTTGGCAGGGTAGCGTTGTGAGCGAGACGATTTGTATTCTGCGAGACAACCCCTTTGCCACACAAGCGCAAGTGACTTGTATGGCTACGCTCACTCAAGATCATCCATTAAAAGCTGAAAATCGTCTGACCCATATCCTGCAAGCATTGGCCTTACAAACTCAGTTGCCTATAGAGCAAGTTGCGAGTACGTGGTTCACGCGTTTTCTGGAGGTGGCGGTTCAGCCAATGCTTTCCATTTATATGCAGTATGGGATGGCTTTTGAAGCCCATCAACAGAACACTTTATTGGAGCTTGATGCGTTATGGCCCAGCCGTTTTTGGCTGAGAGATAATCAAGGGTTTTATTATATTGAAGAGTATGCAGAGAAAATTATTGCGCTATTTCCAGAGCTGACGGGTAAAGCAGAATCGGTAGGTCCACGTGAGTTTGTCGATGAGCGTTTTATTTATTATTTCTTTGGCAATACCATCTTTGGGCTAATCAATGCACTCGGCGCAACGGGCTTTATTCATGAACGTACGTTGATCAAACAACTGCAGCATTGCTTGATCGAACAGCAAAAAATATATCCCCATAGCAGCTTAATCCAGCAGTTGCTGGAAGACGACACCTTGCCTTACAAAGGCAATCTACTGACTCGACTGCATGAGCTTGATGAGCTGACCGCACCCCTTGAGTTTCAGTCGGTCTATATCCGTATTCAAAATCCTTTATTACATCAAAAGCTGGAGAAGATTCGTGCTTGATTTTATCGGCATTGGAATAGGTCCATTTAATCTCAGTTTGGCAGCGTTGCTGCAGGGTAAAGAGTCGCTTGATTATTTATTCTTTGAGCAGAAGAAAACGTTCTCATGGCATGAGGGGATGTTGCTCCCCAATACGACTCTACAAGTTCCCTTTATGGCTGATTTAGTCACGATGGTTGAACCGACAAGTTCTTTGAGTTTTCTCAACTATCTTAAAGCGCAAGATCGGCTCTTTAAGTTTTATTTTTTAGAAAAACTGCATATCCCCCGGCTTGAATATAATCATTATTGCCAATGGGCAAGCCAACAGATTAAACAACTGCGCTTTGGTGCAGAGGTCATCCGAGTTGAAGCCCAGAATCATGGCTTTCGTGTGATGGTTCAACACCAAGGCGAACATAAGACCTATACCTGTAAGCATCTGGTATTTGGTACGGGTACCGTTCCGACATTGCCAAAATGCTTGCAAACGTTGGCAAAGGATTTTCCTAAACGTTGTTTCCATTCGGCAGATTTTGCAAAGCGTATGGCGCAGCATCGGCATGGGGATACGGTTGTCCTCGGATCTGGACAGTCGGCGGCTGAAGTCTTTGATGTTCTTCTCGAACAACAACAGATAGACCATGAGCTGAATCGGTCATTTCAGTTGAGCTGGCTTACGCGCACGGCAGGATTTTTCCCGATGGAGTATTCGGCCTTAGGTTTGGAGCATTTTACACCTGATTACACGCGTTATTTTTATCAGCTTACGCAAGAGACCAAAGATCTATTAGTTCCAAACCAAGGACTTTTCTATAAAGGGATCAGCTTCTCCACGATCGGTAGTATCTACGAGAAACTATACCATCGTACGATTGGTCGACAGGCACTCAATGTCGTTCTTTCAGGCTTGAGTGAGCTTGTCGATGCACGGATGGAGCAGGGGCGCATTAGGCTCAGGTTTAGACATCTACAGCAACAACGCCATTTCGAAGTCAGTACGGATTATGTCGTGGCTGCAACGGGTTATCGACATGGATTACCGGCTTGTATGCAGGGTTTAGAGCCGATCCTCGATTATGACGATCAGAACCGTTTAAAAATTGATGGCGCGTATCAAGTCAAACATCACGGGTCAGGGAAAATCTTTGTTCAGAATGCGGAGTTGCATACGCATGGCATTGGGACTCCGGATTTGGGGCTGGGTGCTTATCGTGCAGCACAAATCGCGAATCAACTTTTGGGGTACGAGGCTTTTTATCTCGGTCAAGTTAATACCTTTCAACGCTTTGGTGCCCCTGATGATATCGCGTGTTAATGGTGTTTCTCTGCTTTTGATCTGTGGTTTCTTATTCGTTTTTACCGAGACGATTTTATCACCATTTTATCCGCAGTTTTTCAGTCAGGTTTTTGGAATTACGGATTTGTCATTAACGGGCGAATACGTTGCCTTATGCCGATTTACGGTGTTGATCAGTGCACCGTTGTGGGGATTTTTGGCCAAAAAAATTGATCCGCTCAAGTTACTGATTATTGGTCAGTCTTGCGCCGCATTGATTACTTTAGGTTTGTCACAAGCCAGCCAACTGACCTTCTTTTTAATACTGTCTGTACTATTACTGATTTTTAAGAGCAGCTATTTTCTATTTTATAGTCTGCTGATTGAGCTGCAAGGGCGCCGAAAACAGTTGCGCACCGTTGGGCAAGTCCAGTTGGTGGTGCAAGTCGCACTGATTGCTTCCGCTTTGGCCAGTAGCTGGGTGTTGCACTTTGAGCATCCTTTAAAACTCTTTGTTGTTGTCGCTGCGTTGGATGTGCTGCAAGTTATTCTGTGTTTTTGGGTCTTTCGTCAACGTAAGCAGCAGCCTAAAGCCGAGGTCCCGAAAGAAACGAGCGATCTACAGCAAACGCATTATCTTTGGCGGCCCCAGACAGTTTTCGCTTATGGGTTGCTCATCCTCGCATTTAGCATAGCGACTAATAGTGTAAGACCATACCTGACGGCCTATGGCATTCAAACACTGCATATGAGTCAACTGACTGCCGCAGTGCTTTACTTAATTCCATCGCTTATGGCTTTTGCCGTCTTTCCTATTTTGCACAGTCAGTGGATTAAGCGTATTCAGGTCTCGTCTGCTTACAGCGTTATGCTCGGGCTTTTGGTGATTAGCCTAGCATGGCAAGCACTTGCCCAGAGTATTTATAGCTTGTTTGCAGCTCGGGTTATCTTTGGTTTTAGCATGCTGCTTGGACAGGCTCTCTTAGAAAATCATTTATTTACAAATGCTTCAAGTAGTCCGCATTGGTATTTTAGCTTGACGACAGTGGTGCAGAACAGCGGACAGCTATTTGCGCCTTTGCTTGCCGCTTGGGTGGTTGCTTGGTATGGACTGACCGCACCCTTTTGGCTTGCCGCATTACTCTTTGGCATTTCTTTTTCACTGGTGTATTACGGGCTGTCACTTCGTCAGTTTTCAAAAACTACACCTCAAATTTCATCCGAACCTATGATCAAAGCGGAGTATTAAGTAATGGGAATTATGTCGTTGCAAATTCAAGAACCTGAATGGCGTCAAGCTGGGCAGCGGCTGATTGAAATGGCCATCGCTGAGTTTTTATATGAGCACATTATTGACGTCACGGTGATTGATGTTGATTGTTATCGCTTGGATTTGGGGATCGATGAGTTGGGTCATAAGATCAGCTATGAATTCAAAGCGAGCCAGCGGCAATTGGGCAATTGGTCCATTCAACCGGGTTCTGTGCGTGTGACGGGACAGCAGCATAGCGCATGGGACTTGCATCAATTCTTGATTGCTCTTGCAAAGAAAGTTGACGTCAAGCCGTTCACTTTGGCTTATCTGATTAAAGAGATGAACAATACGTGGCTGGCAGAAGCTCATTTATTTGATCAAGGTCGCCCTAATAGCCAAGAAATTTTACGTTTATCATCGACAGAAGTAGAAGGTACGCTACGCGGGCATCCATGGATTGTGATGAGCAAAGGGCGAATGGGCTTTAGTTATCAGGACTACCTCAATTTTGCCCCTGAAATGCAGCAAAAGCAGCAATTGCTATGGGTTGCCGTAAGCAAAAGTCTAGCGACTTTTAAAGGGACTCCGGATCAGCCCGCCAACGTGCTTTATCAGCATGAAATAGGAACATCACAGCGCCAAGACTTTGATCGAATCGTTCAGACTAAAGGGAAAAGTGCATCCGATTTTTTCTTTCTGCCAGTACACACCTGGCAATGGCATCATTGGATTATGACCAATTATGCGGGTGAAATTGCACGCAGTGACATCATTCAATTGGGTCTCTCTGAAGATCAGTATTTGCCGATGCAGTCCATCCGAACCTTTGGTAATATCACCAGTCCGCACAAACACTATGTCAAGTTACCTTTAAGTATTCTCAATACCGCAGTATATCGTGGCCTTCCATCACAAAGAAACTTGGCCGCACCGGCACTCACTGCGTGGCTAAAAGAAATCTATCAACAAGATCGTGAACTGCAGGATACAGGGTTAATCCTGTTGGGTGAGATTGCTAGTGTGACTGTCAAGCAGCCTTGTTTTGATCAAATTGAAGGTGCTCCTTATCAGTTCAAAGAGCTCTTTGGTGCGCTATGGCGTGAAAGCATTTATGAGCATCTGGAAGACGGTCAACAAGTGCTTACCCAAGCAGCACTGGTGCATCGTGATCTAGAGGGGCAGTCGATTTTAAAAGTGTTGATTACCCAGTCCGGGTTAGCGCCTTTGGTTTGGCTTAAACAATTCGTCCATGTGTGTATCACGCCACTGTTGTACTGTTTGTATCGCTATGGCGTGGTTTTTTCTCCGCATGGAGAAAACAGTTTACTGATCCATGAGCATGGCATTCCCAAGCGGATGGTCGTTAAAGATTTTATTGATGACGTTAATCTGGTCGAAGAGGACTTTCCAGAGTTAGTGACTTTGCCCTCAGAAGTAGAGCGTCTTTTATTGCGCCATTCTGCCCAAGACCTCAGCCATTTTATTTTTACCGGGCTGTTTGTTGTTCATTATCGATATATCGCCGAAGTGTTTTTACAAGACTTTGAATATGATGAAGCGGAATTCTGGCAGCAAGTTGCTGATGTTATTGATGCTTTTCATAAAGCGCATCCTGAGCTTGCAGACCGCATTGAAAAATTTTCAATTCAGAGACCGTCCTTTGAAAAAGTCTGTCTCAATCGGGTCAGGCTCTTTAGTCAAGGTTATGCGGATGACGCCGAGCGCCCAGTGCCTGAGATCCTAGCGCCGATGGACAATCCTGTTTCACCGATCGTATTAAAAAAATGGCATCAAGGAGTCATCAATGCTTAAGTCAATTTCTGCTCAATTACCAAATGAATATCGTCTCAGTGATTTTGGTGATATCGAGGTGAGTCTGCGCCAACTGGAGTATCCACGTGACATGGAGTTGCTGCATAAGTGGATGCATTACGAGCATGTGATTCCCCAATGGCAACTGAATAAATCTCTCGTTGATTTATCTGTTCATTATGAAAAAGCACTGGCTGACGATCATCAACGTATTTATTTAGTCGGTGTTAATGGACAGTGGGTGGGCTATACCGAAATTTATGAAGGGGCTCGCGATCGGCTCGGACGCTACTATGATTCAGATTCGAATGATTTAGGGTGGCATTTATTGATCGGAGAAACTTCAGCGTATGGCAAAGGGCTATTACGGGCGATTATTCGGATGTTATCGCATTTTATTTTTGATCATTCTGAGGCAAAACGGGTTGTTGGAGAGCCTGATCATACCGTCAAGCCTTATGAAGTTGTTGCTCGTGATATGTGCTATGAGCCGCAGCGGCTGATCCCCATGCCTGAAAAAGTGGCAATGCTCTACTATTGTCCGCGAGATGTTTTTTTGGCGAAATATCCGAAACAAACTGAGACTTCAGTACTTTAGCATCGAGACGGCATTGACCAGATATTTTTTAAATGTATAATGATAATAGTTATCATTTAGATTACCATTATGACGATAAAAATTTTCGATTGGCCTGTGGTGCAGATGCACTTTACAGGCCATGTCACTTCTGCAGAATTCCATGAGTGGTTAATGAATACAACACTGCTCATGGCGCGAGCAGTGCCGTTTTCTGTGGTGACGTCAAGCGCAGTCGATCTGAGCTTACCCGAGGATTATCGGAAACAAGAAGCGATTTGGTACAAAGCCAATAAAGACTTGCTTTCACAGTCTTGCAAGGGAATTGCGCGGGTTGTGCATGATGAGCAGCAATTTGCGCAGTTCAATTCCAAGGCCATGCATCATGCATGGCCCTGTCCTTTTTTTGTCAGCTTAAGTTTGCATGAAGCCATAAGTTGGGCTGAACAGCAGTTGAAATTATGAATCCTTTAGCAACGCAGTTATTTTCTCGAATGTCATTTCGGATCACCGTTGTGGCAGTTGTCATGCTGTATCTGGCGCATGCCTTGCCGCTGTATTTTTTTAACGTCGCCGTACCCGCCATACTACGTCAGCAAGGTGTGGATCTGCGTTGGATTGGCATGTTATCGCTATTGTATTTACCTTGGGCCTTTAAGTTTCTGTGGGCACCTGTTGTTGATCGCTATTCCAGTGCGCGTCTCGGTAAGCGCCGGTCATGGATATTATTGACTCAAATTGCAGTGATTAGTGGGGTACTGTTGCTCGCACAGCATACGCCTCAACATGGATTTTGGATGTTCATTGCAGTGGGAGTGTGGATTTCTACTTTTGCAGCCACACAAGATATTGCAATAGATGGCTACGCTATCGAAGCTTTTTCACGCGACCAATACAGCGTTGCCAGTACGGCTCAGAGCATAGGCGTTGCATTGGGGAGCATGATTGGTGGTGCCGGGACTTTGTGGCTCTATGAACACTATGGCTGGCAGCCTGCACTATATGCCTTGGCTGCATTAATAGGCACAACGACACTCGCGCTGATCTTTTTAAAAGAAAATCACGCAGTACCAGTGGATGTACCTCAACAAATTTTACGAGTAAAGATCAAACCCAGTATTAAACGCGTCTTTCAGCGCCCTGAAATCCGCCGTTTGCTGCTGGTCATTGTGATTTATCGCGTCGTCGAAGCGCCAGCCATGGCGATGCTCAATCCCATGCTTGTCGATGCATCGTGGAGTTTAACTCAAATTGGAGTGTTGTTTTCTGTACTAGGGGCTGCGGTAGGGATTCTTGCTGCTTTATCCACAGGCAAGTTGGTCAAAAAATATGGGGCGATTTATGGGTTGATTGGGGCTGGATGGCTACGCAGCGTGGCTTATGGACTTTTAGCATTGTGCTTATTGTTTGGCTTGATGAATAGCGTAGCGCTAAGCGCCGCTGTACTAGTGATTCTAGCGATTCGTTATATGACCATGACGGCATTGTATGCCTACTTCATGCAGCATTGTTCTATGGGGCAAGCGGGTACTGATTTTACGGTACTGGTCTGTGTAGAACTTTTAATTTTCTTTCTAGGGGCTGCGGGTTCCGGTTTTTTAGCCAAATCCTTGGGGTATGGATGGTTTTTTGCCTTACTTGCAGTCTTATCTTGCGTCAGTGTGTTGCTTAGCCAAATGCTTATGCGTCCAGCCATGATCTCTGATGCGTCTTCTCAGCCGTAGTTTCAGGAGCGCTTTTTAATGATTCATCCACGTGTAGGCTTATCTTTGCTGTGCATTGCGGTATGCAACCAGTTGTATGCAGCAGAGGACAATGTAGCCTCAACTTCTTCAGATCCTCAAACACTACCTACTGTCTATGTGAGTGCAACTCGAACACCGACCAGCATTGCAGAGATTCCCAGTAAAGTACAAAAAATTAGTAGTGCGCAAATTACTGAACAAGCCGCTGCCGGACGTAAAGTTGCCGATATTCTCAGCCAGTTAGTTCCTGCTTTGGGAACCAGTAGTGGAACGACCAGTAATTATGGTCAGACTATGCATGGTCGCCAAGTATTGTTTATGGTTGATGGCATTCCTCAAACGGGCTCGCGGGATGTTGCACGTCAATTGAACAGTATTAGTCCCACCCTGATTGATCGTATCGAAGTGATCTCGGGGGCGACCAGTATTTATGGGGCAGGGGCGACCGGGGGAATCATCAATGTCATTACCAAACGCAATACTGGTGAGAGCCTGGCATTTCATACTGATGTAGGACTCACATCATCCGATAAATTTAATCGCGATGGTCTGACCTATGAAATTGGGCAAACGGCCAGTTTTAATGAAGGGATTGTGGATGGTTTTTTAGGTGCAAACTTTACACAACGCCAATCTCAATATGATGGGAATGGCAATCGTATTGCGCCAGAGCCAGCACAAACCAGTCGTAATGATACCGGCACGGTTGATTTACGCGGACGTTTAAACTTTAAGTTGACGGATCAGCAAACTTTGAGTGTAGGAGGCTTGTATTATAAAGATCAGCAATATACCCAGTATGCACCTGATTATGGCCCCAACTTGGCCGCTTTACTCAATCCCGCTTTTCAACCTAGCCTTAATGCAAAACAAGGGCTGAACTTGCCCAATCAGCCAAAAACGGAACGTTCAGGTTTTGATATTAAGTATTCCAACAGTGACTTCTTAGGGCAAAATTTAACAGCCGAAGGGTATTATCGCCGTGAAGACAGTCGATTTTTTCCATTCGTAACGGCGTTCTCGGTTGCGAATGCGGCACCCGTCATTAATGCCCTACCTGTTTCGGCAGCGCTTAAAAAGCAATATGCTAGTCAGTTACAGCAAAGTGCTTATGCGGTTTTGCAATCTGAGTCCAAAGTGGATGTTGCTGGTGCAAGACTTGCGCTTGATTCAAAGTTTAATCTGATCGGGATTCCGACAAAGATCACCTATGGTGTAGACTTTGAAAAAGAAACAGATAAACAAAGTGCCGAAAGCTTTGGCTTAAGTCAATTTATGGCCAGTAATGGGCTGAACTATCAGCCTTCAGGCAAGTCTTATGGCTATGGCCCTGATGTGGATATCCGTAAAACAGGGCTCTTCTTACAGTCGAGTTTTAAGTTGCGTGATGATTTGACACTACAGGCTGGTGTACGACATGAACGCATTGAAAGTCAAAGTGATGGGTTTACATCCACAGCAGATGCACTGCTCGGTGATTTACTTGCCAACTATAAGCTACCTTATAAAGCCGGAACGATAGGCGCGGGTTCAGTGACTCATCAAGAGACATTATTTAATGTAGGTGCAGTCTACGACTTAAATAAAAATCAGCAGTTATTTACTAATTTCTCCCAAGGTTTCAGTTTGCCAGACATGCAGCGTTTACTGCGGGATGTACAGCCGGGCTTTGTTGTTCAGTCCAGTAATGTTGATCCGATTAAGGTCAATAGTGTTGAAGCTGGATGGCGTATACAGCAAAAAGATAGCCTGAATGCATCTGTGACTGCTTTTTATAATACCTCTGATAAAGTGACTCAATTCCAAAAGGATTTTAGCGTTAGCGTAGCGGATACTGATCAGCGTATCTATGGGGCTGAGGGAAGTATTGATCTGCCGATCGCACAAGATTGGCGTGCTGGCGGTAGTTTGGCTTATACCTCGGGTCAGTTTAAGGATGCGAATGGCAAATGGCGTGAGCTGAATAGCTTTACCGTCTCTCCGCTCAAAGGCACTCTCTTTGCTGAATATAACCGTGATCATTATGGTTTACGCCTACAGATGCTTGCGGTAGGGGGGACTGATCAAGCGTATAAGGATTCACTAAAAGCTGCTTACAGTCCGACTGTGCGACCTACGACTGCGGCAAAAATCCAAGGATTTTCTGTCATGGATTTATTGGGACATGTCGATTTGCCCAAAGGCAAGTTGAGTATGGGTATCTATAATCTATGGAATACGGATTATCGCTCTGTGTATAGTCAAGAAGCTGTAGCAATTTATGGAAAAACATCAGGAATTCCAGCAGAGGGGCGTACTGTAGCATTCAGCTATAGTATTGATTACTGATGGAACGTTGATGTTTTGATATATTTTTTTTAAAGGCCTGCCAATCAGCAGGCCTTTTTTTAGATCTCAAAAAAGAAAATGTCTTTTAGAAGTGGGTTACAGGTTGAAAAATAAATAGTCCTTGTTCGGGGGGGATTTTGCGTGTTTAAAAAATAATCAATCATGTGTACTTATTTGAAAACAAAAGCATTAAGATATGCTTATCTCGATTTACCCACAGCGCTATCCCCACCAATTGTGGGTAACTTCTTTGAAAGTAGCCCACTCTGTTGATCAGAGCTTGGCTTTCCACTGTTGGATGGAAACCTGTTCACGCACCACTTTCAATGTTTCAATCACAATGGAGTCGATCAGGGCTTCGATTTCGGGAGCCGGGAAATCCAGCGTACCAATCTGATGGGCGACTTCGGCATAGAGCGGATTGGGCTGCTCAGTGAGTGGATAAATCAGCTCAAGCGCTATATTTTCTCCAAGCCGTGCACCGATAGCCTCTATACGTTGGGAGAGTAATGTACCAACCACAGGCATCAATTTTAGAATCTGTTGTAACTCGGGTGTATTTTGTATAGAGCGCTCTACGGCCGCCGCGACATATTGGCTAATGCTTGCTTGATGCATTTTAATGGCATTGGGCAAGCTGGCTTCAAGTGCCTCAATCAATGCTCTACTGATCATTGGACGATGCTTGGCAATAATTTTTTCGATGAGGACGTAGTGTGTTTGGTTTTCTGTGAACTCAGTGGATATCCCATCAATCACTTGCAATACAATACGATCAGAGAGTTCCTCTAGCACCAATTCGTAATAAAACTGTCCTTTTCGAATCCAGCTCCGAGGAAGTACGGGATAGCCCAGTAAATACAGACGATAGGCGATGACAAAAGCACGTAGAAGACGCAGCGGGCGCAGGATGGCAAAACAGCCTAAAACCTCGTACCAATGAATAAAAGGGAAGAAGAACCAACGATAGTAGCGCCGTTGAACGATGGCAATGCCCCAGCGAATGAGCAACTCTATGATCAAGAATATCGTAAAGAAAGTATTAATATCATGAATTGACTCTTTCAGACCCAGTTCTGATGCGGGTGAGACATGCAAAAAACGCATCGTATCATTGACCCATGCGAGATTTGCACCCAGTACATACTCCACCCCAAGTAAGCATAAATTAATGATGATCCCGGCCACCATGGTCATGTCATAGATTAAATTTAGGCGACTGTGTTTGTATGGGGAGGAAGAAGGACGATGACTTTCTATATCAGTTGTGTTCGGGGCTTTGATCGTCATCGTCGCTTTTATCCTTTAAGAAATTCCGTTTCCATGCTAATTACGGATTATTTATTTTTGTTTTGCAGGGATACTTAATGATGCTGGGGAAAGTGCATTATCTTCATTGTTGAAGCGTGCCAGCATTTGATTAATAGTCTGTTGTTTATTTTCCCAAAGCCCCGCCACCCAGTCTTGAAACTGCTGACGGAACTGCGCATCTTCTTCATAGTCCCCAGCCAATACCCATTCTGGAATTTGAATTTCACGCAGATCCACGCCAATTCGACGTACGCGGCCCATCCAGAAGTCGGTATAACCGGGAATACCATCGGGATACACAATGGTCATATCCAGTAAGCCATCCACTTGTTGACCTAAAATTTGTAGTGCTAGGCCGATGCCCCCAGCTTTAGGTTTGAGCAGGTTTGCGTAGGGGGATTTTTGTGCAGCATGTTTTTTTTCTGTGAAGCGCGTGCCTTCCAGATAGTTGAGCAGGGTAAATGGCCGATTTAAAAGATTTTCACAAGCACGCTTGGCTTCGAGTAAATCTTGTTGTTTGAGTGCAGGATTTTTGGCAATGGCTTCTTTACTATGACGCTTCATCATCGGAAAACCCAGAATTTTAAAGGCCAGCCCTAAAAATGGAATGAAGATGAGTTCCCACTTTGTAAAAAAACGGGTGAGTGGCATACGTGGTAATCCGATATATTGCATGACCGTGGTATCCACCCAGCTTTGATGATTACAGATCAGCAGGTATTGTTTTTCTAAGCTGAGGTCAGTAGTGGGCATGGTGAGTTGCCATTCAATATCCGGTAAAGCGCGATCTATGAGCCAACTGTTAAAATGTAGCCATTGATTGGTGAGTGTTACGGCGAGTTCATCTAAACGTTGACCCGCTAATTTTTGCGGAACGAGTGATCTTGCCAGACCTACGGCAAGAACAGGAGGTCCAAAGGTAAAGGTATTGGCAGTAATGGCGGCACCCATGAGTGTGCCTCGTGCACGCTCAATGATCGTTTTAGGTCTAGCGAGTGCGGAAATACGTGCCATGATCTACTCCAAGGAATACGGTATGAATATAAAAACATGGCAACATCATATTGATTCAGCATACAGAGGGCAATGTGCATAAAAGACGATTTAAGCGGTTATTGCGCTAAGTTCTGCCTTTTTTGCAATCTGTACTGATTTATTAATTGATTTTATAGCGCTTTTCCCATTTCTTTCGTCGGAAAAATTAACCGCTAAGGAAAGAGACTCAAAAAGCACTTTATAGATATGTGTTTAAAAACAATAAATTACAAAATATGAAAAATAGAATTTGTAACAATGTGTCTCTTTGTTAACAAAAAACTCATGGCAGTGATGTGGGTGCTATCCTCAGAATGTACCAATCCAATTACTTGAGTGACGAGGAGAAAGTTCATGCGTGCATTGGTTGTAACAACTTTAGTAGCAGGCTTGGCTTTATCAGGCTGTACAACAAATCCATACACTGGCCAAAGCCAAGTGAGTAAAGGGGCAATCGGCGGTGGAGCCGGTGCATTATTAGGCGCTGCTATTGGTGCCGCTACTGGTGGTGGTCATAAAGGCAAAGCTGCACTAATTGGTGCTGCTGCTGGTGGTCTGCTCGGTGGTGGCGTGGGTGTTTATATGGATGCCCAAGAGAAAAAACTACGTGAACAAATGCAAGGTACTGGCGTTGCGGTTGAACGTAATCAGCAAACTGGTGCTGTAGATTTGATTATGCCAGGCGCGATTACCTTCGCAACGGCACGTTCAGATATCAACCCATCGTTCTCTGGCACACTGTCTCAGTTGGCTCAAACGTTGAGTTCATATAACCAACAAACAATCACGGTTCGTGGTTACACCGATAATGTTGGTAATGCTTCATACAACCAACAGTTGTCGCAAGAGCGCGCAAACAGTGTTGCGAACTACTTGATTCGTCAAGGTGTTGCTGCAAGCCGTGTGCAAGCGGTTGGTTATGGTATGAACAACCCAGTTGCAGACAATTCATCTGAAGCCGGTCGTAGCCAAAACCGTCGTGTTGAAATCAGTGTGAACCCACCTGCAACCGTTCCAGGCCAAGGCTAATATCTGTTGATGAGCATCGTGCCTATGCGTGCGATGCTTTATCTGAGGTAGTAAAGAACCGATCCAATCGGTTTTTTTTATGTCAACATTTTGACAGCAGAGCGGCAAAATGATGTTTGTTTGTATTTATGTCAGTATTTCCGATGATAAAGTTTTGTCAAAACCTTGATGAGTGATACGATTGCTCATTATTATCTAAAGTTGCAACGAGATCGTTGGTTTTAGATAGATTGATTCGAGCACCGATAATCAAAAAACAAGATTAAAACGCTGAGGGAAGCTATGCGTCATTTGTCTATTACGATGTCTGTTACGACGATATCTGGGTTACTCGTGCTATCAGGATGTAGCATGATTCAGTCCGCACGTGATCATCTGCCCTCTTTTGGTAGTGGGACAGTCAGTGATCCGAGTATTGTTGAAAGCCAAAAGCTTCCGCAATTGGACACCACCAAACCAGACTCTACCTATGATCGATTCAAGCCACATGGCTTCTCGCTTGGAAGCTGGGCTGTGGATCGTTTTAAAAAGAATCAGGGGGAGCTTTTTCAACCTGTTCCCGTTCTCGATCAAAAGTTTGCCTTGGTTTACCTCTATCGACCACACAGTAAATGGAATGAACAAGAAATTCTGGCCAGTAGTATTTTTATTAATGGCATGCGGTTGCCGAGCTTAACGGATAATCATTATTACTGGTTAGAAATGAATCCCGGTGTTTATCGGTTGAAAATTAGCCGTCCATTGGGGCCGCTCTATTTTCAAAAAGGGACTGTCGTTGATTTCCAAGTGGAAGCGGGTCGTACCTATTATCTACGTTATGATGAAGAAAATTTCCGTGGTCATCCGGATGAAGCACTGGGTTTACTGCGTGCAGGTCCTCTGAACCAGATGCCTGAGAAAGACGGTCTGGCAGAGATTCGTGCAACCACACTCAAAACGCCTGGCTATAGTTTTGTGGATGATCCGGACAAAGCCGTTAAGATTGCATCGCAAGATGTCGCAAAAGGCGATTTTGCTTCATTCAATGGACAAGAAGGAAAGCCCGTGCCCAAAGCACGTGTGGAAGAGAAACAAGATGTGGTGCTGGGTCGCCCATTCTCATTCCGCTGGTGGAACCCATTCTCTTGGTAATCGTCAGCCTATAGATCATATCCATAAAAAGGCCCACCATGAAGGTGGGCTTTTTTATGGATATCTAAGATGTCTGTTAGATTGATTTATTGTAGTTGGATACTACCATTGGCTTGCACACGGACTTTGCTATTACCACTTTGAACGGTTTGGGTAGGCACTGCATCGCTGGCTTCGGCTTTAGCCATACGCATCATCATCGGGTAGGGGCGAGGCTCATCATTACTGCTGGTGATATTCATTTCAACCAGTTCATATTTACTGGCACCCCATGCATTTTGTAGTAATGAAGCGCGCTCACGGAAAATTTTGGTGATGTCCGTGAGGAGTTCATTCTCAACTTTCAAACGCTGTTGTGCAGAGACTGAAAAATTCACTGCTTCAAGTTGCATATTACTTTGCAGTTGGGCGATCAACTCGCTGCCTGCTTTGAAATCTGAAGTTTTGAGTTGAATTTCTGCACGACCTCGCCAGCCGGTGAGCTTGTTCTTATCACTGTAGATGGGATAGGTGCTTTGGGTGCCGCTACTGACTTTCACGGTAGGGTAACCTTTGGCAAGATCCATGGCTTTATTCACGATCTGGGCGGTATCCCGCGCTAAAGTCGTTGGGTTGGTATTATTGAGCTCTGTATAAAGCGTCGCTTGCATTTCGTCATTTTGCACATCGCGGCTAGTTTCCGCTTGCAAGTTGACGATCCGGTGTTCACGTACAGGTTCTGCAAATGTAGGCATACTGGCAACCATTGCACTAAGTCCTAAGATACTGGCAAATAGAAAATTTCTTTGCATTGGTGATGATCGAATAACGCGGGGTGTGACTGACATAATATGCGGATCCTGTAAGTATGGACTCAAGTCGTGCGGACTTTCGTTGCACAACTTTTATGGGGTTACTCTCCAGCCATCTGATCAGCACTGAAGAGCATGGATAGATTAGGCTTTAAGCTGACGTGTCATCATCTTCTTTAGCTTTCACTTTCTTCTTGGTTGCGGGTTTAGCTTTTTGATTGGTTGCTTCTTCCGCTTTCACTTTGTCAGTTTTCTTGGGCGTTGCTTTTTTCTCTTCGGTAGAAGTGGACGAATGCGACTTCAAGTAATCCGTGGCATAACCAGCTTCTTGTGTGCCCGGATAATTTTTCAATATGGTTTTCATCAAGGCAATCGCACTAGCTTGATGTTGGTCTACATCCGCCAAAGTCGCTAAACGATAGGTTGCCGCTGCTGCTTTTGCACTTTTGGGATATTGATTGCTGACAATTTTGAAGTTACTTGACGCTGCTGCAAAGTTGGGCGGTGTAATCGCGAGGTTAAATTCACCTAGCCAGTAATAAGCATTTGGAACAAAAGGACTATTCGGGTAATCAGTAATAAATTTCTTCATCGGCGCAATGGCTTTTGCTGCACCGCCGGCTTTGTATGCATCGTAAGCAGCGATATAAGCAACTTTATCGGCTTCATCGCCCGTTGCTGCGGCTACAGGAGGAGTGCCCGGTGCTGTAGTTGTTGCTGGTGCACCATCAGCAGGAGGTGTAGTGGTAGGGGCTGGCGCTGGCGCTTGAGCAGCTTGCAATTTTTTGATGTCATCTTGGCTTTGAGCTATGCGTTGATCAAAATCGGTATAGTGATTCTTGGCTTCTTTTTGCAATTGATCAATGTCATTATCATGCGTTTCAACTTTACCGCGTAGATCACGGACTTCGTTTTCTAGTTTTTGGATTTGTTGAGTGAGCTGCCAGAGTTGTGAGGTTTGAGTGCTGTCAACGCCGCCAACAGCAGATGACGATGTGAGTGGGCGTGATTCAACGGGGATTGCGGCATGGGTCGACAGTGTTGTTGTGATTAACCCCATCATTAGACCTAAACTAAGTGAAAGCCGTGTGAAACCCGTATTTAACGTGACTACCGGAATTGTTTTTTTTAAATTCGTTTTCAAGGCGATGTTTCTCATAATAAAAATCCATATAAACAGGCTGATGAGCTAAAGACTAACATTAATAGATGTGCGTTTGCCTGATAAATTAATCGCTTTTTAACCAGTCCCATATATCGAAGATCATAGCCTGTGTGAATGCTTTGGGACGTTGATGATTCGTATCGTTTTATACACATATTCACATCAAAGTCGATGCAAGACTTTGATGTGAAAATCAAGCGAAGATACTGTGACCTTCACTGGGTGTAGCAAACACGTCTGCAGACAGTCCAGCGTGACTCAGCGCGCTTGCGAGATCCAGCAAGGGTTGATTCATGGCTTCATCGGTCAATTGATAGGTTCGATGATGAATTGCAAGAGACTGAGTGGCTTCTAAGTCTAGGTGGGCTTGTACAGCATCGCTTGGATTCATGTGCATGACATGCATAACGGGTCGAGGTTCGTAGGCCCCGATGGGGAGTAATGCTAAACGCGGTGCGCCTAATCGCGCGCGGACTTCTTTAAAGTGATGGGCATAGCCGGTATCACCCGCAAAGAATAAGTGATCATCTGGGGTCAGTACGGATAAACCACCCCAAAGTGCCATGTTACTGTCTTTGAGGCCGCGTCCTGAAAAATGCTGGGCAGGGGTATACACAATCTTGATGCGATCATCTTTATGAAAAGGGGTAGATTCCCACCAATCCAGTTCAATCACGCGCATATGAGGTGGTAGATATTGGCTGTTGACCAGACCCGTATAAATAGGCATACGATCACGCTTATAGAGCCAGGCCAAGGATGCAAGATCCATATGGTCGTAGTGGTTGTGACTGAGTAACACGGCGTCGATGGGCGGAAGGTCTTCAAGCGCAATTCCTGCTGGACGGACACGCCGTGGTCCAGCAAACGGCACGGGACTGGTTCGCATTGCCCAGACAGGATCTGTCAAGAAGTTATAAGGACCAATTTGCACTAAGACTGTTGAGTGGCCCACAAACCAAGCTTGCCAGTCATCGAGTGCAGCATCTGGACGAGCTTTCGGTAAGGCATCAAAAGGAATATTCTCTTCCCAGATCGGCCACTGCGCTTTCTTACGATTGATTAACCATTCTGCAACCGTCATGCCGCGCTTAGGTAGCGTCCAAGGATGCTTAAAGTGGGTTGGTGTGGTATGGCTGGCTTTAGGACGTTCATAGGCAGGCACAAACCATCCTTCACTCAGATCCATTTCCGTGGGTAGAGAGGTGGTCTTGCTGGCTGTTTTCTTTATAAATAAATTCTTGATGTAGAATTGCGGAATAAGAGACTTTGCCATAAATAATAGGAGCTCGTTCGAGGACTCAGGATAAAAATAAAGGAGGCTATGATTGACTAACTATAGTAGACCATAGCGTATTTCAATATGATGTTAGCGTCTAAATTGCCTAACAATAACGCAGTAATCTGCTTAGGCTGGTAGGATTATTGTGATCTATCACACAATAACCCTCTTTAAAGAGAGCGTGCTTTAGGCTTATTTTTGGGCAGGGCTTTAAGCGCGTCAGTAAATGGGCTTGCAATAATAACGTATTTCACTATACTAGCCCGCTCAATGGTAGCCCTGCTGGTTACTTCGCAATGTCACTTTGTAAACCCCGCCAGGACCGGAAGGTAGCAACGGTAGCAATTATGACATGTGCCGAAGCTTTGCTAGTGGGGTTGCCACCAAATTTCTGATTTCCTCGATAAAAATAACTATATAAAGCTATTGAATAGCGCGTTAACGTATCCTCAGCGTAAATGGTCTAAAATCAATAGTTCTTCATCGTATCAAACCAAATCTTTTTTCGCCCCCTTAATTCCTTGCAAATAGTGATTCTATCCCCCATTAGAACAGTGCTGATCTTGAGGATACATCAAAGCAAATTTAGACATACATATTGATATGTTATGCCGTGATAGTCGTTTGAAGACTATCCATGTCGAGTTTTTAGGGCTATAAGCATTTTTATAGAAGTCTGCATGTTAGAATTCATGACAGTTTCACCCTGTATTCCAAATCAGCGCATCCTCTTCTTCATTATTTTGCTTGAAAGCGAGCCAAAGTAGCATGTCAAACCAATCTTCTAACTCTCCTTCACAGTATTCTGGTCTGAATGCACCACTTATCTTTCCTGAAAAGACGTCACAATCTGTCGTTGCCGATGTTGCCGTTGAGTTGCCTAAGCCGCCTTTACCTGCTGCACCTGTTATTCCTGCGGTTCAGGATGAGGTTCCCGTGGTAGTTAATAGTCCCGTAGTCAGCCCACCTGTTTCGGAAGCCCATACTGAGGACTTAGAGTCGGCTGGAGGTTTTTTTGGGCGGATGAAGCAAGGCTTGGCGAAGACGCGTCGCGGCTTTACCGATGGCGTGGTCAATTTGTTGATTGGTGGTAAAGAAATCGATGACGAGTTGCTCGAGGAAATTGAAACTCAACTTTTGGTTGCAGACATTGGAATCGAGGCGACACGTACAATCGTCCAAAATTTGACGGAGCGGACTGCACGTCGAGAACTGATTTACTCCAATGCCCTTTATAAAGCATTGCAAGAAGAGTTAGTTGCTCTGCTCGCACCACGCGTCAAAGCACTCCATATCGATCCGAATAAGCGTCCTTATGTCATCCTGATGGTTGGGGTGAACGGCGTGGGTAAAACGACTACGATTGGTAAGTTAGCGAAGCGCTTGCAGGGAGAGGGCAAGAAGGTAATGCTTGCAGCAGGGGATACCTTTCGTGCAGCTGCAACTGAGCAGTTGCAAGTGTGGGGCGAGCGGAATGACATTGCTGTTGTCGCACAAGGCAATGGCGCGGATAGTGCCTCTGTTATTTTTGATGCTTTTGAAAGTGCCAGAGCCAAAGGCATCGATGTGTTGATTGCAGATACAGCAGGCCGCTTACATACCAAAAGCAATTTGATGGAAGAGCTGAAAAAAGTTAAACGTGTCATGCAAAAAATTGATGCTACTGCGCCTCATGAAATTATGCTGGTTGTCGATGCGGGTACGGGGCAGAATGCCATCAATCAAGTACAGGAATTCGATTCTGCTGTAGGGCTGACAGGCTTAACTATCACCAAATTAGATGGAACTGCGAAAGGAGGAATGCTGTTCAATATAGCGAGCCGTAGTCATGTTCCGATTCGATTTATTGGTGTAGGTGAGAAGATCGATGATTTGCGTCCTTTTGCAGCGAAAGATTTTGTTTCCGCGATGTTTCAAAACGAAGAGTAAGTTTTACGTAAAAAGTATCAATAGATCGTTGGGTCGTGTAGTAAAGCTGAGGATTTCCTCAGCTTTTTTTTTGTCCTGAATTTTCTTGAGGGTGAGTTCTTATGTTGATTTTGTATCTAATGTAACCGTCGTGTAAGTAAAAGTGATATGCAAATCAGCAATTGTTATTTTACGACATGAAATAATACCGTCACAATCGTACAGGTTAAGACGTAAATTCTCACAAAATAAATCACGAAATGATTGCAAAAACTAAATTAATGGGTTTTATTTTTTGAATTTATTGATTTTTTGAGTGGTGTGCTAGGGGTGTATGGTGCTCATTCAATGCGAGAGTTTATGTTTTTTTGAATTTTATTTTTTAAATAACTGTTATTTTTCAAAGTTTTATTAATTGAATTTGCTTACCTGTCATGAATCTGTAATACAGATGCGTTATATATTTGCAAAGTAAATTGTTTTCTGTATGATGCAAGTGCTGGGAAAATAAATTGTAAGAAAATTTTAAAGATGTAACAGGATTTTTAGGAATGTAACTAGATTGTCACAATTCGGTGCGTATACTTCGCACCAGTTGAAGGTGATTTAACTACTTTTCTCACACAATAACCCTATTTTGATGTCCTTTTTGGAGTTTGGAAATGAAAAAGCTACTTCTTGCTACTTTGGTTGCTGCCGCATCAATCGGTGCTGCACAAGCAGATGGTCCTTCAGTTTACGGTAAAATCAACGTTTCTGTTGATAACACCAAAAGTGATCTGAATGAAAATCGTGTAACCACAGTTGATTCTAACGCTTCACGTTTTGGCATCAAAGGTAACGAAAAACTCACTGATAACCTAAGCGCGGTTTATGGCATCGAGTGGGGCGTATCAATTGACAACAACAGCAATAGCAGCAGCAATAGCACTAAAGCTGGCATAAACAACAATACTGATACTGGCGCTACTGGCGGTACTTTTGATTTGAGCGCTCGTAACCGTTTCATCGGTTTGCAATACGAAGGTTTGGGGACTTTGAAGTTTGGTCGTTTAGATACCAACGTAAAAACCCTTCAGTATGTTAATCCAGCTCAAGGTGTTGATGTTGCGGATGACTTCGTAAATGGTACATTTGATAGCACCCAGACATTTGCTGGTGAAAACCGTATCAACAACGTCATCGCTTTAGAATCAGCAAAGTTTGATACTGGCTACGGCGTATTTTCAGCAAACTTCTTGGTTTCTCCAAGTGAGAAGACAGATTCTAAAAACCCTACCGATCCATCTTATGCAGCAAAGACAGGTTCAACCGCTACTTCAACTTCAGTAATCTATGCAAATAAAGATGTTGGTTTGTATACTGGTGTTGCATATGATGTAAACGTATCTAGCATCTGGAATGCTGGGAATACTTTTGCATACGCAACCAAAGCACCTTCTACCTCTGTAAACAATCCTTTTGCTTCAGCATCTAATCCTACTGATCTATTCCGTTGGGTAGGTAGTGCTGATTTGGGTAAATTGGCTGGTATTGATGGCGTAACGTTAAATGGTTTGTATCAACAAGCTAAGCTTTCAGACAAAGTTGCAGCTAAATTTGGTAATACATCACCAAAAGAAAATGCTTATTTGGTTAGCGCGATCTACAAGTTTCCAGCATCAATTCTGGACGGTTTGTCAGCAAAAGCACAATGGGAAAGCGCAACAACCAAATCTTTGGGCAACAATATTGCTGATGTAAAAATCGACCAAGTGACTGTTGATTTAGATTATGCTTTCAGTGCAAAAACCAAAGTATACGGTTTCTGGGCGCAACGTACCTTTAAAAACCCAAACAACGTAGGTACTATCGCAACTCCACTACCTAACGCTGGTCAAGACTCAAACTACAAATACCAAGGCTTCGGCTTGGGTCTGGAACAAAAGTTCTAAGATCGAATCTGTAGTTTAAATTCAAATGAGAAAACCCGCATGTATTGCGGGTTTTTTTATGCTTGATGAAGCTTACGTATGATGATTTACGCATTCCATGAAGTTAATTGTCACTAAAACAACATATCTTGGTCGCAAGCCTTTGCTTTATCCCCCCCTGATCGTTAAAATTACCCATTAATTTATGATCAGCATATTTTGTTGATGTCGTGTTGAATGAAGCGTGTGGTCAAGTCGCATGTTGAGTCACAAAGAATAGGTAGGATTAGAGTGAGCTTGATGACGAAGTATATTTTTGTGACTGGTGGCGTTGTATCATCGCTCGGTAAGGGCATCTCTGCCGCATCAGTTGCCGCGCTGTTGGAAGCACGCGGTTTGAAAGTGACCATGACCAAGATGGATCCCTATATTAATGTTGATCCAGGAACGATGAGTCCTTTTCAACATGGAGAAGTCTTTGTTACTGAAGATGGTGCAGAAACTGACCTGGATTTAGGGTATTACGAGCGCTTCCTTCGCCGCTCGCGGATGACTAAAAAGAATAATTTTACTTCCGGTCGGATTTATTCAGAAGTCATTCAGAAAGAGCGCCGTGGTGATTATCTTGGTGCCACTGTACAGGTTATTCCGCATATCACGGATGAAATTAAGCATCGTATCCATGCGGGTGCTGAAGGCTATGATGTTGCCATCGTCGAAATCGGTGGTACGGCAGGTGATATTGAGTCTCTTCCTTTTATGGAAGCGGTTCGTCAAATGCGTGTCGAGCTTGGCAGTCGTAATTCACTGTTGATGCATTTAACACTTGTGCCTTATATTGCCTCTGCAGGTGAGACTAAAACCAAACCTACACAGCATTCTGTTAAAGAGTTACGTTCCATCGGTTTACAACCTGATATCCTCATTTGCCGCTCAGACCACCCCATCGGTGAAGAAAACCGCCGTAAAATTGCGCTGTTTACCAACGTTGAAGAGCGTGCGGTGATCTTGGCTGAAGACTCACCAAGTATTTATCTCATTCCAAAGAATTTCCATGACCAAAAACTTGATGATTTAATTTGTGAGCGTTTTGGTTGGGATAAGCCTCCCGCAGACTTGTCGGACTGGAATACTGTGACGGATGCTTTGTTGAACGTTAAAGGTGAAGTACGCATTGCAATGGTGGGTAAATATGTTGAGCTGCCAGATGCCTATAAATCACTGAATGAAGCGTTGTTGCATGCAGGCATTACCCATCGTATCAAGGTCAACATTGACTATATTGATGCTGAAAGTTTAGAAGCGGGTCAGCCGAATGCCGATTTAGCACGCTTAAAAGAAGTCGATGCGATTCTGGTGCCGGGTGGTTTTGGTGAGCGCGGTACACAAGGCAAGATGAATGCCATTCAGTTTGCTCGTGAAAACAAAGTTCCTTATCTGGGAATTTGTTTAGGGATGCAGCTTGCCGTGATTGAGTATGCGCGTAATGTTGCGGGGCTGACTGAAGCGACCTCTACTGAGTTTAATCGCAGTACCACTCAGCCCTTGATCGGCTTGATTACTGAGTGGATGGATGAGCGCGGTGATTTGCAAACGCGTCATGATACCTCTGATTTGGGTGGAACCATGCGCTTGGGTGCTCAAAAGGCATTATTAGAAGCGGGTAGTAAATCACTGGCGATCTATGGCAAAACTGAGATCGTTGAGCGTCATCGCCATCGCTATGAAGTGAACAATCGTTACATTCCACAATTAGAAGCAGCGGGTATGACGGTATCTGGTTACTCTGCGGATCAACATCTGGTTGAGATGGTTGAAGTTGCCGACCATCCTTGGTTTGTGGCGTGCCAGTTCCATCCGGAATTTACCAGCTCACCTCGTGGTGGTCATCCGTTGTTTGCAAGTTTTGTTGAAGCGGCAATTCAGTATTCAGCCATTCGTTTGGCTTAATAGTTTACCCGATACACGGCGTTCTATGAGTAGATAGGATGCTGTGGGTTGTAAAGTTTAAAAAATGATGTCTTGATCAACAGTGTTTCTTTCACCTGCATAGGCGACCGATGAGTATGGAATTAAAAGCACAATCTCTCATTACACTTGATCAAATTCGGATTGGCAATGATCAGCCTTTCGTCTTATTTGGCGGAATGAATGTTTTAGAATCAAAAGATCTGGCGTTTGAAATTGCAGAAACCTATATCGATATCACGACTCGCTTAGGTATTCCTTATGTATTTAAGGCGAGCTTTGACAAGGCGAATCGCTCCAGCCTGTATTCTTACCGCGGTCCGGGTTTAGAGAAGGGGCTGGAGTGGTTGGCTGAACTTAAAACCAAATATAATGTGCCGATCCTGACGGATGTGCATGAACCTTATCAAGCGGCACCTGTCGCTGAGATCGCTGACATCATTCAGTTGCCAGCATTTTTGAGCCGTCAAACCGATCTGGTTGATGCGATGGCTAAAACCGATGCAATTATTAATATTAAAAAAGCACAGTTTCTTGCACCGCACGAAATGCGTCATATTATGAATAAGTGTTTAGAAGCTGGGAATGACAAGCTCATTTTATGTGAGCGTGGTTCCAGCTTTGGTTATAACAATCTTGTTGTCGATATGCTGGGCTTTGATACGATGAAAGCCATGAATGTGCCCGTGTTTTTTGATGTCACCCATGCGCTACAAACCCCGGGTGGTCGTGCAGACTCTGCGGGTGGTCGACGTGCTCAGATTACAACGTTAGCCCGTGCGGGCATGGCAACAGGTTTAGCAGGATTGTTTTTAGAAGCTCATCCCAACCCTGATGTGGCGAAGTGTGATGGACCTTGTGCACTGCGGATGTCGCAATTAGAAGCATTTCTGACTCAGATTAAACAGCTTGATGATTTGGTCAAAGGTTTTGCGGTACTGGATACACATTGAGTCCGGGGGAGCTTGGGGCCTCATATTGAGCGCTCAAGGTTCATTGATAAGCGTGGCTAATCTTCTTAGCCCCAGTTTTTAAAATAGTGATCGTGTATATGCACGATTCAAATGATCAGCAAGACATTGATTTCTACTAACCATCAAGGTCTTGCTCAGTTTTGTCCGATTAGGAGCTTTAAATGAGTCAAATTACTGACATTCGCGCCCGTGAGATTCTAGATTCGCGTGGAAACCCGACAATTGAGGCTGATATTACATTGGCATCTGGTGCGACAGGTCGTGGTACCGCACCAAGCGGCGCATCAACAGGCTCACGTGAAGCATTAGAATTACGTGATGGTGATAAGTCTCGTTATTTGGGTAAAGGTGTACGTACTGCAGTTCAAAATGTGAATAGTGATATCCGCGATCTATTGCTCGGTTTTGATGTGCGTGATCAAAAAGGCTTGGATGAGAAACTCATCGCTTTAGACAATACTGAAAATAAATCGAAGCTCGGTGCAAATGCGATGCTCGCAGTATCGCTCGCCGCAGCGCGCGCCGCAGCAACACAGCTGCATCTGCCGCTTTATCAACACATTGCAAATCTGCGTGGTCAGTCCGTGCTATCGATGCCAGTACCTATGATGAATATCATCAATGGTGGTGCGCATGCAGATAATACAGTCGATATTCAAGAGTTCATGATCGAACCCATTGGCTTTAGCAGTTTTGCAGAGTCACTGCGTGCTGGCGCTGAAATTTTCCATAGCTTAAAAAGCGTGCTGAAAAAACAGGGTTTAAACACTGCGGTTGGCGATGAGGGTGGCTTTGCGCCAAACCTGCGTTCGAATGAAGAAGCAATTACTGTGATTCTGCAAGCGATCGAACAAGCCGGTTATAAAGCGGGTTCAGATATTATGCTGGCACTGGATTGTGCGGCGACTGAATTTTATAAAAATGGCCAATACGTATTGGCTGGTGAAGGCAATAAAGCATTTAGCAATCATCAGTTTGCTGACTACTTGGCAGGTCTTGCACGTCAATACCCGATCATTTCGATTGAAGATGGTTTGGATGAATCTGATTGGGAAGGCTGGAAGTATCTGACTGATATTTGTGGTGATAAAGTACAGTTGGTTGGTGACGATTTGTTCGTAACCAACCCTGCAATCCTGCAAAAAGGCATTGATACTGGCGTTGCCAATGCAATTCTGATTAAGTTCAACCAAATTGGTACGCTTACCGAGACCTTGGATGCAATCTATTTGGCAAAAGCCAATGGCTATGCGACCGTGATTTCTCATCGTTCAGGCGAAACTGAAGATTCAACGATTGCTGATTTGGCTGTCGGTACTGCGGCAGGTCAGATCAAGACTGGTTCACTATGCCGTTCAGACCGTGTTGCAAAATATAACCAATTGCTTCGCATCGAAGAAATGGTGGATGCGCCTTATCGCGGTGCGCTTGAGTTCCGTGGTTTGAATGCGGCATTGAAGGCTTAACCCATGCTCTCGACGCTCACGGGTCGCCTCATCCTTATTGTTGCCATCGTGGTGATTGCTTTTTTACAGTTTAAGCTGTGGATGGGAGAGGGCGGCTATCGTGAGCGTCAGCGTTTGGGTGCGCTCATTCAGCAACAAAATCAGCAAAATGATCAACTGGCAGAGCGCAATCGTGTGCTGTCTGCTGAGGTTCATGATCTGAAAGATGGGATGGAAGCTGTCGAAGAACATGCACGATTAGATCTGGGTTTGATTCGTCCGCATGAGACTTTTGTTCAGCTGACAGCACTTCCTCCGCCTGTTATTGTTACACCTGCTCCGCCAGCATCATGAGCGAAATAACCGCTCACGACGCTGATGTTTCTGATCGCGTTTCAACGCTTTGGGCGGTCGTTCCTGCTGCGGGCAGCGGGCGCCGCTTTGGTTCTGAAATCCCTAAACAATATCTCATCCTTCAAGACCAACCGATTATGCTGCATAGCATCAATCGTTTATTTGCCTTGCCTCTTGCGGGCTGTGTCATTGCGATTGCCGCAGGGGATACGCAAGCTCAAACATTGGATTATCAGTCGCTTGACCGCATCCAATTTGTGGTGGGTGGTGCCGAGCGTATGGATTCGGTCTTAGCGGGTTTGGAATATCTTAAAGATAAGGCCGCTGTGGACGACTGGATTTTGGTCCATGATGTCGCAAGGCCCTGTATTACCCCTACGAGCTTACGTCGCTTAGTCAATGAGCTCCATGATCATGAGATCGGAGGCATTCTTGCAACGCCTGTACGCGATACCTTAAAGCAGGTTCAGGATCACAATATCCTTGCAACAATCCCTCGCGATAATCTATGGCAAGCGCAAACACCACAAATGTTTCGTTTTGGCGTGCTTTATGATGCGCTTATTGCTGCAAAAAAACAGGGTTTACAAGTCACCGATGAAGCCAGTGCGATCGAACTTGCAGGGCTCTCGGTGAAAATTGTCGAAGGACGCATGGATAATATAAAAATTACTTATGCCGATGATTTGGCTTTGGCAGATGTTATCTTACAGGCGCAACAGCATATATAACTGCGGTTTTTTGCCTTTATTCATCTTGAATATTTTTTTGCAAAAAAAAAGAGTGTGTTCCGTTAGTCAAACTGATTGGACACCCTTGGTATGGACACATCACAATTATATTTTGGATTTTGTATGAATACACAACTCATTAAAATGAGCGCTGCTGTTGTAGTTGCATTAGGCATCACATGGGGGGGAACGACGTGGTATGGCGGTCAGCAAATTGCGGCTCAGTATCCAAAAGCACTAGCAAAATTAAATGATGGAGCTTTAGGACCGATTAAAATTGTGGTCAAAAAACAACAATTTGGCTTTTTCACAGGTCGAGTGGATTGGGATGTCATTTTTACGCCAAACCCTTGTGAGCTTGATCATACGATCAAATTCAGTGGGTATGATGATATTAAGAATGGTGTCTTTCCATCCTTGGGTTGGGGGCAGATTCAGTCTCATATCCTTTGGCCTGAAGAGGCGCGTCCTATATTAACGAGAGTTTTCGGAAGCAAAGAGCCGCTCCAGATTAAAACCAATGTGGGATTCTTGGGTGGTTTACAGGTGCAAGTGATGAGCCCTGTCTCGACGTTTGGCAATGAAAAGGGCACATTTGAATGGAAGGGCTTCACCGGTAAAATCACCCAAGATCGTAACGCGAGCCGCTTTCATGGCGATCTGATCACTCCTGGGATTACCTTTACCTCTGCTGACAAAGAAACCGTGATTACACTGGATAAAGTCAGCTATGATTTTGATAGTCAAAAAGGCCAGTCTGGTTTGGGCTTAGGTCAGGGTGAGTTAGTGTTCAGTGCATTGAATGCTGTCAATGCAGGAAAGTCATTTGGTTTTAAAGATTTCAAGCTCATTTCTGAGACAACGGAGAAAGATGGTTTCTTTGCCATGAGCATGACTTATAAAGTGGCAGAGCTGCTTCAGGAGGGCAAGAGTATCGGTAAAATTGAGCTTGCAGTGACTGCGGATCATATTGATGCGCTCGCCTTAAAAGATGTCGTTGCTGTCATGCAAAAGATGCAAACTCAATGTAAGCCTGCACCGGATCCACTGCTCAAAGCTGCACAGCCGATTTTTGCCAAAGGAATCAGTGCCAAGGTCAATCATTTAGACATAGGCTTCTTTGATGGCAAGGCACATGCGGAAGCAACCGCAAATCTACCCGCACTAACAGCGGAAGAGCAGAAAGATCCTAAATCGACTGTGCAAAAATTTGGTGTCGATGGGAAGGCTAATGTGACCCAAGCATTGTTGATAAAACTTGCCGATATTGCTGGAAAAGCACAAGGCCAACCGACTAGTCCTGAACAGAGTGCGCAAATGGTTGAGATGATGCTTGCTAAGCCAGTTAGTGAGGGCTTATTGAGCAAGTCTGCGGATGGCTATACGACGACATTGCAAGTTCGTGAAGGGAAAGTTTCAGTGAATGGCACACCGCTTAATTGATCTTTTACCGTGGTTTCAATTTATAAAAGGTGGGATATGACTCCATTTGATTTACGCATAGGCCAAGGGCTGGATGTTCATGCCTTCGATGATGGTAGCACCCATTATGTCACGTTGGCAGGTGTACAGATTCCGCATAGTCATGGGCTGATTGCGCATTCTGATGGAGACGTGATCTTGCATGCACTTTCTGATGCCTTGCTTGGGGCACTGGCTTTGGGAGATATTGGACAGCATTTTCCTGATACGGATTCACAGTTTAAAGGCGCAGATAGTCGCGTGCTATTGCGCTATGTCTATCAGATCATTCAAGACCGTGGTTTTAGTCTGGTTAATGCAGATATTACCGTGGCTTGCGAGCGTCCAAAGCTTGCTCCCCATAATCTGGCCATGCGTCAGAACATTGCAGATGATTTACAGGTATCCGTTGATCGTGTCAGTGTGAAAGCGACGACAACAGAGAAACTGGGCTTCACAGGACGTCAAGAAGGAATTCTTGCTCAAGCGACAGTGCTTGTGACCAAACAAGCGACTTAAAAGCAGTTTTATAAAAAATTATTTGGGAGTGAATATTTTCATGCAATCAATTGATTGGACTGTTGAACCTTATCGCAGCGCTATACGTCGTCTGCATATTCGTTATGTACTATGGCAAACCAAATTTACGCTAATTGCATTGGTCTGTTTGTTTGTCATAGGTGCATACGACACGATTAAGCATGGTGTTTGGCTGGAACTGTGGATGGCTTTGACACTCACCGGACTCATTTTGGTCCGTATCTTTTTGCACTTGAGTCGACTGAGTAAAGCGAATCAGAAGATTGGTGCTGTTCAGTATACCACTGATGATAATGGCTTAACCGTTAGACTGAGCGAAGGGACATTCAGTGTGCCTTGGGCGAAGCTCGATACAACCTTTGCGAGCAAAGATGGCATTATTGTGCGTTATTCTGGGCGCTCTGTACTGACCATTCCTAATGGCGAAATTCGTACTGAGCTGGAGCGTGTGTTGGGTAAAGCACCTACACGTCTAGGATAGATGCTAGTTTGATGCCGATGGACTGACTCAATTACCACATGAGATCATCGGGAATCACATACGCAGCATAAGGATCATCTTCGTCGACGCCTTGCTGTGGCGCTGTTTTTTCATTACGAATCACAATCGCCTCAGGAGAACGCTCAGCTATTTTATCTGCCAAGGCGCGTGGTAAGAGCGGGTAGTGCTCATCCAGTCGAGCAATCGCAATACGACCCTTCACGATTTGATCGTAGACCTCTTGGGTCACGTAAATTTTCTTAATTTTGCCTGCATCAATAAACTGATAGGTTACATCACCTGATGTGTCTTTAATCTGATGCTGGCTCAGCATTTGACGAATATTCGCAGCCTGAGTCTTGAGTTCTAGGGCATGTTGGCGTTCCCGATTCAGGGCTTGATCACGTGCGAGCTTCTCGGCTTGAGCTGCAGCCAGCGCTTGCTTTACATCATCTTCACTGTGCCCAGTTTTGATCGCATGCTGCTGCTGTTGATTGATTTTTTTAGCTTTCTTGGCATCAACGAGTCCTGCTTTAAGGAGTTGTGCTTGGAGTGCATTCTTTGCCATGGTGCGTATGTCGTAATTCATCAAGGAGAGGTTTATAGTTTAAGAAGGCACCGTGCTAAAGTAAATCAAAGTCTTGATTAAGTTCTTTTGAGGATGGTGATGAGTGCTTTTGTTCTATGTTGCTAGTAAAGAAGGAAGAAGTTCTAATGTTGTATTTTATTTGACCGTTTAGCTTATAATGATTAAAGATCACATTGGATAATGTCGTTATGTTGATCCTTCATTGAAGGCGTAGATTATGTTTAATTCGCCGCCAGTTAAGCCATCTAAGCGACCTGAATATTGGTTTCCAGCTAAACGTTTTGGTTGGGGCTGGGGCGCTCTACTTGTTTGGCAGGGATGGCTAGTTCTTATTGGTTATATTTTTTTGCTTGGGCTTGCGTGTGTTGTCTTTCCTGTGCAAATTATGTTTGTGAAATGGGCTGCAAGTATACTGTCTTTGAGTCTGATCTTAATTGCGATCTGTTTTTTGAAAGGCGAGCCTCTTCACTGAATATGACGTTAATGATGCATACTGATATTTTGGATGAAAACTACACGCTTAGTATTGCGGGATTGATAAAACGATTGACAGGTTTTGGAATTCATATAGAATGCGCATCGTTAGTTACGATGTTGTTAAGCGTCGTGATCACCAGATTCGATATTGTTTCAATATCACCAGTTTGCGGGAATAGCTCAGTTGGTAGAGCACAACCTTGCCAAGGTTGGGGTCGAGAGTTCGAGTCTCTTTTCCCGCTCCAGTTTGGAATCGACCCCAAAATCGATTCCGTTTTTGTAGATGATTGTAATCAATCATAAAATCCTAGCTTTTTAGCTGGGATTTTTTTATGCCCAAAATAAAAGTTGCATGGTCAAATTCATATGTGAAACCTTGGTCTAAGAGTTTCATCTGCTCCATATTTGTTAGTCTACCTACTCGCCGTATTTTTATCGTTAGACATTTCGATTTATTCAAGTGCATATCTAAAAATAGTGCGAAATGCATCTCGGTTTAAGCAAAATACTTACTGAGCATTAAAAGTAAAATTAGAGCATAAGCTTAATTATTTATAAATAATTGAAATTATTAATATTTAATGTAAAAAAGTAGAAAGTATTTTCTTATCCGTTTGAATTTTAACCATTTGCTAAAAAAATATATATTGTCCGACAAATTTGTCATTTAGCTTTAAATAAAGTGCTAATTTACAGATACCAATCGGTATTTGTAATTTAACACTAAGCAGGCGTATGTTATGAAACAAGCATTTGTAACAGGTTCAACTGGATTATTGGGCAATAACTTGGTTCGTATGCTGATCGAGCAGGGTGTTTCTGTAAAAGCACTGGCGCGCTCAAAAGCAAAAGCAGAAAAGCAATTTGCGGGCCTTCCAGTCGAAATTATTGAAGGCGATATGACCAATATTCGTGATTTTGAATATGCCTTAGTCGGTTGCGATGCTTTGTTTCATACTGCAGCTTATTTCAGGGACAATTACAAAGGTGGAAAGCATTGGCAGGAACTATACGATATCAATGTCGAAGGGACGGCTAAGCTGCTACAAGCGGCATATGATGCTGGGATTCGCAGAGCTGTTCATACGTCTTCAATTGCGGTGTTGAATGGTTCTCGTGGGGAGCTAATCGACGAAACGATGGTTCGTGATCAAGATAATGCTGACGATTATTATCGCAGTAAAATTTTGGCAGATGCTGAAGTCCTTAAGTTTCTGCAAACGCATCAAGATATGTTCATTGCAATGGTGCTGCCGGGTTGGATGTTTGGACCTGGAGATGTGGGCCCGACATCTTCGGGTCAATTTGTCATGGATTTTGTGAAAGGGAAGTTGCCAGGAATTGTTCCTGGTAGTTTTTCGATTGTTGACGCCCGGGATGTTGCTGCATTTCAGATTGCAGCCATTCAACATGGCCGAAGCGGTGAACGTTATCTTGCCGCGGGTCAGCACATGACCATGGCAACTCTTTTTCCTCTTGTTGCCGAAGCGAGTGGGGTGAAGGCACCTACCAAGCAAATCCCATTATTTCTACTCAAAATTATTGCGTTTTTTAATGAGCTTTACGCAAGTTTAACAGGCAAACCTGTTTTGTTGAGCCAAGCGACAGTTAAGCTTATTGTTCAGGAAGAAAATCGCACAAACTTTGATCATAAAAAAAGCTTTCAAGAGTTGGGTGTAAAGTTCCGCCCCATCATCGACACATTGTCGACCGTCGTTCAGTGGTATGAGACTCATGGTTTCTTGCCCGCAAGAAAGCAATAGGTTAGTAATTCTCATCAGAAGAATCGCGAAAACTTAGGTTAGTGCTGTTTCTTAATTCGATGCTTTTTTCGATATTCATGAAATGTTCGGGGGATCAGGAAATGTCACAAGACTGTCCAGATATGGGGTTTTTACACCGTTTTTTACACTTTTCAACACGATATCCTGATGCTGTTGCTATTCAGGATGTCGATTTTCAAGCCAGTTATACCTATGGGGAACTTCGGCAATACGCCGAATTCCTGAATACGCGATTGGGTCAGTTAGGGCTCAATCAAAAAGATCGTATTTTATTACTTTTGCCGAACTGCAGCACTTGGGCTGCGTTATATCTTGCTAGTGTTGGGCAGGGGGCTATCCCAGTATTAATCAATGATAAATTGACTGTTCATGAGTGTGCTGCCTTGATCAGAAAGTCAGCACCTACAATGATTATCAGTAAAGCAAAACTCATTGAGAAGCATAAAGCGATACTGGCTGAACTGTCAGAAACCACCAAAATTGTGAGTACCGATGGTTTGCCGACTACGGCATTGGGTTTTGACGTTGAGAGACTTGAGCATACTGATACGAGTGCAACACCTCTACATCTCCCTGAGGGAAATCCTGTTGTCGCGATCCAATTTACCTATAAAGGATTAGGGCGACCATTGATGGTTGCTCATCGTTATCTTTCTTTTGATATTAGCACCGTTGGAATAAATCGCTTAATTGGACGTCATACCGTGGGTTCTGTTTTTTTGGTCAGCCTCCCACTTTACGCAATCTTTGGTCTTACTGTTTTATTCTTATTACCTCTATCCGTAGGGGCAACTTTAATTCTTTATCCCTCTGTTGTTCGCCAAGACATCATCAATGCTTTGGCCGAACATCGTATCTCGTTTGTTTGTTTTGTTCCAGACATTTTGCGGATTTTACTGAAGCAGCTTAATGATCGTGACAGTTCTCTACCCACTTTAAACCCCGGCCTAAGGATTTACTCAGGAGGGAGTTACTTGTCTTCTGATCTTGTCGATCAGATTGCGGCACATATTGGTGTCCGTGTCCTGCAGGGCTACGGCCTGACAGAAACATTACCGATAGCCGCTCAAGACTCGTTCAAGCCTGAAATAGTTGGTTCGATTGGTGAGGTCATCCCAAACGTTGAGGCGCGTATTATCGGTGAGTCGGGGCAGGAGATCGCAGTTGGACAAACTGGTGAGCTGGTGGTTCGTGGGGTCAATGTTATTCCTGAATATGTAGATGATGTGCAAGCGAGTCAGCATTTTATAAAGTCGGGTTGGTTTTTTACTGGAGATCTGGTCAAAAAAGATATTGAGAACAATATCTTTTTCGTGGGCCGCCGACTACGCATCACCAAAGTTACTGCCCAGATGGTTGATTTAGGAGAAATTGAAGACTGTATCAGGCAATGCGCTGGCGTTTGTAGCGCGCGTGTTTATGTCAAACATGATGCCTATGGGCGCAATATTTTACATCTCAGCGTCAGAACCTCTTCAGAGGTTACTCAAGACATTCTATTGGCGCATCTGTCTTCGCATCTTTCACCTTTTAAAATTCCTCGAGAAATCGACGTACAAACAATTTCGGCAGAAGCATTATGAGTATGAATGATTTAAGCACTTCTAAAAATACAACTGTAGCCGTGTTTGATTTTGACGGGACGATTTCTGATCGCCACACATTTTGGCGTTATTTAAGATTTATTGCAAAACCCCATGTGTTCTGGCCGTCATTATTGCCCCTCGGTCTAACTATCACCAATGTGGTGCGTAAAAAAACAACCTTAATGGATGGACGAGTCGCATTCATTGAACGCTTTCTGGGGGGAATGCCAATTGAAACTGAGAAAAAATATGCTGCAGATTTCATTGCGGGCCCGTTGAAAGACTGGATACGACCTGAAGCTGTTCGACGTCTTAAGTGGCATCAAGCGAAGGGTCATAAGACGATTTTAGTGAGTAATGCACCAGAAAACTATCTTGTTCCATGGGGTCAATCCATGGGTTTTGATCATATTTGTGGTAGTCGCTTAGAAGTTGTCGATCAAAGGCTTACAGGACGTATCGATGGGAAAAACTGTGTAGACGATGAAAAAGTTCGTCGGTTACGTGAACATCTTGGTGATCTCAACGATTTTTTTATTTACGCCTATGGTGATAGTACGGGCGACCATGCCTTATTAGAGGTTGCTGATCGTCCATTTTATAAGAACTGGTATAAGTGAGGATCTGACATGAACCAAATGACGTTTTCGACTCCAAAACAACGCGTTCTTATAGTGGGTGCTGGCCCTGTTGGATTGACTCTGGCGATTCAATTGCATCGATATGGTATTCCTTATCGATTGATTGAAAAAAATGAGGGTCCATCGACTTATACCAAAGCGATGGCCGTTCACTCGCGCACTTTAGAAATCTTTGATGAGATCGGTATTGCCGATCAAGCCATCAATGCTGGTCATCAGCTCAATCGATTTCGAATCCAGTCTTATGGAAAAACGGTGCTCACCTATAACTTTTCATTATTGGATGCAAAATATCCTTTTTTACTTTGTTTGCCGCAGTCAAAGACTGAAGAAATTTTATTGAAGAAACTACAAAGTCTCGGCGGCAACGTTGAGTGGCAAACTGAACTTGCAAGCGTGGAGCAATCCGCTGAAGAGATTCAGGTGACGTTAAAGCATCCAGATGGTGAGAGCATCGTAAAAACGAACTGGCTAATGGCATGTGACGGTGGTCGAAGTGCCGTAAGACGACAATTAGGATTATCTTTTGAAGGGGCGCTCTATCATAGTCACTTTATGCTGGCTGATGTAGATATTGCTTGGGAAGGCGCAACTGATGAAGGGGTGTTTTTTCTAGGAGATCAGGCTGGGTATGTCGCAGTTGCCCCTCTGAATGAGCAAAATCGCTATCGCTTGTTTATCGAGATGCCTTATGACCTTCCTCCAGAAAGTGAGAGATTGCCATTAGACCTTGAGACCTTTCAACGCTTATGCGATGGGCGTGGTCAAACGATGAAGTTGAGCAATATCAGTTCAGAAACGACCGCCGCTTTTCAACAACGACGTGTGCCTCAGTTACAGATCGAGAATGTTTTCTTATTGGGCGATGCTGCACATATCGGTAGCCCTATCGGTGGGCAGTATATGAATATGGGCATTGCAGAGGCACATAACCTTGCTTGGAAACTTGCTTTTGTGGAGCAAGGTAGAGCGCACCCCTATTTATTGAATAGCTATGATGCTGAGCGACGTCCTGTTGCTATCGAGGTTGAACGAACAGCCAAGTCTCTTACCAAAATATTAACCATCAAACACAAACAGCTTGTGAAGTTGAGAGACAGCATTTTTCCAAAACTATCTGAGTTGACTCCAATACAGCGGAAATTACCTTGGATGATTTCAGGTCATCGCTACAATTATCACCAAAGTCCTATCGTGCAGGATCTACGCTTAGCAAAACCAAAGCGTATTAAATTTAGCGATGGAAAGTTCAATATCGAGGGATTATCTGATCCGAAAGCGGGGGATTTGGCGCCAGATATTGAGCTTTGGAGGCCGCGCGACAAACAGCCTTTACGTCTCATTGATTTATACAAGCAAAAGTTTGTCTTGTTGTTACTGACAGGCGGGGATGAGTTTTCCCCAGAATTAGAGGATTGGGCTAAAAAATCTCAAGTGATATCAAAATATTATTCTGTGATTCAGGGTTATCTCGTTCTTGACGCATTATCCCCCCCTGAAAATTTATCAACTGCTGGGGTAACTACTTTACTTGATCCAGATTGGCGGTTACATCGCCGCTATGGTTTGAGGAGTGGTGGTTTTGTATTGATCCGTCCCGATGGTTATATCGGTTTCTTAGGAGAGAGCGTAGAAGGATTGGAGCATTATCTCCAGCAATATTCTATGCTGTTTTCAGACATTGATATAGAAGAGTCGACCTCTTCTGATGTCGTCCCACCTACGTATGCTCATATATAGGTCAGTGGACATGATTAATATCGGGTCATATGGTATCGCTGTCTATGGTGCTTCTTCTAAAGAAGAGCTTCTGCATAAACTTACACAATCGACTTTGCCTCCTAGGGCAGCAACTGAACGTTTTTGGTTGGCGATCGTATTTACGCATACAGAAAAAATAGACCGATATCAGGGTGATCTTGCAGGCAAACGGGATATCGCATATCAACTGCTGTCAAGCCAGTCAGGGGATAGCTTGCAACGTATTCAGGATATTGATAACGGGATTTACTTTGAGCCCGAGCCTTACGGCATTGGAAGTTTAGCATTCGTTTTTCCGGGTCAAGGTTCGCAATATGTGGGCATGTTAAAAGGCTACTCGCAGTTGTCTGTTTTCAATGACGCTATTGCTACGCTGGATCGCCAAGGGATTGATATTTTTGAACGGTCTTTAAGCGATTGGGCATTTCCTGCCCAAGAGGACTCTGGCACGGAAATCAAGGGAACTTATGCTGCTCAAAGTTTGATTGGATTCGTCTCTGCAGCCATGGCGAAGTTGATAGACAGCTTTGGTGTGAAGGCCTCTATAGTTGCGGGTCATAGCTATGGTGAAATTCCTGCACTGTGGTATGCCGGTGCTTTGACGGACCGCACTTTTTTAAAGCTTACAGCATACCGTGGTCGGACCATGGAACAAGCCTCGACAAATATTGAGGGCGGTATGTCAGCAATCGCAGCAGGTCCAGACTTTGTACAAACATTGCTGCAAGACTTTCCCAAAATTGAAATTGCAAATCTGAATACACCCAAACAGACCGTGGTTGGTGGCCCTCGCCAAGATCTACTTGCATTGCAGCTTCAGTGTGAACAGCTCGGCGTTCGAGTTGCACCACTGAAAACGGCCTGTGCATTTCATACCTCCTATATGCATCAAGCGTTACAAAGTTGGACTGATCACTTATTCCGCATGGAGAGGTCGGGAGAGCTGCAGGAGTTACGCAAGATACCGGTCATCGCAAATGTGACAGCAAGAGCCTATCCGTCCGGCGGTGGACAGGCCATTCGAACGCTGTTGACTGAGCAAATGACAGAGCAGGTACGCTGGGTCGAGACATGTGAACAGCTTTATCGAGATGGAATTCGGATTTTTTTAGAAGTGGGTCCAGGCAGCACTTTAACGCGAATGTTTAAGCAGAATTTGGCAACACAACCACATTTAGCGCTGCACTGTGATCCTTTACAACAAGAGCCAAATGCTCACCTAGCACGCGTCATTGCACAGTTAGCAGCACACGGCTTAATCCATTCATCTATCGATGTAAAACATCAGGGGCTTATCATGGGAAATGAATTAACAGTTGATCATGCCGTCCAATCTTTTTTTAGCGAAAACAGTAAAATTATTGGGCGCTATTTTAATCTTGTTGAGAAAATGCTTGAGGATATTGATCCTCAATCTTCTGAGGCAATGCCCACATTGGTGCATTTCTTGAATCAAAGCACCCAGATCACGACGGACTATCTCGTTGCACATGAGCGTGGACTGGGTTTGATTTCAGATTTACCCACAAAAACACCAATTCACACAGCCTCAGCATTGAATACTCAAGATGCAAATCAATACGACAGAAATACCACTCAACCGATTGCGAGTGCTGAACATATTTCGTTGAATCGAGATCGTGGTGCCCATTTTAAAACTGCGCCGGAAGACTTATCCAATGTTTCGAATCTAGACAAACAATTCCTGAAGGAGTTGGAACCACGCCAAGCCCATGGTGATTTGGCGCAAAATTTAGAGATCTGGTTACGCCAACAGATATCCCAGATCACGGGGTTTCCAGCAGATGTGTTGGATATGGACAGTGAGTTTGGTGATTTGGGTATTGATTCTTTGGCATTTACAGGCTTATTTGAGCGGATGTCTCAGCAATATACGATCACCAATGAACAGGCCAAATTATTATTCTCTGCAACATCAATTCGTTCTGTACTGAAGGTTTTGCAGCCAAAAATGGCTTCATCTGTTGCTGTTCACTCTTCAAGCTCTGTTGAAGAGTGGCTGAAAACACAACTGGTACTCATCACAGGTTTCAGTCGTGATCATGTGGATATGAGTCTGACGTTTGATAACTTGGGTATTGATTCTTTGGCTCGCAGCCAGCTATTGGTTAACTTAGTAAAAGAGTTTCCAGAGTGTCAAGATAATGCGACTGAGACATTCACTGCAGTTACTCCCAATGACATTCTCAGTATTCTGGCCCCAAATTTGATCGCTCAGCAACCCGTTTCAGAAATTAAAGGTATTCAATCTGCTCAGTCGACACCCTTTAACGAGAATTCCTCTGATGCCTCCTCCAAATTAGATCTTAGACAAATACCCTGGTCGCCAAATTTAATTGCCATACGAGATCATATCTGTCAGTTGCTTACTGCGCTGGGATATAGAGTAGAAACCCATCAAGAGGTTAATTTTGATCAATTGGGTCTAAGTGGTTTTGATCGTGCTGCTCTTTGGGAGAAGACCGTTTTTCATGATTCTCAGTATGCTCTGGCGGGTGAGTCTTTAATGGCGTGCGCGACTTTATCTGAAGCATTATCTTTACTCAGTGGCTTTGAGGCTAAAGCTGTAGTCGTAGAATCAGTGGTCAAAACGGATCAACTTGGACGTTACACACTGAACAAAACCAAACGGTCTTTTCCTACTTCGGTGGGACTGCCTAAAGATTTATTGTTGATAGGATCTCCAAATGAAAACTATGACCGTTTTCAGCAAGAACTAACGCACGCCGGTGTAAATGTCAAAATACTACTCATTCATCAGGAGGTCTGGAGTATAGAAGGCTGTGATCCTTTTGCTATTGAAGATTATCAATTGCTTAAGAAGGTGCTTGAAGATTTTGATGATCAAGACTCACAACTACCGATCATTTTTCTGACACCAGATCAGCCGAGTCAAATGGCAGATGTAGAATCTTGGGTTAGCCGTTTGGATCAAAATGCGATTGCCTTATTTTCACTGGCCAAGGCTCTGGGGTTGTCCAAGGAAACGCTTGCTCATCATGGCCACCTAGGGGTCATTCTATCCTCAGGTAATGACCCCGCAGATGTTGTAGTACGAGGCATCGCCCGTTCTTTATCTCATGAATGGCGGCAATATGATATCAAGGTCAGTACGGTCAGTTTAAGTGAAGCGAATACGGTAGATGCAGTGATGGTTGTTCAAAGTTTACTCAATTCTAGCGATAGCCATGATCTTGAAATTCATGAGAAAGACCTTTACGAAACAATTTTTTCGCCTTGCGAAGAACTTTCAGATACCCATGCACTACCGTTGACTACGGACTCGGTTGTCTTATTGTTTGGAGGTGGTGTTGGGATTGCTGCTGAAGTTGGTATTGATCTGGCACAGCGCTACGGTTGTAAAGTCATTGCGCTTGGACGGACGGATTGGCATGGCGAAGACCCTTTTCCTCATGCCCGTGAATCCGAGTTATCTGGTTTGGTATATAAGCAGTTGCAGTCACAACAACCCACTAAAAAAATTGATTTACCAACGCTACAAACGGCTTTGCAACAGGCCAAACGACAAAGGGATCTTGCCGCGACTGCTCGCCGCGTACAGCAAGTTGGAGGGCGGTTTGAATATGTTTGTGCGGATGTCACCAATCCGCATGATGTTAACTATGCGATCAGCCATATACAAAAAACGTGGGGCGATATTGATGTCGTGATCCATGCGGCTGGGGTAGTGGAGGATAGTCTCATCATGGAAAAGTCAGCCGATTCATTCCGTCGTGTACTGCATACCAAAGCCCGTTCTGCCTTATATCTATATCGCGCTTTACAGGCCCATCCCCCTCGTTTGATTGCTTTTTTCAGTTCATTGGTCGCTCATACAGGCAATGCTGGGCAAACCGACTATTGTGCAGCGAACGAAGTATTAAGTGCTCTGGCTAAGGTATGGTCTGATCAAAGTGCTTCGGTTCGCGTCGTGACATATTTATGGTCAGTATGGACTGAAACTGGATTAGCAAGCCAAGCCGTGCAACGGTTATTAGAGAAGCATGAGTTGGCGGGAATAACGACATCTGCAGGAATACGATATTTTCATGCTGAGTTAGCTGATCCTTTAGGAGCCGATCAAGTATTAATTACTTCTCCTCGTACGCTCAATATTTTATCCGAAGGTCTGTGGGGCTGATCTGATATTTAGCATTAATCAGAATCTATCAATGCGTCAGGGGGATGTGATGAAAAAAAATCAATCAGAACTTTGCTTTAGTGCGATGGCGGGCGTTTTCCCAGGGGCGGACTCTGTTGAGGTGTTATGGCAGCGTATATTACATGCAGATATCGCACCGTTGACACCTTTGCCTGCACGCTGGCATATCTCTCGTGATGCAATCTATTCACCAATCCCAAAACAGCTGAATAAAATTTATCTGGATCAGGGGTATTGTCTGCCTATGGATAATGATCAGGTAATTGCTGCTGCTTGGGGACGACAGACACAAATCACTCAAAAAGTGATTAAGGATCTTATGCGAGATGCTTGCTCTCAAAGCAGTGCTGGCGAAATCTTTGATGGTGAAGCTACTGCTTTGGTGATGGGAACGTCCTGGAGTGATGAGAGTTATTTCATGGCTGGAGGAAAGAATCATCAATCTCAAGCCTGGTTTGATTTAACGGATTATCAAGTATTGGCGGAATCGCTCGGTATAAGAGGGCCTGTCATTGCGATCGACACCGCTTGTAGTTCATTTGCTTATGCGATTGACACGGCTCAAAAGCTGATTAAAACCGGACAAGCGCAAAGAGCGATTGTTGCAGGCATTAATGCTTTCTTACCCCCAGCTTTATTTTTAGGATTTTCACAATTAGGGGCTCTGTCGGTTTCTGGCAGGATTCGGTCGTTTGGACATGATGCCGATGGCATTGTGCCAGGAGAATGTGTTGCCGCTTTTCTTTTGGAACCCTTACAGGATGCACTTCAAGCCAATCGTAAACCTTTAGCTGTTTTAAAAGGGCTTGGGATTTCTTCGGATGGGGCTGAGGGATCTATTTTTTCTCCAGGAAAACTAGCACAAATAAAGGCTTATAAACGAGCTTATCAAGATGTTGATCCTGTTCAAATCGATTATATTGAAGCTCACGGCACGGGGACGCTGGTTGGCGATACGACTGAGCTTGAGTCGCTTGAGGCCTTTTTTAAGCCGCATCGGCATTCTGTAGAGACGCGCCTTCCGATTGGCTCTTTGAAAAGTATTATTGGTCATACTTTAGCGGCTTCTGGGGCAGCATCTTTAGCCAAAGTTTTATTGATGCTGCGTCATCGTATGATTCCACCTCATGTCTCAGTCCAGCCTCATAAATTGCTGGAAGATTCATGTCTGCAGCTACCCACACAGGGCAAGGCTTTTTCTCAACGCGATACCCCTCTGCGTATCGGTATTTCTAGTTTCGGTTTTGGGGGAGCGAATGCGCATTTAATCGTAGAGGAAGTACCTAAACATCAGGTAAAAAAATCAAAGTCTACGGTTAAGACTTCGCGACCTGCTGTTCAAATATTAGATTTAGCCATCACACATTTAGATGCTACTTTTGCCGTAGCTCCTAGCAATACTGCATGGCAGCAGGGGATCCTGACGGCTAAATTTGCTACCGAGCAATCATTTCCTGTGAGTCGCTTTGATACTGCTAGTGTTGCAATGCATGGCAGTGCGCCGCTTGTGGGGCACTTTTTTCACGATACCATGACCATTGATATTGCCAACTTTAGAATGGGGCCAAAGCAGCTTGCTTATGTAGATGCCTTTAAGCTTTTGGTGACATCTCGCTGTAAGACGATGCTCCGAGAAAATATTCTTGCAGGCAATTTGTCAGATACGGCGCTGGTCATGTGTGCAAACATGGGTGGTGAGCATTTTTTCGATTTATATAAAAAAATAGATAATTACTTTGGTGGTGATGAACACTCTGCACCAGATATTATCGTTGATGATGTGGGCACGATGTTGCCTACGATGGTTTCTGGCTACCCAACTCGGGTTCTTGATCTTCAAGGATTTCATCAAACACTCTCTGGCGCATCTGGGCTATTTTGGAATGCATTACGCAATGCACCTGCGTGGTTAGGGGATTGCCGTACCTTGGTTTTGGGTGCTGGTCATTATATCAATTGTTCTGCAGATGCCCTTCGTGCATCTTCTCATCCCATTACACATGGGGAGGGGGTCGGATTATTGGTGGCTAAACCGTATCAGAGTGCGCTCAATAATCAAGAAAAAATCTTGGCCAAGTTGACGTGTGTCGTTGATGCAGTAATCACAAAAAATATCGAAGAGGCATGCGTTTTAGCCAAAGCGTCATTGACGGGACTGGCGATAGAAATTTGTGAATTACAACCAGATACAATGCATCCGCTGCAAGGTGCTCAAAAATATACTGGCTTTTTGTCGGAAGCCACAGGCATTGAATCGTTAGCTGCTGCAGTATATGGACCAGATCTGAATGTGGCGATTGAAGTCAGACTCAAGGGGCAACCTCAGTTTTGGCTATTCCTAGAAAAAGAAAAGTTAGTTACGACAACTGAAGATATTCCTGTCACGTTACCACTTGAGATTCGGTTTTCACGTGCGATTGAAAGTGAATTGCTGGTAGAGCAGTCGATTCAGGCGCCGATCACTGCTGCAATACCGACAGTTGCACAGTTATCCGATCACGAGCTTTATCCAGCTCGGGATTTAGGATGGATGATCGATGCCAATAACGCCTTGGTTGAGTCGCTTCAAACCAGTCTTAGAGTCCGAGCTCAGCTTTTGCAGAGGCTGCATCAATCCTCTGTACTCAGCCCAGTGCAACGTCTAGAGCCATCACAGCCTCTTGCGCCGTTGCATCGCCTTATTGATCAACCCGTACACACCCCTTTTGGATCGAGTACGTTCTTACATGTTAATGAAAATCACCCTTATTTTTTTGATCATGCTTTAGATCATGTCCCTGGCATTTTACTTCTAGGGGGAATTTTACAGTTGGTTGATCAGTATAAAGCAGACAGTTTTGCGGGGGTAACCTTTGTAAAAAGCATTGATATCCAGTTCAAACGATATGCAGAAAAAACGCTACCGATTCAAATTACTCTGAAAAAAGTTACCGCGACGGCATATGAGGTCAGCGTCACACAAAATCAAAATTTATTATGTAGCTGCAATGTCGGAGTCGCTTTAGTGATGAGCCGTCTCAGCGCACATGGTATTAGCGCCAAGCCTTGTCAGCAACAACATCTACTCCACAAAGCACGGCCAGAAAATATTCTGGTTAGTGACATCTTGGAGTGCGATTCAGAAATTTCTGTAAAGACGTGTGCCTTACCCCCAGATCATTATCTTGCTCAGGGTGATTCCTCATCTTTGTCGATACTCTACTTTCTAGAGGTGGCGAGACAATGTTTTATGCTTGTTGCGCATGAAAAACTGGATATCCCTGTTGGTATGCCGATGAACTTGTTGCACTTGCGCTTTGAGCTCAATGCACCGATTCCTCGTCATTCAACTTTGGAGCTTATTCCTACTCATCAACTTGAACGATGGACTGGTTTACTACAAACCGGCCAAGTCAATATTAAGTTACGACATGCTTCTGAGGTGATCGGCAGTGCGGATATTACGTCGCAAGTGATCAATAAAGAAATATACGCGTTGCAGCGTAAACATACAGCCTAATCCACAGAAAAAGACTAAAAACGGTCTTCAATCCAAAAACGAGGTCAGATCATGAATCAAATATTAGATCTATCGCGATTTGAGGTGGAGTTATTCGATTCTGGAAGAGATCAAGAAGGATCCTCTTTAAAAAAAATTCGAATCTTTTTCTTTCATCACGCTGGAGGCTGTGCACAAAGCTATATTTCATGGCGGAATTGCTTCCCAGAACATTGGGATATCGTTGCTGTGGAATACCCTGGACGTGAACATGCTGATGCATTGCGCCATGATATGAATGATTTGGTTTCACATTTGATACAGGAACTTAGCCCTGCCCTTGACCAGACTTATGCGTTATTTGGACATAGCATGGGTAGTTTGGTTGCTTATGAATTTGCTCAGCAAGTTGCCCTGCGAGGTTTGCCTAAACCTATTTGGTTGGGGGTGTCAGGTCGGTATGCTCCCCATTTGCCTTCGCGAATAGGCTATGCAATGCATCAACTGTCTGATGCTGCATTGCTCAATCATATTCTGGCGATGGGAGGAACACCTTTGAGCGTCATACAAGACGTACGACAACGAGAGCATTTTTTAAAAGTCATGCGCGCAGATTTTAAGGTCTGCGAAACGTATCAGATTAGTCGAGACTATCGTATCGATATTCCTATTTCTGGATTTTATGGCAATCAGGACGCAATGGTGACGGAGGTTGAAATGAATGCTTGGCAAGCGTTAACCACTTCATCTTTTCGTAATCATGAATATCACGGAGGGCATTTCTATCTAAGTTTGTTAAAGAGAAACGTCGCTGAGCAAATTACTCGAGATATCGTGCGTTATAGCGACAAATCGGTTGTTCATACCAGCGATTTAAACGAATTCATCTAAAAGAGAGTTTTTTATGATTAGCACCAGTGTTATGACCAGCGCATCAGCTGCCGCAATCTGGCAGTTATGGACGGATGTGGAGAACTCTCCAGTTTGGGATACGGATGTTGCATGGAGCCGTTTAGAAGGGCCATTCATCATAGGCAGTCAGGGGGCATTTAAACTCAAAAATGGTCCTGAACTCTCTTTTGTACTCGAAGAAGTTGCTTATCAACAACATTATTCAAATACGGTCAAACTGCGCGGTTTAGCTTTAAACTTTAGTCATCGGATTGAGCCTGTTTCTACCAAAGAGATTCGCGTTACTCATGGTGCGACGATTAAAGGTCCTTTAGGCGTCATTTTGGCTCGTATTCTAAAGGGAAAGTTGCAAAAAGCGTTATCTGAAAGTTTACAAAGAATGGTTGTTTTAGCGGAGCGTAATCAAAGCTAAATCTTTTATAAAATCAGGGGGAACAAAATGTTATCAAAGATGTATTTTTCTAAGGCTTATTTTTTTGCCACATTGTTATGCCTACCTATGCTGGCTCATGCGGAAACAGGTGGGTATATAGGCATTATCGGGGGGCTGAATCATGAGTATAGTCAGCGGCTAAAGCAGAATGGCGATGCGTTTGTAAACATGAAATTTAAGAATGATCTACAGGATGCTTATGTTTATGGGCTTACTGCGGGTTGGAAAGATATCTCAGGATTTCGCCCAGAGCTAGAAATTTCAATGAGCACCAATGAGCTCGATAAGTTTAGCGATAGGGTTTACGATGGGAATGGCACCATACCTGCTAAAGGTCGTGAGAAATCAACGAATTATTTTGCCAATGTTTGGTATGACTTCCCTGGAGTAACCAACTCTTACAATATGCATCCCTATCTCGGTGTAGGAGCAGGGTTATCACATGTGAGGGGAGAGGATATTCAAACGCAGGATGGTAACTTCGGTAGCTTGACGGATAATGTCTTTGGCTATCAGGTCGGTGCAGGATTGAGATTTCCCATCGTATCAAATTTGATTACTTCATTTGATATTCGATATTTAAAAACCCAAAAGATTGATTTTGGTGATATTCCAGGTTTACCGCCAGGTCATGTCACCACTAAGTCTAGTTCTACGGTGTTTCAACTTGGCTTAAGTTACTTTTTTTGAATCGGCTGATTCTCGCCTATTTACAGAAAATAGTTTTGAAGGCCGAGTCTGGCCATAGAAATTCTTTTTCGTGTAGATAATGGCTAACAATGTAGCATGGTCGAAAATATTCATTTATTTTTGACTAAGCTGCACTAGTTCATGATTTTTTATGGCGACTAAAGCGGTTGAATAGCCTTCAACTATGGAAAGGTTTATTGCTTGGCTACAGATGTTTAGACATGAACAAATGGCATCGTTTTGAATGAAGCTTAATAAACAATATGACGACATCGGTTTGATCAAGCCGATGCCAATTGCTTTTAGATAGGCTTCTTTAAGACTCCACACGGCATAAAACAATTCTAGTTGCTGAAGGGGTGGGGTATTTTGCCAATACTCCCATTCACACGGACTAAACGATACTTTTGCCAATGATCGTAAATTGATGTTCTCGCGTTGATGTTCTATATCAATGCCTAAAGCGTAGGTACGACTAAATGCAATAGCAAGGTAGTCTGCAGAATGGGAGATATTAAATTCAATGGCAGGATATTGCCCTTGCCAGATCCATTTGCCATGGGTGGTTTTAATCAGTGATAAATCGGCTACAGGCGTTTGTTGATAGGTACTAAGTAGATTTCGTAGAAGAAGTTGACCGCATTCGAATGTGAGCTTACGGTGCGTTGAAACCATACAATTTGCTTGATGCTGAACCTCGAGTGGTAACGCGGCAAAATTGTTTTTTACAAGCGGTGAGATGTCAGAGATTTTCCAAAGCCATAGATGTATATGTTGATTTGGCAATGTAAAGAGCATTGTTTTATCAATATTTGAGAGGTCTATTCGCCGTTGCAAAATGGGTACGTTTTTATAATCGACTACCTCAAATTGATAGAGCTGAGTCGGTTGGACTTCATTCAGCAGTTGGCTGATGCTCATCTATACCTCTATGGGGTGGGTTACGTTAATTTTGATTATGCATGTTAATTTTTCAGCATGATAAAATTTTTTTATCTGGTTGAAATAGTAATTTTATTCAAGATACCGATTGGTATTTTTAGTTTTTAACCAACTGCATATACTGCAAGCACTGTACACATCATTAGTATTTTTGGGAGTTAGAGCTATGAATTCAACAGTAAATAATTTTATGAATAAATCACTTTCATCTGTTTTACATGAGTCAGTCGGAAGGGGCTTAGAGCTAGAAAATCAAAGTAAGACTCCGTTGAATGAGCCAACACTGACGCAGGTAATTTTAAAACCAGAAACAGAACAGTTCTTAAATAATCAATCGGCCACTTTGAAAATATCTAAACAAGATTTGATTAATCTTATCCTAGATTCTATCGCTGAAAATACGATAAAGCAGCAAGAAAAATTGCCTTCAAAATGGTCCGTTTTTTAATCCAATAAGTCGGATAATCAGTTTTTTCACACTTACATGACAGCACTTAATCATTCAGTGACGGTGCTGTTTTTTGTGGGAAGCATTTGGCTAGTTGAAATTCATGATTAACTGATTAGCATCATATAGTCATGCAACTTGTTAAGTTTTTCTAGCTTCGCTTTCTGAGTTATTTTTAGAATTGTGTTTAAAATTTAAGCGTTTTGTGAGAAAATAGTCGACTACTTGACGCTTATGTAAGTTCTACTTAACTCTGTTTTTATTGATCGTCTATTTTTTGAGTGTAACTTATACCTGTATGATTCTACCCGAGGTATTGGTAGCCTCATCGTTATAGTGTTTGCATAACCAGACTAGGGAACATTCTATTCTTTTCTGACGTTTTGAAGTTGTTGGTATGTTTAGTTAGATAGTTGTTTTATAAAAATAAAATTGTGCTTATGCCACTGACGGCTTGCACATCGCATCTATGAGTATCGTCTTTAAGATTCGTAGAATAATAAATAGTTATTTCAATTTTATGAATTTTGCTACTTGTACACAAGGATTCGTTCATGAACCATGCGATAGATTTTTCCAGTGAAAAAAAAGAAGTCAGTCTTAGGGTAACCAGTCAGCAAGAAACCCGTAAACGTTTGCTCGAAGCTGCACATCATGCTGTGGCTAATCGTGGCTACGAGGGGACAAGCATCAGTGATATCGTTAATCTTGCAGGCTTCACAAAAGGTGCGTTCTTTTCTAATTTTGAGAATAAAGAGTCCATCTTATTAGAATTGATGAGATTGCAAAAAGAGGAAGATATTAACTTGCTCGGTAAGCTGATTGCTGAAGCAAATGGCGATATCGCTATAGCATTAAATCACTATATTGCAAGTCTTGATGAGAGGCATGATTGTGCAATGCTTGATATTGAGTTGCAGTTATATGCACGTAGTAATCCCACTTTTGCAAAATCTTATCATGCACTTCAAGAAACGAATCGAGTCGCACTGGGCCAACTCCTTGAAACTATTTTTGCTATGAAAGGAAAACTTCCGCCCATTGATTCGGCCAAATTAGCTGATTTATTTGTGGGGCTGGTTCAAGGTTTAGCGCTTCAACATCAACCCAATGCGGGTCTATTCATTCACTTAGTGCTTGACTCGCTCATGGCCACTGCACCTGTGCTTGAGTAGTTCTTCTTAAAAGTACTAATTTCTAAAATATAGCGATCTTTAATCACTTTAAAAAATCCCGCTTCTCAGCGGGATTTTTTTCAAAAAAACATAGTGAGGATGGGTACCAATGGTATGTATCAGAAAAGATATCTTTTCATATCAGGTTTGCGACGGTACTGATCAAAATGGAGAGATCAATGGATATATGTATCATTCTTAGAGATCTATCGAGAGAGTCGATATCCTATTACGATTGAATCTACAGCTTTTTTTTAAGATCGTAATATCTTACAATCCGAGAGTTACTGCTTGATATTTGTTCGGATTTGCGCATCATTTTTATTGGAATCACTCACTAGAACAAACAAATCATATAGGATTTTTTTCAATGAAAACGGCCCTGTTCGAGCATCGTTATATTCTATTTTTTGCCGTGATCTTATCTTTCTTATTATCTTTACCGATGCTCAGTAGCGGTCTGATGATGGATGACTATCAGCAGCGACTAACGCTTCTGACAGGTAGTCATGATAATTTATTTGAGTTTTTTAGCCGCGGGAACCCCGTTACCGAAGCTCAAATCCAATCCGGTGTGCTTCCGTGGTGGACATTTCCAGATTATAAGGTCAGTTTTTTTAGACCTCTAGCAGCCTGGTTCATTCAGTTAGACTATAAATTTTGGCCCAATAATTTTCTGCTCATGCATCTGCATTCCATGCTGTGGTATGCGCTGCTAGTGTGGGTGGTTGGTTTAACTTATCGCTCGCTCATGCCTGCATGGGCGGCTGGACTGGCCGTCATTCTGTTTGCGATTGACCCACCACATGCCAATGCCGTTGCTTGGCTATGCAATCGTAATATCTTGATTTGTCTGATTTGTGGTTTGTTGTGCTTATGGTGTCATCGTCGTAGCAACTTGTTCTGGCGTGTGCCTGCTGCGCTGTTGTTTTTGGTCGGTTTGTCGAGTGGTGAGTCAGCGCTGGCGATTAGTGGTTATTTACTGGCATACGAGCTGTTTTTGTCTGGGCGTAAATGGTTTGTTTCGATTGTTCATTTATTGCCTTATGCAGCAATTGGTTTGGCGTGGTTGGGGTATTGGCATGTGGCGGGTTATGGCACCACGGGTCCCGGCTTTTATCTCGATCCTGGTCACCACCCGACGTTTTTCTTACAAGAAGTTTTGTATCGCCTCCCTGCTTATTTAATTAGTCAATTCTTTCCGCCGCCTGCTGAAGCTTTTTGGGTTTTTGAAACATTGCCGCAGCGTATGACTATGATGTTGCCGGCATTGGCCTATGCAGTGGTGATTCTGTCGATTCTCACGTGGTTTTTCTGGCCCTTGCTGCGCAGTTCACCTGTTGCACGCTTTTATGCTTTGGGGATGTTGATTGCAGCGATTCCGATTTGTGGCTCAACCCCTGTCAGCCGCGCTTTGCTGTATGTGAGTTTCGGCGCATCGGGTTTACTTGCGCTGTATATTCATCATTATCGTGAGGGAGGTTTAGATCTCCCAGTGAGGCGGACGGTTCGGATATTTATAGGCGTCATGTTGATTCTGCACTTGTATTTAAGTCCGCTGTTTTATTTAGCTATGGCGAAGTCTACCGATCTACTGGATCAAAAGATGGACACACAGGTAGTGGGGTTGCCCAACAGCAGTGGGGCTGATCGACGTATATTGTTGATTTCAAGCCGCAGCTATCCTTTTAATGTGACTTTTCCACTGCTCAAGGATCAGACCCTATCGCTCGGTACTGCACCGACACGACCTACGCCAACAATTACTAGAGTTCGTTCCTTGATCGCGGGGCCCGAACATTTTGAATTGGCACGACCTGAAGCCGATCGTTTGGTTCTGCGCGGCAAGAAGCCTTTTTATGGGCTGATTACGCCGCCATATCGTTTTACTGTGGGACAGACCGTTAATCTTGATGATATTGAGATTACTGTGCAGTCCGTATCTCATGTGGGCGCACCGATTGAACTGGCTTATCAGTTTAAAAAAGATGTCTTAAAAACGTATGAAATTATGAATTGGAGTGATGAGAAGGAGCGCTTTATCTCGGCAGAACTGCCTCCTGTGAATGGCGTCCTTCAGTTTTAGTAGGACTCTACTTCGGCTTGAGAGTTGAGTTGCTGCGATGAGGTATCTTTTTTGACACTGAGTAAGAAGATGCTCCCGATGCCAACCGCAAACCATAAGGTACATAAGCGGATTAATACCGTCGCTGCGATGGCATCAGCGTGAGGCATTCCTTTCCAGACCAATAATATGGTCATGGTGGCTTCAGCTCCACCCAGCCCACCGGGGATAAAAATCAGTGCACCGACCAGTATGGACAGGGCGTAGACAAAGCAGGCAAAGGACAGTGATACATCCATCCCCATCCATGTCAGTATCCAATAAAAACCAACAGCCTCTGCGCCCCATGCGCTAAGACTAACCAGAGTTGCAGCAATTAATGTTCCAAAGCGATGACAACGCCGAGCTTCGAGCATCACAGCCAGAACATGCCAAATGAATCCTAATATTTTTCCGCGCTGTTCTGGGATACGCTGCATGAACCACTCAATTAACCCCTTACGAGTCAGGGTCACCGTACATAAGATGATGAGTATTCCACCCACGACGATGACAGGGCTGGCATGTAGGGTCAAGCCAGACAATGCCAGTAAAACGATGGCAAACAAATCAGATAGACGCTCACTAAATAAAGCAGCGAAGCTGGTTGGGTAGGGTACGCCGCGGGCTTTGAGCAAAATACTGCGTAAGGCTTCGCCAACTTTTCCAGGAGTTGTGGTAAGTGCAAAGCCTGCTAAATAGATGCTTAAATTGGGGCGCCAAGGCACGGGGTGGCCGAGTATACGAAGGTATTGCTGCCAGCGTAGAAACCGTAGCCCATAGTTGAGTAAAGACAGGAGCAGCACAATGCTGAGGCCCAGCAGTCCAACTTTACCAACAGCAGTACTAACGGCTTGCCAGCCGCCCCACAGAGAAAAGACCAGATAGCCTACGGCCGCCAACACGACGGACATGATGACTGCTCCGTAACGCCAGCCTGAAAGATAAGACTCATTCATAGGTTCAGCCTTTTGAATATCGCATCGTGGGATAGCTGATCCTGACAGAGACCAACAACAGCGCTGTTTTAAGCTTAACCTGCTTTACTTCTTTAAGATATTCCCATTCAGCAGAATAAATGACTTTTTGAATTATTTTAATAACAATAACTTATGTTTTAATTTTTATTATTTTGTATGACTCGTCACAGTTTTTATGAATGTTTTTTAGCAGAAATTCGATATTGTCCGTAGTGCTGTTCGCGACTTTTATTTGGTTTAGGTTTGGAGGGGCTCAGATTTCTAAGTGCGGGCTACACGACTAAGCTCATAAATAGCATCCGACATATAGATCTGTTCCAAACCTACTTGTTTTGAAATCCGACACATGTTATATTTTTTAAATGCTACATGTGTCGGATTTTGAGTCGGCAGAATTAAGATCCCTAAGATCTATGACATGGAGGTATATCATTTAAGTATGGAAAGGCATATCGCTTTGTAAAATGAATAAATAAATGCATGGTCAGTTGCCATGCCTCTTTTTAGAAAAGTTTCATTGCGGTGACTTATGTGTACTTATTAACTGAAGTGGTGGTTGGTCTGACTCAAGGTGCGAGATCTACACCTTGAAGTCTGTAATATTAATCGAAGCTGACAATGGATGCAGAAGTCTGCTTGCTTAACAAAAAGAGTATGCTATGGAGCACGATACGGTTTCAATTTATTTTGTGAATACGGCATTACACGGTACTAAGCCACTGAATATGGATGTTGAAAGCTTAGTAAGCCGTGTAGTTATCAAGACTGACCCAGCACAATTACTGACTCAGTTTAAAAATATCACTCCGCTGACCTCACGTATTCGCGAGTTGTTAAAAGCCTATATCGCTATGGAAATGCCGACCTTAAAAGAAGTTGCTGAACAACTGCATCTCTCCCCAAAAACCTTACACAGACGACTTACTGACGAAGGCAGTAGTTATCAAAAGGTTAAAGATGACTTACGACGTGATATGGCGATTGATTTACTTGGCGTACAGCAATTGACCATTGTTGATATTGCTGAGCAAGTTGGATTTAGTGATACCTGTACTTTTCACCGTGCATTTAAAAAGTGGACCGGTGTTACCCCAGGGTTATATCGACAAACACATCATGGGCAATTAGATAGTTGAAGGAATAAATTATTTTAATCCTCCTCAAACCCACTATTCATCACGGCCTTACTACAGGTCTGCCCATCAAAGCCCCGATATTGTAAAAAACGCAGCTGACGGGCTTTTTCTTTGGGGTCGGTTGGGAGTTCTACGCCAAATTTTTTGATACGCAGTGCACGTGCCAAGGCTAGCCAATTGGTCTCTATTATATCCTCCGCCGCAAGCTCTGGATTGACGTGACGTTCACGCAGCGTTTGTTTAACGCGTGCAGGACCACGCCCTTTGCGGACATTGGCTCGTACGATCATCTCGGCCATGCGTTGATCGCTTTGATAATTGTAAGTTTTGAATTCTTGGACAAGCTCGGCCACTTCCTCAGGACTAGCTTCTAGCTCTAAGAGTTTGTTTCGAAACTCTTGCTCTGAATATTCGCGCCTTCCTAGCATGGCAAATGCAAGCCCGCGAAGTCGTGCGCCAGTTGGTGGCATTTTTTCAGGAGGTGTCTTGGGAAGCACCGTCGCCTCGACTACTTCAAAGTCATCATCTATAGTAGGCACCGTACTCGGTTGCTCTTTATCTATGCGAGTTCGTTTTTTAGGGTAGGGGTAAGGCATGATTTGAAGCCTCCTTGAGCCTATTCTACATGATTGATGGGATGGAATTGATCACCTTATCATGTGCAGATTCCAACAAAAAAGCGACCCGAAGGTCGCTTTAATCTGTCACTGATTAAGCATCCAACAGCTCTTCAGGTAGAGGCTCTGCTTCAATTTCAAGATGCTCTGGCTTTACTTTAGTCAGTAAACGTTTACGCAGTTCTTTGTCGATTTCTTCAGCCACAGCTGGATTTTCTTCAAAATAGCGCACTACGTTGTTTTTACCTTGACCAATCTTACCGCCGTTATAAGCGTACCATGCACCCGATTTTTGCACGATTTCTTCTTTAGCGGCTAAGTCTACTAGCTCGCCCAAGCGGTTCGTGCCTTGGCCATACATGATTTGGAACAACGCTTCGCGGAAGGGTGGAGCGACTTTGTTTTTGACTACTTTGACTTTGGTTTCAGAACCAACGATTTCATCGCCTTCTTTGATCTGACCAATACGGCGGATATCCAAACGCACGGATGCATAGAATTTCAGTGCATTACCACCTGTGGTGGTTTCTGGGCTACCAAACATGACACCAATTTTCATCCGGATCTGGTTGATGAAAATCACCATACAGTTTGAACGTTTCGCATTACCGGTAATTTTACGCAGTGCTTGGCTCATCAAACGGGCTTGCAGACCCATATGTGAGTCGCCCATTTCACCTTCAATTTCAGCTTTAGGCGTCAGAGCAGCGACAGAGTCAATGACAATGATATCGACAGCCCCAGAGCGTACTAGCATATCCGCGATTTCGAGTGCTTGTTCGCCATGATCGGGTTGGGAAATCAAGAGATTATCAACATCGACACCGAGTTTACGTGCGTATTCTGGATCGAGTGCATGTTCTGCGTCGATGAAAGCTGCAGTGCCTCCTGTTTTTTGGCATTCAGCAATGACTTGCAGGGTTAATGTGGTTTTACCAGAGCTTTCTGGGCCATAGATCTCAACGATACGACCTTTAGGGAGTCCACCGATACCGAGTGCGATATCCAAGCCTAATGAACCGGTTGATACGGCCTCAACCGCAGCAATCGCATTGCCATCGCCCAAACGCATGATGGTGTTTTTACCAAATTGTTTTTCAATCTGACCTAAGGCGGCATTTAGCGCCTTACTTTTGTTGTCGTCCATTCAAAGCCTCAATCAAGCGTTAGGTATAAATTTGTGTCGCTAATCATACTATAGTGAACGCAAAAAACATGTGTGAATCGCGTTTTGTGACACTTTTTTGCAGAAGATTTTAGTGGGCTTTTTGACGGTTGGAAAAAAGATTAGTGCATCTAATCTGAAGCCTGTGTTTTACTCTCTTTACGATACTGGCTGGGCGACATATCGTATTGACGTTTAAACGCTTGGCTGAATGCAGCTTCAGAGGCATAACCGACCCGTTCGCTAATCCGCGCAATGCTTTCATAGTTTTGGGTGAGGTGCCGTGCAGCAATGCGTAGACGATGTGCGGACAAATAGGAGAGGGGTGGCTGCCCGATCACATCGGCAAATCGTTCTGCAAAACTTGAGCGCGACATGCAGGCAATGCTGGCCAGATCGGCTACAGTCCAAGGGTGGGCGGGTTGGTTATGAATTGCCCCAAGCGCGGCCATGAGGGTCGGATCACGGAGTGCAGTGAGCCAGCTTTCTGTTTCTTCAGGGAGCTGTTCGACATAGTCGCGTACGCATTCGATAAAAAACATGTTCGCCAGTCGATTGAGTAAGGTGTCTCGACCTGGTCTGGTACGCTCTGTCTCTAGACCCAGAAATTGCAGACCCAGTTGCAACCATGGCGGTGCTGAGTTGTCCGCTTCGCCATGTAATAGAAAATAATTCGGTAGCGCTGAGAGTAAGGGTTTACTCATCTCGATATCAATCTGACAGCGTACGGCCAGGACTACAGCTTGAGTGTGCCCCACACCAACATGAATGAGTAAGTTGTCATTCCCTGAAAACAGTAAGGATTGAAGTGCTGTGCGTTTCGGCTGATCCGCATTGTGCTTTGGATCCGGGCTACCCAATTGATGCTCAATGCCTGATGGAATGAGTAAAATAGCCCCTGTTTCTAAGGTTAGGGTCTTATCGTTAAAATAGACACAGGCCTGACCTGCGGTGACAACATAGATGATGACTGCGGATTGTTGCGGGAGATCAACTAACCAATCCCCATGACCACTGACGTATAAATATTCGGCTTGGCTCAGGTGAATGTCTTCAAGAATATGACTAAGTGCGTCCATTGATCTTCTATATTACGTTATTCACAATTGATAAAGCATAGCGCTAGGTGGTGAAGAATATCCATAAAATAATGTAGTCGCTCAGTGTTTTAAAAGTTTTCGGGGTTTTAGTGATGTTTTTTGGACGATAACTATGCTTTATCTCAAATATGGGGGATAGCATAAAATTTACGGACGTTGACAACTAGTCTAGTCAATTCATGTGCCGGATAATTGCTGACACTTGATAAAGACAGGTTGAGGCTATCCATGAATGCTCAAACGATGATTGAACTGCTTGACGCAGATAATACAGAAACTCAAAACGCAAAATCAAATCAATGGGTTGATGCAAAGCGTTATCTGTGGGTGTTAAGTCCTGCTGTTCCTGTGATTGGTATCGGCGCATTTTTGATTTATCGTGTAGCACCGAAAAAAATGCGTGGATTAGCTTGGTTTGGTCCAATCATGATTCATGTGATTATTCCGATGTTTGATCGCATTATTGGCGATGACAAAAACAATCCGCCTGAAGAGGTTGTTGCTAAATTAGAAAACGACCCTTATTACGCAAAAGTAGTTAAGGCCTTTATTCCTTTACAATATATTGCATTATTTTTAGGTGCTTATTTATATACCCGTAAAGATACGCCAGCTATTGATAAGCTTGGCATTGCATTATCTATTGGTGCATTAAATGGTATTGCGATCAATACGGGTCATGAGCTCAGTCATAAGAGTGATAAATTCCATCAAATGTTGTCTCATTTAGCGCTTGCCCCAACCGCCTATGGACACTTCCGTGTTGAGCATCCTTATGGTCATCACAAGCGTGTTGCAACCCCAGAAGATCCAGCAAGTTCAAAAATGGGCGAGACATTCTGGCAGTTCTTCCCACGCTCAGTGATAGGCAGCTTTAAATCTGCAATCGAAATTGAAAAAACACGTTTAGCACGTCGTGGTAAAAAGTTCTGGTCTTTGGAAAATGAATTGATTCAAGGCTGGGCAATGACCACTGGTCTCTATGGCGCGATGATTGCAGTTTTTGGGCGTAAGGTCATTCCATTCTTAGGTATTCAGGCCGTCTATGGCTTCAGTCTGCTTGAAGTGATCAACTATGTTGAGCACTATGGTTTAATGCGTCAGAAGAAAGCCGATGGTAAGTATGAACGGACCATGCCCGAACATAGCTGGAACAGCAATAACATTGTGACCAACTTGTTCTTGTATCAATTACAACGTCACTCCGATCACCATGCGCATCCAACACGTAGTTTCCAAGCGCTGCGTCATTTTGAAAAAGCACCACAATTACCATCAGGCTACGCATCCATGCTGCTGCCTGCGTATATCCCATCAATCTGGTTCAAGATGATGGATAAACGTGTGGTAGAGCACTATAAAGGTGATTTAACCAAGGCGAATATCTTGCCTGCGAAACGTAAAGCACTGATGAAGAAATATGGCATCGTTGAGTCTGCACCTGTTCAGTCTCTTGAAGATAGTTCAAGTAAAGAGCCTGTAGAAGCTTAAGCGAGAACGAAGCCATTTTAAGAAGCCTCACCGTTATAGTGGGGCTTTTTTTATGTGAATGATGGTATCGATGCGACATCCAAGTGCTTTAGTGTGAGATAGTAAGTCTTATTATTTGAATATCGACTTTCATATATTGATGAAAGTTTTGGAGCGTTTGGACATGAAGCTAAACCTTATTTTTCGTCGTAAATTGATTCCGCTGGTATGTGGGTTAGGTCTGGGTGTATTGGGGCTTGCTGCTCAAGCCGAAACAACGTTATCAGATTTAAAGCCTAAGACCTTAGTCAACAGCAATGCGGACACGGCAAAAGGTGAGTGGGTCGGTACTAAAGCGCCCGATTTCCGCCTGCAAGATCAGAATCAACAGTGGCATAGCCTAAAAGATTATCAAGGCAAGTGGCTAGTGCTCTATTTCTATCCTTTGGATGATTCTCCGGGTTGTACCGAGGAGGCTCGGCAGTTTCGTGATCTTTACCCGACTTACGTGAAGCAGAATATTACGGTACTCGGCGTGAGTTTAAATGATGTGAGCTCGCATAAAGCCTTTGCTGATAAATTAGGTTTGCCATTTCCACTGCTTGCCGATACTCAGCATGATCTGGCAAAGTCATTTAAGGTGTTACGCGGTTTTGGTCCACTGTCTTATTCCAAGCGCGAGACCTTTTTGATCGATCCGCAAGGCGTGATTGTTTATCACTATGCGAGTGTGAATACCGAGTCGCATGCAGGGCAGGTTTTGAAGGATATTGCGAAGTTGTCTAGCAAATAAATCTTGTATACATGACGTCATAAAAAAGCCCCATCATTTGATAGGGCTTAATGTTTTCAATACATCTTAACCATTACTTCAATTCAGAAGATGATTTACCAAGTACGCGACGTGCAACGATCAATTGCTGGATCTGCTGTGTGCCTTCAAAGATATCCAGAATCTTCGAGTCACGGCTCCATTTCTCCAGCAATTCCACTTCGCTATAACCGACCGAACCACACAGCTCGACACATTTCAGCGTGATCTCATTACACACGCGACCCGCCTTGGCTTTGGCAATCGAAGCTTCTTTTGAGTTTGGCTGTCTGTTGTCGGCCATCCATGCTGCTTTTAGGGTCAGTAAGCGAGAAGCTTCCCAGTCTGCTTCCAAACGATCAAGGGTTGCCTCGATGTAGGATGCATTGATTGGCAGGGTCGCATAGTCTTTAGACAGGTGATCTTTAAGCAATTCGCGAGTCAGATCTAAAGCCGCTTTACTGACGCCAACTGCCATCGCCGCAACCAGAGGACGGGTATTGTCAAAAGTCTGCATGACGCCGGCAAAGCCTTTTTGCACATCGACTTCTGGTGAGCCGAGCAGGTTAGCAGCAGGTACACGGCAATCGACAAAGTTGATCGCTGCAGTGTCTGATGACTTGATACCAAGCTTATGTTCCAAACGGGCTACTTCCATACCCGGTGTGCCGTGTTCAACGACAAAGGATTTGATCGCAGCACGACCAACATTCTTGTCCAATGTTGCCCAGACCACAACCGCATCAGCACGTTGACCACTGGTAACGAAAATCTTTTCACCGTTTAGGATGTAGTCATCACCGTCTTTAACCGCTGTTGTACGAATTGCGGCTGAGTCAGAACCTGTACCTGGTTCAGTGATAGCCATCGCTGCCCAGACACCTTGAAAGCGTTTGAGTTGTTCTTCGTTAGCCACAGCACCGATCGCCGCATTGCCGAGACCTTGGCGTGGGAGTGCAAGCATAAAGCCAGCATCACCCCAGCACAGCTCCATCGCACCCAGTGCTGTAGACATGTTTGAACCGTTTTTGACGATGCCGTCGCTACCGCCTGAAGGATTGCCTGTTGCACTGACTGCACCCGCAGCATTTTCACCGCCTTCATTCATGCCATCGAGTAGGGATGCCAGCATATCCAGTTCTTTTGGATAGTCATGTTCACCTTTATCGTATTTACGTGAAATTGGACGAAACACGTTTGCAGCGACTTGATGGGCTTGTTCAACCAGCATCGAAAACTTTTTAGGGACTTCAAGATTCATTTGATTTTCTCCTTACAGGCTGATGGCGTTTTGGGTGATTGCGACGCTGCGCAGATCACGATACCAACGCTCGACGGGATGTTCTTTAGTGAAGCCATGACCACCCAACAATTGCACACCATCGGTACCAATTTTCATGGCTTTTTCACTGCAGAGAATACGCGCAAGGTGTGCTTCACGGTGGAAGGGTTTACCCGCTTCTGCAAGAGAGCATGCACTCCATGTAAGCAAACGCATGGCATCCACTTCAATCGCCATATCTGCAATCATGAATGCGACACTTTGACGATGGCTGATTGGCTCACCGAAGGCCTCACGTTCATTGGCATAGACCGCCACATAATCCAGAACCGCTTGCGCTGTACCGACAGCGACAGCGCAGGATGCCAGTGCACCTAAGTCCAGAAACTCACGATAATTAGCTTCAGTCAGTAAATTGACTTTTGGCGTACGCACATTTTTCAGATGTAAACGTGCAGTTTTAGCGGCTTTAAGACCCATCGCTGGTTCTTCAGACAGGGTTAGGCCAGTGAGGCCACTTTCTACGATGAAGAGCGCAGGTTGACCATCTAGTTGTGCAGAGATGATGAATAACTCACTGTCGGCAGCAAGTAATACCAGAGATTTCTCACCGTTTAATACATAGCTGTCACCCTCTGCACGGGCAGTCGTTTGTAGTTTGTAAGGGTCAAACACGACACTAGGTTCATTACATGCCAGTGCTGCGATTGCAGGCTTAGTTTCATCAATGAATGCAGGGAGGTACTGCTGTTGCTGTGCATCAGTACCATAGCGGGTCAGTACGTTGGCCACGCTAACCGGCGCGTAAATGGCAGCAGCGAGAGAGAAGTCACCATGACCTAAGTCTTCAAGCGCGAGCATTTGAGTGACGAGGCTGTCTTCAGTAGCTGCTCCACCTAAGCTTTCTGGTACTGCGTAATACATCAAACCCAACTCACTGGCTTGAGTTTGTACTTCAGCAGAAATGCCATGTGCTTCATCTGCCGCATGTGCAGCAGGGCGAATCACTTCTTTAGCGAAACGTGACAATGAGTCACGTGTCATTTGCTGCTCATCGGTCAGCGTCAGATCAAACAGGTTATTGCGTTTTTGGCTTGGTAAGCGCGTTGCTTTGCCAGAAGACTTTGCCGGCGTAAAAATACGCGCTGCTTGAGTTGCAATTTGAAAGCCAGTTTTTGAGCCCTGATAAAGCAGCCCCTCAATGGGCTTGCGTATTTTTAAACGGTCAGCGATATCGCTAGACGCGAATTGGGTCAGCATGTATAGGCCTAGACCTTGTGCCTTGCCCATAAAAGTATCTTGTGTGTGCATCAGTGTAATTCCATGTGATGGCGGGAGAACGGGTAGATGCTGTCATGAAAGAGCAATCTTCCCTATGGTCACACTAAAATCAATTTTTGTCAGAAAAGTCAATCGTGATATAAAAAGTCTGTAAGCCTTACTATGCTTTATTTTGACTGAGTCAGACTTCAAAGTCTGTGGCACTTTAGCTTTAAAATAGTACAAAACATTGAGTGAAGTGGTCAGGCAAATTGCGTGGAATAGACGTCAAATGAGTGCAAATAGTATTCGGTATCATCCTTGCATATCAGGTAGAATACCGCGCGCGAATTTACGTGATTAAATAACTTTAGTTGTAGTGGGTTCGAGTAGACTTTTGGCGTAATGGTTGGGGAGTAGGTAATGGGTAGTTTAAGTGGGCAAGCCTTGGGCAACGTAAGTGTCGGCATGGATGCCTCTGTGATCATTGTGGGTGCTGGATTTAGCGGCATGGCGATGGCGATTGAATTACAAAAAGCAGGTATCGACTTCCTGATCTTGGAAAAAGGGAATGAGTTCGGCGGGACATGGCGAGATAACGTCTATCCGGGTGCGGCTTGTGATGTCCCTTCACACATGTATTGTTTCTCGTTTGAGCCGTATCGTTGGTCGCGCTCATATGCCATGCAGCCTGAGATCCTTGATTATCAGAAGCATGTCGCGAAGAAGTATAACCTCTATCGCGATACGCGCTTTAATGCGGGTGTTCAAAGCAGTGAATACCATGAAGCAGAGAATTCTTGGTCTGTCACCACGACGACAGGTCAGGTTTATCGCGCTCGCGTTGTGGTATCCGCACGGGGTGCCATTCATATCCCAACCTACCCAAATCTTCCAGGCCTACATGATTTCAAAGGCATCAAAATGCACTCGGCAGAATGGGATCATAGCGTTGATTTGAAAGGCAAGCGTATTGCACTCGTCGGGACTGGCGCCAGTGCGATTCAGGTTGTGCCAGAGCTGGCAAAAGTTGCAGGTCAGCTTACTGTATTTCAGCGCACCCCAGCTTGGGTATTGCCGAAACTAGACTATGCCTATAAAGAAAAAACGCTGGATAAGTTAGAGCAAAAGCCATTGTCACGTTGGCTCTATCGCAAGCAGATCTACTGGACATTAGAAGCTTCTGCAGCAGGTTTTGTTATTGATCCTCGGGTGATGAAAGTCGGTCAGTTGATGGCGTATAAGCATTTACGTGTTGTCAAAAACAAGCAAACACGTGCTGCATTGACACCGAATTACACGATGGGTTGTAAACGTATTCTGATGTCAAACAGCTACTTGCAAGCGTTCAACTTGCCGCAAGTCAAGCTGGTTGGTGCAGTTGATGCCATCACTGAAAACAGTGTAGTGTCTGCAGGCCAAGCGCATGAAGTCGATGTCATTATTTTCTGTACAGGCTTTGACATCACGGGTGATGCTGCACAGTTTGCGATGAAAGGAAAAAATGGTCTTAGCATTAGCGAACATTGGGCACAAGGCATGCATGCGTACTTGGGCATTACCACTCATAACTTCCCGAATGCATACTTCATGGCTGGACCCAATACGGGCCTTGGACATAACTCCATTATTTTGATGATTGAAGCGCAAGCCCGTTATATCGGTCAAGCACTCACATACATGAAAAAACAGGGTTATCAAAGTCTTGAAGTCAAAGCTGATGATGAAAATCGCTTTACCGATGAAGTTCATGCACAAATGAGTAAATCAGTCTGGAGTTCAGGTTGTGCAAGCTGGTATCTCGATGCCAGTGGTAAGAATACGACCCTCTGGCCAAGTTTTACGTTTAACTACATCTTAAAAACGCGTAAATTCAACCCAGATGTCTATGATGGTCAAGGTGGCACTCCAGAAAGCAAAAATATCGTCAAACGTTTGTTGGCACGTATCTAAGATCTGACCCTGATTAGGATCAGATCCCTTATTAGCATTCGGCCTTGAGAATGGGCTGAGTGCTATATCGCAAGACCCACAGTCAGTGTTGAGACATAGCCTGCTGACATGCTGCCCGTAACTGTCGCAATTTGATTGCTCACCCCATCACTAAAAACCATATCTGTCGCATAGCTGATCTGAGCCAGATTGGTGACGCTTTTGCTATACGCAGCGTTGGTATAGGCCTCATTCAATGTGGCAACTGGGAAGCCAAACTGGGAGGTTTTGATGGCGTTGACCGCCGAGGTTGCCTGTACCAAATTGGGATAGATCTCGAAATGTACATGGGGCATACGCCCACTGTAGCAGCCAGGAAAAATTGTCTTAAAAGTCACATAGCCATCTGCATCGGCAACTTGCACACCGCGAAGAAAGCTATCGGAAGTCACCCCAGCAGAATACAGCGAATATAAACCGTCAGATGTGCAATGCCATAAATAAACCACATAGCCAGCCAGCGATGCACAACTTGAATTGGTGTTGACGAGTTTGAGCTTAATGGTCAACGGGATGCCTGTGGCAGTATTGGTGGTGGTGAGACTCGGTTTAATATCACTGCGCACGATGCCCGAAAGAACTAATGCATTGACGATACGACCATTGACTGAGTTGGTGCCATCGCCGGGGTAGGGTCCCCCTGTTTCAGTTGGAATGACGGTACATGCGGATGACGACGAAGTGGTTGTGCTGGATGTAGTTGTATCAGCTGTGCTTGTCGTAGACGAGGTCAACGTCGTTGATCCATCACCATTGCCACATCCCATCAGAACCATAGGCGCAACGCTGACACCGGCAATAAGTTTCAACGCCTGACGTCGGCTCGCATTCCGTTGGAACAAATTTTCTAAATCGTATTGCAATCCATGCTCATGTTTCATATCCATTTAATTTCACCTCATCTATTGGTGATGGTATTTTTGGAGGAAAACATGGATGAAAGTTGAATCAAATGTAAAGACGATAAATATTTTTAAAGTACTATGGCGTTGATGAGTAAATCGAGGGGGAAGGCTTGAGAGGGGATAAGCAGTATCGGTTGATGATCAGCATGCGTATTACCATCAACCGATATGAAGCAGATATTTTTAAGATTTATTCCATTTCGTTGAGAATAATACGTCCTTCACCGATCCAGTCAGTGAGGAATTCATAGTTATCAATAGTGACACTGGATTGATCAAGGACTAGGCCATCTGCAAATTTTTGGGCAATGCTTTGCTGTGCGGTTGGAACCTCAATCTCTTCACCATTCCACCAGAATTCAAGGGAGGCGCTTTGCTGTAGATAAATCAAACGTCCTGCAGGTTCGCGTTGCAGGGTTGCACCGCTTTGCAATGCTTGTTTTAACTCACTCTTTGCAATGCCAAAACCTTCTGGAAGGTTGTCAGGATCACGTGATTCGCTTAGCAACGGTAATATTGCTTGTGTGAATGAATCTGAGTCTTGCAGTGTTTCTTTCAAAGACTCAATGAGTTTTAAACGTAATGCTTCGAGTTCGTCAGTACTGATTAAACCTGCGCTGTAAGTTTTTGTACGGTAATCTTGAAGTGGGGCTTGGAGTTCAGAGTCACCAATAACGTGGTCAACCACGCGTTCAAGAAGTTGTGCAGCATTTGGCATGCGGAAACCGAAGGAGTAGGTTAGGCATTCACCGACTGCGACGCCATAGTGAGCTAGTTTGGGTGGAACATAGAGCACATCACCGACTTCAAGCACTTCATCAAAGAATATATCTTGCATCTCAGGAAGCAGACGCAGTGGCTGGTCAGGTACTAGCGCGGTTTGATTATCGCACCATTGACCCAGTTGCCAGCGACGGCTGCCATACCCTTGCACTAAAAACACATCGTATTGATCAAAATGACGTCCCACAGAGCCACCTGCTGGTGCATAGGACACCATGACATCATCACGACGCCACTGAGGAATAAAATCAAAAGCTTGCCATAGATTTGCAACATCAAGAGACCAGTGATCTACAGCTTGCACCAATAGTGTGTGTAGGGGCGGGAGTTTCTTGAGATCGTTTGCAACAAAGGGAGATTTTTTGACGCGCCATTGTTCAGCATTTTTTGGGTTTTGCATCAACAAGCGTGCTTGAATGTCTTCTTCAAGGGCCAGTTCTTTTATATCGTCGGGTTCCAACAGCCCTGCTATTTGCGGCATCCCATTTTTAATCAGCAATGGTTTTTTTTGCCAATATTCAGTCAGAAAGGTGTCGATGGAGATGTTGCCAAGTATATGTGTCATGTCGTGATGGAGTCTTTATAAAAGTCATGGAAAATCGAATGGACGCATTATATACCAAGGCATCATGTCGATAGGCATGCTTTTTTTGGATTCAATCAGAGGCTTTCTAGAAAAGGGCGGGTTGCTTATTGAAAGGAGTTGTCGATCAGAATACCAGTTCTGATCGACAATCAAAAAAAGAAGGTCTCACATAAGCTGAATGATTTTATTGAGCAGCAGAATCGCCGGATGCAGCTTTGTGCTTAGGTGCAGGGTAGTGCAGAACATCTAAGCAGACATCGCGATTATCTTCAGTTTTTTCAGCAAGCGTACGTGTGCGTGCACTGGCGAGAATCTTCATGTAATCGGGATCGGTATGCATTGAAGCCACGGCAAGAACTGGATCTTGAATGGATGGCAGTAATTCGGTCAGTAAGTTGGTATAGCCCTTATGAAAGTTCTTATTGTTATTGGTGCCGAGGATTTGAGGGCAAATTTCATTGAGTACATCAATGGTCGCAATTTCTTCTTGAGATGCACCAGATCCTCCTTCGACCTCAACTTGTGATTTTGCTGCTGTTTTAGCAGCCGTTGATTTACTGGTCGCTGTTTTGGCCACAGTTGCTTTACTACTCGAATCCGCAGCAAAACTGCTTGTTGCGATAAAGCATGTAGAGAGTAATGCAGCGACTAGGGTGTTGGTTGCGAGATGAATACGATTCATATAAAGACTCTATAATAGACTATGCTTGAATAACGCGTATTATGCCGTGTTGTAGGCTATTGCTTTTAGGTGATTTTACGGCGAGTTTGCATCAATTTTGTAGACGCTGGGATGATGATGGTTACAAAATAAGATAAAACCATAAGTTCTGTTGAAAAAATTGACGTGTTTAATGATATTTATGGTTGATTGAGAGTGTGAATTGAGAATTTTACTAAGTAATGATGATGGGGTACTTGCACCGGGACTTTTGGCACTCACAGAGGCATTATCCGCAATTGCTGAGGTGGTTGTCGTCGCACCAGAGTCCGAACGAAGCGGTTCCTCCAGTGCATTGACTTTGGATAGACCTTTGCACCCCGTCCAACTTCCTAATGGTTTCTGGGCGGTGAATGGTTTTCCTGCTGATTGTGTTTATGTGGGGCTAAATGGTTTATTTAATGAACCTTTTGACTTGGTCATTAGTGGCATCAATTCTGGTGCGAATATGGGGGATGATGTCTTATATTCGGGAACGGTCGGTGCTGCATTTGAAGGACGAGGGTTGGCTCTGCCCGCACTTGCGGTATCGTTAGTCGGTGTACATGCCAAGCAATATCGAGATGCTTTGCATTTTAAAGTAGCAGCAGAGTGGGTTCGAGATTTTGTTCAGCAAGGCGTCCCCACATTGCCAGCAGGGCATATTTTTAATATTAATATTCCTGATGTGGCAGTATTAACCACCGTTGAAGTCACGCGAATGGGTGTCAGAGATGTATCGCAGCCTGTGCATAGTGAGATTGATCCCAGAGGACGCAAGATGTATTGGGTAGGCAAGTCAGGCGATCCGCTAGGGCAGGATCACGTATTGCACCAACCTGTGGCTCAAACCTTTACTAATCAATATGGCATTGAATCAGTAGAACACTTTCGTACAGATTTTGCTGCATTGAATGATGGTTTTGTGAGTATTACACCGATTCGGCTGGATTCTACTGGTTATTCAACGCTAGTCAGTTTAAAACAAACATTGGGTCAGAACCGTATCGTTCCAACATAATTCGCATTGCCAGACGTTTTGGCGGGTTTATTCATCATTAGACGTACTGATGACAATGATTATCGATAGAGGGTTAATAGATTGCTGCATTTTAATATTCAAGTTTCCGCTTTGGAAGTCACGCCGCGCCGTCCATGGGCATCTTTGATGAGCAAGGTGATCTTGGCTGCCGTTGTTACGTCATTGGTCGGCTGTGCTTCAGCGCCGAGCACGACCAGATCGACGCGTGCGGTGTTGCCTGCACCTACTTTCTATACCGTGCAATCCGGAGATACGATTAGTAAGATTGCGATGCGCTATGGACTTGATTATCAAAATGTTGCACGCATGAATCAGATAGGCAGTGATTATGTGATTTATGTTGGACAGCGTTTGCGTTTGGTGGATTCGGGTAACAGACCACAAGTTGCGCCGATAGCTCCAGATCGACCATTAACAGCGCAGCCGTTATCTACTGGACCGATCACGACGAGCCCGGCACCTACAACCTATACGTCACCACAAGTCGTCTCACAGTCTGGCTCTACCGCTGCTTATGGTGCGATTGCATGGCGCTGGCCTACGGATAATCCTGTGACGCAGAGTTTCAACGTGTCACAACAAGTTAAAGGACTACGTTTTTCAGGCAATGCCGGTGATCCAGTGCGAGCCGCGGCTGAAGGAACAGTGATTTATGCCAGTAATGGCTTGCCAGAATATGGCAATTTAGTACTCATCCAGCATGCAAATGGTTATATTACAGCGTATGCTCATAATCAACGCTTGTTAGTACAAGAAAAAACCAAAGTGAGTGCAGGGCAACAAGTTGCAGAAATGGGGTCTTCAGGGACAAATCGCGTCATGCTTGAGTTTCAAGTCCGGTTAAATGGAAAACCGATGGATCCAGCACTTGTGCTGCCAAAGCGATAATTTATTCCCGAATTCTGAGCTTTGCCCTGCGTAATTTTTACGTTGGATATTCATAAATATGTTAGATAATTTACGCAGCATGGCGATCTTTGTCAGCGTGGTTGACCGCGGTTCTTTTAGCGGTGCCGCGCGTGAACTGGGAATTACTACCAGTGCAGTGAGTCAGCAGATTAGGCTTTTAGAGCAAGAGATGGGTACTGTACTCTTACATCGCTCAACTCGAAAGTTAAGCCTGACTGAAGCGGGTGGTGTTTTTTACCAAAGCTGTAATGAGATGGTACTTGCAGCTAAGCAAGGTCGAGTCCGTATTAATGAGCTGCGTAATGAGCTTGTGGGTGATTTACGGATTGCGACCTCGCCGGAACTGGGTGTTAATCATGTCTTACCTGCGCTATCCAGCTGGTTGCAGGGTCATCCACAGCTCAATGTGCACTTCGAGGCTGATAATCGCTATATTGATTTGATTGAAGAGCGTATAGATATTGCGGTGCGACTTAGCCCAAGCCTTGCAGATTCTAGCCTCATTGCCAGACCTATGGCGCAAACGCGTTTAATCCTCTGTGCCTCACCAGAATATCTCAGCAGCCATCCACCAATACAAACGCCTGCTGACTTGGTTCATCATGAGCATATTGGACTGACTTTGGTCAAAGGGCATCATGACCGACATTTTCGTCATCGTATTACGGGTGAAGAGCAGGTCGTTCGTTTTACATCAAGAGTTAGCACTAACAATGTCTTTTTGATGCGCTCTTTGGTTGAGCAAGGCCATGGACTGACTATGCTGCTCTCTGTCGATATGCCTGAGTCGTATGCAACAGGGGGATTGGTTGAGGTGTTGCCAGAGTGGGAGTTACAGCCCAACTATACGGTTTATGCAATTACACTGCGCCGTGAACAACCCCTTAAAGTGGTACGATGTATAGAGACCTTGACTCAGTATTTTAGCCAGATGCAGGCGATTTGAGGATGGCCAATAAAAAAGGGCACATCATGTGCCCTTTTTCTATTACTCAAATCACGATTAAGCTGCTAGGAAATCTTTAACGAGAGTCACCACACGCGTAATGATTTTATCTGCGTCTGCTTGACTTAAGTTCAACGCTGGCAATAGACGAATCACATTGTCCGCAGTGACGTTCAGAATCAAATGCTGCTCATCTCGTGCTTTGGCTACTAGCTCACCACAAGGGCGGGGCAATTCAATCCCAAGCATCATACCGAAGCCACGGACAATGACGCCTAGCCCTGACAACTCTTCCGTAAAGCGATCTTTTAAATATTGACCAACTGTTGCTGCGTTCTCAGTCGCTTTTTCTTTCTGAATACTCTCAATGACTGCATACACTGTACGGCAGGCGAGTGGTGTGCCTCCAAAAGTTGAGCCATGGTTGCCTGCGCTAAATAAATCAGCAGCTTTATCACGGACCAGACATGCACCCACAGGGAAGCCATTGCCTAAGCCTTTAGCCGTTGTTAATACATCCGGTTTGATTGCAGTATGTTGGTACGCAAAATATTGACCCGTACGACCATTACCTGTTTGGATCTCGTCCAGCATTAGTAACCAGTCATGCTGGTCACAGATTGCACGCAGCTCTTCAAGATAAACAAAACCTTGGGGCGCTGTGTTGACACCCCCTTCGCCTTGAATTGGTTCAACAAGAATAGCGACGATGTCATCATGGTCTTTAGTCAATGCTTCAATCGCGGCGACATCACCAAAAGGGACACGCAAAAAGCCTTCTACTAATGGATAAAAGCCTTTTTGGACTTTTTCATTTCCTGTTGCGGATAGGGTTGCTAGGGTACGTCCATGGAAGGATTTTTCCATTACGATAATTTTTGGTGTGGTGATGCCTTTTTTATAAGCACTCATCCGTGCAAGTTTAATGGCAGCCTCATTGGCTTCAGCACCACTATTGGAGAAGAAACAGCGCTCCATGCCGCCAACCTGACAGAGCAAACGCCCAGCATCTTCCTGCCAAGGAATTTGAAATAGATTACTGGTGTGGACGAGAGTTTCTGCTTGTTCAACCAGCGCAGTAGTGACCGCTGGATGTACATGCCCAAGACCACAGACCGCAATCCCAGTTAATGCATCAAGGTATTCAGTGCCATCTGCTGTATAAAGATATGAACCTCGTCCTCGTACAAATGCGATCGGTTGGCGCGCATAAGTAGGCATCAAATGACTTGTTTGAGCAGAAGTCTCAATGACGGCATGAGGATTTAGAGGTGAGTTCATGATCGTTTCTCAGGTTGCACAAAATATAGGTCAACATGTTAGCAAATTATGATAGAAATGATGTGAATTCCATGCAGATTTTACAGATGGAATGTTATAAAAAAAGTAAATACATTTTGACGCGTAAAAGCTACGCTTTCATTACGCTTTTTGGCAGATCGGCGTTATAATTGTGCAATACTTTTGAATCAGGTCTAACCGTTATGTCAGATGTTCAATCAACCCCAGATAGCGCTAATGCAACAGAAACGCTTATTCGCGAACAAATTGCGAAGCACCCCGTTCTTTTGTACATGAAAGGCACCCCGCAATTTCCACAGTGTGGTTTTTCTGCACGTGCGATTGAAGCATTAAGCCAGATTGGTCGTCCATTTGCGTATGTCAATATTCTGGAAAACCCTGAAATTCGTGCAACGTTGCCACGTATTGCTAATTGGCCTACTTTCCCTCAGCTGTGGGTTAATGGCGAATTGATCGGTGGTTCGGATATCGTTTTGGACATGTTTCAAAAAGGTGAATTGAAACCGTTGATTGAAGAGCACTCACCTGCTCAACAAGCTTAATCAGACACTGTATGCTGAATAGAAAAGAGTCCATATAAAGGCTCTTTTTTGTTTGCATTAATCGTTGTTAGATTTGTTAAAAAATGTCGATAAAATGAGAAAAAAGCATTGGTATTTCTAAGTCGCATTATGGTAGTTTGAGCACGTGGCTTTATAAAAATAACTATAAAAAATTAGATGGTAAATCAGGAAGATTTGACCCCTATTACAATTATCAAGGAATCAGGTATACGCGCGATGAATAATGACATTGTTTCTGGTGATATTGATTCTACTGACATTAATTCAATGCCTTTACGTTCAATGGGGGTGTTGAATCTTGGTGATCGCGTTGAGGAAAATGATCACTCAGAAGAAGAGATTAGGGCCGTACTCAATTCAAAGTTTTGGTCACTGCGTTTCCCAAAAGCACTAGAAACAAAATATCGGACTTACTACCGTCCACGAGCTCTCAAAAGTTTTCATTTTCGAGCACCGATTATTCTCTTGCTTTATGTCATCTTGATCTCAGGGATTATCAAATTATTACCTGATAATAGCTTTGTCCGCTGGATTAATATCTATGGTTGGGTGGCTGTTGTTGTCGCGGGTGCTTGGGTTATTTCGTATTTTTCGATATTTGATCGATGGTTTGAATGGTATGTCACGATTGGTTGTCTGATTTGTGTGGGTTTATCTGTTGCGGTTGCTAACGTTATTGCCCCAGGTGTGAGTACGATCTTGTCGCATGCGGGGATCATGTATGCGATGATTTTAATCTATAGTTTTGTGGGGTTACGTTTCCCATTGGCTGTATTTGCGGGTTGGGCAGGGGGTATTCTTGGTTTTATTTTGACGCATCAATTGCATGCGGAGATGGATTGGCAGTTGCTCCATCGTACTTATACCGGAACAAGTATTTTAGGAATGTGCATGGCTTATGCACTTGATCGCCAAGAGCGCACTAATTTCTTACAAGCCTGTTTATTACAGCAGGCTGTAATCAATGGTGAGCGTTTAGCCAATCAGTTGGATGGACTCTCGCGCCAAGATGCACTGACTGGACTTGCGAATCGTCGTCATTTGGATGAAATGATGAATCATGAATGGAATCGTGCACTGCGTCAGCAGCAATCCCTCGTGTTGATGATCATTGATGTGGACTACTTTAAGCATTACAACGATAAGCTGGGTCACGTGGCTGGTGATGAATGTTTGCGCAAAGTGGGGCAATTGATCCATAGCTTAGCCAAACGTAGTGGTGAGCTTGCAGCGCGCTACGGCGGGGAGGAGTTCGTATTATTGTTTCCTAGTATGGAAGGGGATGTGGCCGAGCAGCAAGCACAGCGGCTAATCGAACGGATGACTGCGCTTAGTATCCCTCACCCTGATGGTGAAAACCAATATGTGACTTTTAGTATAGGCGTCTCTGTCGCAGTGCCTACTCCAGAAACCAGTATTGATCAATTACTAAGACAGGCGGATGCAGCACTGTATAAAGCTAAAGCGAATGGTCGCAATCGCTATGAGTTTTTTAGTGAATCTATGCGGAAAGCAGCCGCTGTTGAAGAGTGTTGATTTTTTAGTTTTAGATGAATCATCATTTAAAATGAAGAATAAAAAAAGCCGATACCTTGAAATCAAGGTATCGGCTTTTTTGGGCTTAAAGCGATATGGTTTTAGCCACCCGCCCATTCAATGGTGGGTTCAATGTCATGATCAGCTTCAGGCTGTTTTTTCTTAAGTTTTTCTGGAGTGAGTTTCTCAGGCTTTTTCTTTGCCTTCGATTTATCTTTTTCCACAGTTTTACTGTTGTCTGTATCTTTGGTCTGCGGATCCGTTTTTTTGGACTTATCCTCTTTTTTGTTTTCGGTTTCTGCGTCTTTTTTGGCTTTTCCTTTATTGTCACCGTCTTCAAGGCGTTGCCATAATTTTAATTGACGCATTACCTCACCAAAGATCGTTTCTTTACCATAACGTCCTTTATCATCCATCACACCAGCAGGACGCTTCATGAGAATGGAGAGCGCCTCTTCAACAGTACGTACGGCATTGATATGGAACTTACCCGCCGCAACGGCATCAATAACGTCTTGACGGAGCATCAGATGCTGTACGTTCTGGACAGGCAGGATCACGCCTTGTTGACCATTCAAGCCTTGTAATTGGCAAGCATCAAAAAAGCCTTCAATCTTGGGGTTAATTCCGCCGATGGGTTGCACCACACCGAGTTGATTCATTGAACCGGTGATCGCCCAAGATTGATCGATGGGAATCTGGCTGATTGATGAAATCAGGGCACAAAGCTCAGCGAGTGTCGCGCTATCACCATCAATTTCACCATAGCTTTGTTCGAAAGCCAGTGCGGCAGAGAAGTGGAGGGGTTGTGTGCGTCCGAAGTGTGCACGCAGGAAGCTCGACATGATCAAGATCCCTTTGGCATGAAGCGCTCCGCCCAGTTCGACACTGCGCTCAATATCGAGGATCTCACCACCGCCTTGATAGACGGTCGCGGTTAAACGTGCAGGTAAGCCAAATTCGCTGTCTGCATAATGCACCACGGTCAATGCATTGATTTGTCCGATTCTAAGCCCTTCAGTCTCGATCAACTGCGTACCACGGGATAAGTCTTCCCAGTACAGCTCACGGAGATGTCCAAGACGGTATAGACGTGCTTGCAACGTGGCATCAATATGCTTGGCAGTGACTTGACGATCACCATGCTCAATAGCCAGCGTGCTGGCCTCGCGAAGCAAATCACCCAAGGTTGCGGCATGGAGTGATAGGGATGATTGATCTTCTGCCTGACGGCTAGAGTCTGTGAGCAGTGACGCTAATGCTGAGCGATCAAAGGGTAACAGTTTATCTTTATTCACATAATCGGCAATTAAGCGGACATAGGCTTCTTCGTTTTCATCGGTACGATTGAGTGTATTGGTAAAATCCGCACGAATTTTAAATAACGCATTGAGCTCAGGTTCAAACTCAAGCAATTCATAATAGATATAGGGTTCACCCAGCAAAATCACTTTTACCGATAGCGGCAGCGCATCGGGCTCCAATGAAATGCTTCCTGTCAGAGTCAGCATGTGCTCAAGTGAAGAGAGTTTCAGTTGACCCGAACGAAGCGCGCGTTTTAGTCCTTGCCATGCATAAGGTTGTTCAAGGAGTTGATCGGCCTCAAGCATCAAGAAGCCACCATTTGCACGATGCAGCGCACCGGGACGAATCAATGTGAAGTCAGTGGTAATGGTCCCCATTTGGGTGAGCTGTTCGACATGACCCAATAGGTTGTAATGGGTTGGCAAATCTTCAAAGATAACAGGAGCACCCGAATTCGGTTTGTGGGTGACGACCACGTTGACTTGATAGCGAGGTGGGACACGATCAAATACACCTGGCAAGAAGTCATCTTCTTCTTGCTCGAGAATCAACTCGACATGCTCGATGATGTCAGTCGCATAGTCTTTTAGATATTCCGTGATGCCATTGACGTGTTCAAAGCGCTGTCCCACTTGAGTGACGCGCGGAATGACAATATCGCTGGCTAGCTGCGCATTTAGACGTGCAACTTGGTGACGTGTTTGTTCTTCGATGCGTCCTAGACGGGCACCGAGACGATGGAGTTTTTTGTCCATCTGACGGACGTTTTGATTGATCTTTGCGCGTTCAGCAGGAGCCAGTGCCGCCAGTTCATTTTCATCAAGTTCTTTGCTGAGGCCACTATTTTCAGCTTCTAAGGTTTTCACCGGCACAAAACGGTGCTGCTCATTACGAGAAACAAGCTTCAGTGCTAAGGCTTCACCTTCTTGAGTCAACGCTTGCAGGGCTTGCTGTTGTGCATTACCTGCACTTTGTCGAATCGTTTCGATTCGAGTGTGATAGCTATCCGCTGCAAATGATTTCTCTAAATGATCAAACAAGGTGCTCCACAACTGATGCATATGCTTTTTGAGCTTGGGTGCATCGCCGGGCGGCAGCTCCAGTGCAATGGGTTGGCGAGGATTGATAAAATTATTGACATAGACCCAGTCGCTTGGCGTTGGCATCTGAGCGGCTTGAACGGCAAGCATGCGTTTGAGCATGGTGCGCTTGCCAAGGCCACTGGTGCCGACTGCAAAAATATTATAGCCATCAAACGGTAAGGATAAGGCAGTTTCTACTGCAGCCCGTGCACGATGCTGACCCAAGAAATCATTGAGTGGTTTGATACGGCGTGTGCTGGGTGGAAGACTTGATAAATTTGGCTCACGCATGAGCTGATCGGGCGTCAAGAAACCACTTTTAGGCAGTACGGCTTTATTCGTCAGAGTGTTTCTGGGTGTTAAAATCGGCATTGGTTTCGCTGGATTGGTTTTTGTGGTGACTTCTAATTTAGAGTCCGCGACTTTGGCTTCTACAGAATCTAGAACTTGTTTGGCACGTTGTGGTTTTGGTGTTGGCAGCTTGGTGCGTGCGATTTCATCCAACAGATGCTTCAGGTCATCATGGGTTTCATGGCGTTCTGAAGTCTTTTCGCTATTGTTGTTTAAGGTGTCTAAGTTTTTACTGCTGTTGCTTTGACTTTCCATAGCGAGTTCCGTCGTCATTGGTTCTGGTATTTCGGATATATTTTGTATTGTGGCAGTTTGTGCGCCAGTTTCAAGTGTATTCGATGATGCATTTAATAGTGTGTTGTCAATGATGTGATGTGTAGGGGCATCAATAGTTATGGATGCTCTTCTTACAGCAGGTTTTGTATCATTTGGTTTGGAAACGGTTGATTCAGTCACAAGTGGATCAGGTGTCGGGTGTTCTAAAGTTGGCAATATTTGGCTCATTCAAAAAATATTTACTGTACAGATTCGGCAATGAATCAGTGTAGCAGATTCATTGGGATGTGGAATAAATCTTCCAGCTATTCCCGAATGAAGTCATGCTAAATCAAAGAGGGTGTCTGCTTAACCGGTGGAGTAAACCACATCAAACTTATCGTTTATTCCGTCAATGCCGGATCGTCAAATTGTCCCGCATTCATCTGTTCAATGAGCTCAGACATATACTCTACGGGCTCCTTGAGTGCTAAGAAGCGTACACGACCTTGCTCAAAAATCTGCATGCCGTAGCGACAAGCTTGGATGACATAGGACTGCTGACCATATTTGGCCAAGATCACATTTAATGCCTCGCGTTGCTGCGGCATAAGTTCAAAAAGGTCTGGTTTAACCGCATCAATCCAATTCACGCGCTCAATACCAGAGATCAGCCGAAAGCGAACAGGTTCCAGTACCCAAAAATGAAAATCAAGGGTTTGATCAAAGTCTTTCAGCTCAGGATGGAGCAGATAAAATGAATGTCGCGTGGTTTCTAATTCTGCGCCTGACATTTGCAGTGGGCGTAAATAACCCAAAACCGAAAGTCGAGTCGCCGCTTGCCAGTTTTCCTCAATGTCATCATGCATCAACATGGAAATGCGTGGGTCGATCATGACATTTCTGGTGTGTTGGGCATTTTCATTTAAGAGCGCGATGATCTGACCGCTCGGCGTAATGCTGACTGGGATGACTGTGGTAAATGGAAAGCCTGGCACACTGGCGGATTGGCTGGCCATAACCGCTTGACGGCAGGAGAGTAGGGCTCGGGTTGCAAGTGCATTAACCGGCATGGGGCTACTCCAAAAACATGGGTTTCAAAAAGCATTAGTACAAACTTAAGTGCGAGTATTCTGGCAAAAATATCGTGATACAGCTACTCTTGTGATCTAAAGTTTATGGGTATTAAGCGCTATTGCTTAATTTTCCACAATCATTCTATACAGATAAAGCAGCCAGCGATTTTATTATGTCCATGACCGAACCAACATTGTCCAGTACCGAGTCACCGCAGTCTGGTTTTTGGAAAAGAATTTTAATTTGTATTGTGATTGGTTTTTCGTCAGGTTTGCCCTTATTTGTTTTTTTGAATCTGATTCCGGCATGGGCTGATGCTTATCATCTGAATATTAAAACCATAGGTTTACTGACGCTGCTGCAACTGCCGTATGTGTTTAAACCGTTATGGGCACCTTTTTTAGACTTTTTTCAATTCAGGCAGTTTGGTCGTCGTAGAACGTGGTTGGTTATTTTGCCGTTACTGTTGGTCATCGCATTAGGAACCTTAGGGACGTTACATCCTGATAGTCAACTTGCACTGATCAGTGGATTGGGTATTTTTATTAGTTTTTTAAGTGCATCCTTGGACATCGTGATTGATGCATATCGCCGGGAAATTTTGCCTGATCGTGAGCTCGGCTTAGGGAATACGGTCTATGTCAATGCTTACAAACTTGCCGGTTTGGTTCCTGGGGGTCTGGCGTTGATTCTTGCCGATCAGTTGCCATGGGATATGGTCTTTTTGATCGTGGCTTTGTTTATGTTGCCCTGTACGCTTTTGGCGATTTTTGTGCATGAGCCTGAGTTAAGACAAGCGCCTCCTCGCACATTGGTAGGGGCTTTTATTGAGCCGTTGCAGGAGTTCTTCTCACGTAAAGGTGTGAAAGCAGGGGTTGCTTTAATTGTCTTCATTTTTCTGTATAAGTTGGGCGATGCGCTAGCGACCTCACTCGCAACAAAGTTTTATCTCGATATGGGTTATACCAAAACGCAAATTGGCTCAGTGGCTAAAGTTGCTGTGCTGTGGGGCGGATTGATCGGTGGTTTCGTAGGTGGTTTTGCCATGCTTAAACTTTCTATCAATCGAGCAATATGGATCTTTGGTTTCGCGCAAATGGCAGTCATCCCATTATTTGCATGGCTTTCGATGCAAACAGGGCAGAGCTTAATCGCACTGGGCTCAGTTGTCGGTACTGAGGCCTTTGCAGTTGGGCTGGGAACTGCTGCTTTTGTTGCTTTTATTGCTAAAAGTACAAATCCCGCCTATACCGCATTTCAACTGGCACTATTATCAACACTGGCTTCCTTACCACGTACGGTTGTGAGTAGCTATGCGGGTTATATGATTGATTTTATGGGCGGCTACACCAATTTCTTTTGGCTATGTACGCTGCTCGCCATTCCCGGCATGCTAATGCTGCCTTGGGTTGCACCATGGTATGAAAAGAAAGTTTTGCAAGATTAAATAAGTGAGAGTGTAAAATGAGAATGTTACATGTAATGCTGCGAGTCGGTAATCTAGAACGGTCGCTTGCGTTCTATACCGAAGTGCTCGGTATGCGTTTATTGCGTCAACAGGCCTACCCTGAGGGTCGCTTTACATTGGCATTTATTGGCTATGGTGATGAAGATGCCAATACCGTATTGGAGCTGACGCATAACTGGGATACTGCGAGCTATGACTTGGGCACAGGTTATGGTCACATTGCCCTTGCTGTCCCCGATGCTTATGCCGCCTGTACGGAGATTAAATCCCGTGGCGGACGAGTCGTCCGTGAAGCCGGACCGATGAAGCATGGTACGACTGTGATCGCCTTCGTTGAAGATCCCGATGGCTATAAGATTGAGTTGATAGAGCGAGCATAATTTTAGAAATAAGACGCTATTGAAAATCCTCGTCATGAGCATTGATAGCGTCTTCTAGTGAATCAAACCACTCACTTTCGGATGTTGATTCTTCTATAAATAATTCAATAAATTGTCTCTCATGATAGTCTGCTTGAGCTTTATCAAAAGGAAGATGGAAGCAATCTCTACTTTGCACGATATATTTCTTGTTTTTGAGATCGTGAAGACAAGTATATCGAGCAGCAGATTTTTGATTTAGACGTTTCCAAATCATGATTTCTTGATAGAGCTTCATGCATTTTTGCTCTTTTCAAAAAAGGGTTGCTCTTTCAACCAGAGCCCAAACTCCTTCATCACCGCAACGATTTTTTGTAATCGTTGCCCATCTAAGGTCAAGCAATATTCAACTCTAACGGGAACTTCTGGGTAGATCGTGCGTTCGATCAGTCTTGCTTCTTCTAGCGCACGCAAATCCAGTGTCAACATGCGCTGAGAAATATTCGGAATATCTCGACGTAACGCATTGAATCGCTTAGGACCATCTAACAGATAAGAGACGATAAGCAGTCGCCAGCGTCCTCCGAGTAAAGACATTGCCGCTTCAACAGAGCAGCCTGATATGTTTTCTTTCATAGTGGTTCTTAAGTATATTTTATGTAGCTAGATAACAAAAAACTGCCTTCTTTACAATAGTAACTGCTCTATCTACACTCATTTTTCATTTATGGAATAAGAGTGTAGTGATGAAGTTGTATTTTGCACCAGAGACCTGTTCTTTATCACCGCACATTGTTTTGCGTGAATTAGGACTTCCTTTTGAGTTAATCAAGGTAAATAACAAAACGAAGATCACCGCTACGGGGGAGGATTTCTGGCAGATCAATCCTAAAGGCTATGTGGCAGCATTGCAGTTAGATAATGGGCAAGTACTCACGGAAGGCACGGCTATTGTGCAATATCTGGCAGACTTAAAACCTGAGGCGACTCTAGCTCCACTCAATGGGACGTGGGAACGGGTGAGATTACAGGAGTGGTTAAGTTTTATCAGCAGTGAAATTCATTCTGGAATGAGTCCACTGTTTAACCGTGATATTCCTGAGGACGTGAAAGATATTTTTAAAACTAAGCTTTATAAACGCTTTGATTTCATTGAACAGACTTTGGCGGAGCATGATTATCTGCTGGGGGGCTCTTTTAGTATCGCAGATGCGTATTTATTTACGGTGTTGCGCTGGGTCAAGTTTTTTGCAATCGATTTAAGCCCGTGGATTTCCATCGTGAAATATTGTGATCGTATTCAGCGCCGTCCATCCGTTGTTGCGGCTTTGCAAGCAGAGGCGCTTGTTTAAGCGACAGCGTTATCCACCCATTTCTAACGGTCTTTCTCGGAAGTGTAATTTATGGCGGACTTCCATCAGGCGATCATTAATTTTTTTCGCATCGCTGAGTGAAGAGGTCATACGCAAGCGGCGATTCAGATATTGTTCGCATAGTTGTAATGCTAGTTCCTGACAAAGACCTTCTAAATGGACGGGTTCAGCATTTAGGCTTTGGATATTGACGCGATCCAGCAAGTGACATAACCATGAGCGTTCACGATCGTCCGGCCATGCACCCAGCAGAAAGTACAGTGCTTGTTCAGCATCATCGGGTAAGTCGGTGCGGAATTGTGCAATGAGTCGTAAGGCACGACCAAGAGGCTGGTTGATATCAGCAAGTTCGTGCAGCTCTTCTAATGCTTCTGCTTGCATTGGATAATGCAGTAGAAGAAGTAAGGCTTGTTCTTCTAACGAATGCTGCTCAAAATTGAGAGAGTGCTGTACCAGCTGTGCGGTCTTACCTTTCCATCCCAGACCTAGACGCTCACGCAAGGATTGGAAGAGTAACCTGCGATAACTGCCATTTTGCGGTAAGAGATTAATCATCTCCTGCGCGTCACGCATGAGACGGCTTTTGCCTTCGGGATGGGCCAGATTGTGCTGTACGGCAAGAGTTTCGTAGAGAAAGTCGGATAATGGAGGAGCATTTTGAATTCGGCGCTTTAAGCCAGCGGCACCTTCGATTCGTACCAGAGAGTCGGGGTCGTGATCTTGTGGCAACACGAGGAAACGTAGTTCTCGACCATCATCGAGTACGGGCAATGATAGTTCTAAGGTCCGCCAAGCTGCACGTTGACCCGCATTGTCGCCGTCAAAAGCTAAAGTCACGCGTGGATTTTGCTTAAATAAGGTGAGTAGATGATCGACGTTGGTTGCCGTTCCCAGAGCAGCAACAGCACCCGGTAGTCCTGCCTGATGCAGCGCAATAACATCCATATAGCCTTCAACAATCAACCACTCTTCAGCCCGCGCTTTACGGCTCTCATAGAGACCATACAGAATTTGGTTTTTATAAAAAATCTCAGATTCAGGCGAGTTGATATATTTAGGCTTGATGTCATCGCGCATAGCACGTCCACCAAAGCCCACCACACGCCCTTTAGGGTCACGGATAGGAAAGATGACACGGTCACGTAACAGCACGTAGTCACGACCCTGTTCGGTGGTCCGGATGAGTCCAAGTTTCTTGAGACCTTCAATATCATGAGGAAAACGCTGTGCGAGATGATTGGCGTGATCGGGCGCATAGCCTAGGCGCCAAGATTGAATCGCTGCATCATCTAAACCACGACGATCAAAATAAGCGCGTGCGGGTGGATTTTGTGTCAGTTGTTGTTCGTAGAACTGTGCAACTTGCTCAACCAAATCATAGAGAGTTGCTTCTAAAGGCTCATCGGGTGCTAGGGGCTGGAGTGGAAAATCATACTCATAATAATCGAGACTATCATCACTACTCGGTGCCGAGTTTAAGTAGGAATCCTCATCTAGCCCGGAAAAGTCCGCAGCAGGCGCTTCAGAGTTTGACGTCACTGGGGTAGTCAACTGAGTGGATGATTTGATTTCGGTCGGTTTTTTCTGTGCGACGGGTGTTGCTTGCCGTGTATAGCTCAAGCGAGCCTTTGCTTCACGTACTGCTTGAGGATTCCGTTCAGGCAGTTCTACGCCAGCACGTTGCGCAAGATCTTTGAGGACATCGATAAAGTCTCGGTTCTCATAGTTCATGAGAAAACTTATGGCGTTGCCATTGGCGTTACAACCAAAGCAATGGTAATAGCCTTTGTCACGGTGAACGTGAAATGATGGGGTACTTTCTTGATGGAAAGGGCAGCAAGCGGTATAGCTTTTGCCAGATTTTTTGAGCGGAACGTGGCTGTGAATGAGTTCGACCAAGTCTGTACGATCAATAATTTGATCGACAATTGCGCGTGGAATACTCATGTCAAACAACCTCCATCAGATGCGATATCGAACATCGCTGATGGAGGATGATAACATGCCAAGCTTAGTTATGGCTTGGTTGCGGCTGCAGGTGACGCAGAAGAAATTTGAGATGGTGAGGTTGCTCTAGACGCTGGCGCGTTATTGCTTTCCCCCATTTCGCTGTTATCCCCACCTGAGAAGAGTGTGCCGAACCAACGCGTTACGCCATGCCCAACTTTACTGAGCACTTGTCCAGTTTTCTGTAAGGTCGTCGGCTGGGCTGGGGCATTGACATCACTACTTGGGATCGGTGCTTTTGCCGGTTGATCGGTAGGTCCATTGGGGATAATGGTGGCAGCCGGTTTACCCAATATCCCTAAAGTCATTTTATTGACCCAAGACGCTTCACCGCGTGCTTCAGCCAGATTCACTGTGTCGCCATGAACCAGTTTTGGGTAGTTTGTTTTTAGCAAATCTAAATATTGATTTGCAAGGTCATTCATACCGAGTTGTTGATAGCTATAAACCAGAGTCGCTAGTGCTTCAGGTACTTGAGGGGTTTCTTGGTAATACTCTACAACCCAGCGTGCGCGTTGAACCGCAGCGACATAGGCTTTACGTTTCACATTATAGCGAGCAACGTTCATTTCACCTTCGGCGAATTGATTGGTGATAAAGCGCATACGCTGTGCAGCATCAGGTGCATAGCCACTTTGCGGGAACTTGGTGACTAAGTCACGGAAGTTGTCGTATGCCGCGCGCAGGTAGCCCGTATCACGATGTGCTGAATTCAGGTTGGTATAACGGAGTAAAACGTCAGAGCCAGTTTCCATATTGGCAACACCACGCAGATAATACGCATAGTCGACTTGCGGGTTTTGTGGATACAGTTTGATAAAACGATCCGCAGCGGTGATTGCACCGGGGTAATCGCTATTACGGAAACGTGCATACATCAAATCAAGTTGACTTTGTTCGGTATAGGCGCCGACTGGGTAATACGTTTCAAGGGCTTCAAGGTCTTTGGTCGCATCACTAAAGCGTGCGTCTCCTAAATACCGTTGAGCGGATTGATAATAACCCTGTTCAGTTTGGGTGGGACCAGCGTCTTTTTTCCGATCTGCATCTTTGCTGAATAAGCTGCTACAAGCGGACAGCAATAACGATCCTGACAGTACAACTGGCACTACAAGACCCGTCAAACGCGGCAGCGACATAAAAACTCCTGAGAAACATGCCCATCTGGGCTACAATGCCGGGTATTAAAGCATTTTTGCGCTGTTTCGCAAATGATAAAATCCATGACCAACACACAAAGCCTACAGATGACGACGCAAACAATGAGCGAAAACCCAGAGAAAGATTCGATAACCGATTTAGACGCCATTGATGGATGGTCTGAAGATGAAGCTGCGCCTGAGGATGATCTTGAAAGTCTGATCGATGACGATGCCATAGATACCCCAAATGAGCAGTTGCCGGATGATTTTGGCTTACAGGCACATCCCGCTACACATATTGAGAAAACAGCAGTTATTGATGAAAGTTTAGCCGGTTTACGCTTTGATCAGGCTGCTGCTTCTTTATTTTCAGAATACTCGCGTGAAAAGTTAAAAGAGTGGATGCTGGGTGGTCAGCTCACTTTTGATGGGAAAGTTGTTAAACCGAAATCCCGTGCTTTGGGTGGAGAGACCATCACCCTTGATGTAAAACTGGAAGCGCAAACACGTAGCTTGCCCGAAGATATTCCGCTGAATATTGTGTTTGAAGATGATCAGATCATTGTTTTGAATAAGCCAGCAGGACTTGTCGTTCATCCCGGTGTCGGGAATTGGTCTGGGACACTAGTCAATGGTTTATTGCACCATGACTCACGCTTAGCCGAACTTCCACGGGCGGGATTGGTTCATCGGATTGACAAAGAAACTAGCGGTCTATTGGTTATTGCCAAAACATTGGTTGCACAGCATAGCTTGTCACAGCAACTGGCTGAGAAATCGGTGTTTAGGATTTATGACGCCGTAGCCGTGGGGCATGTGATCGCGGGGGGGACGATTGATGAACCTATCCGTCGTCACTCTGTCGATCGTTTGAAAATGAGTGTGCAGCATGGCGGACGTCCATCTGTGACACATTATCGCGTGACTGAACGTTTTGGTTCGCACAGTTTGCTTCGGGTTCAATTAGAAACAGGTCGCACACATCAAATTCGTGTACATATGGCTCATATCGGTTTTCCATTGGTTGGCGATGCGACTTATGGTGGTCGTGCGCGTTTGCCAAGAGGCATTAGCGCTGACCTGATTCAAACCTTGCAAGGGTTTAAACGTCAAGCACTGCATGCACGCGAGTTGGGTTTGATTCATCCGGTAACTGGCGAAGAAATGCACTTTGAAGCGCCTTGGCCTGATGACTTTACCCATTTAGTCAAAATGTTGCGCCGTGAGGCACAACCTGATCTGAGTCAGTTCCGCTAGGTTTTAATGGGCTTGATTGCTGTCATATCAGTTTAAGGGGCCTATTCTAAAATAGATCACTGGGCGAATATCGTTGGAGATGATTTTGAGTATTGATTTACAAGAGAGCTCCCTAAATTGGCTAGCCGCAACGGGATTACCGCCCTCAGTTTTGGCAGGTCAGACGTTACGTCATGGAGCAGGTCATAGCCTTGCACCCTTTGACACGTTTAATCTTGCACTGCATGTTGGTGATGACCCAGCGACGGTACAAGCCAATCGTATGGCGCTACTTCAGCAGCTTGCTCCTTACGGTTGTGAACGTTTGGTGTGGCTCAATCAAGTTCATGGCACTGAAGTTTATCGAGCGACTGCCGACGTGCAGATTCAAGTGCCAACTGCTGATGCCGTGGTCACGGATCAGATCGGTGTTGGTTGTGTCATCATGACGGCCGACTGTTTACCAGTAGTGTTGTCTAGTGCGGATGGTCGTGAAGTTGCATGCTCGCACGCGGGCTGGCGTGGTCTGCTTTCTGGCGTCATTGAAGCGGCTGCGCACGCCATGAAAGAACCACCGGTTTATGCATGGCTAGGTGCTGCGATTGGTGCTGAGTCCTTTGAGGTCGGTCCCGAAGTTCGAGATCAGTTTGTTCAGGATGACCCTGCCAGTGCTGACGCATTTACGGCGTTACCCAATGGTAAGGACAAAGCGGATCTCTATCAATTGGCACGTTTACGTTTAATGGGATTGGGTATCGAGCGTGTCAGCGGTGGTGAACATTGCACGGTGCTGAATCAAGACCAGTTTTTTTCATACCGTCGTGATCAGCAAACTGGACGTATGGCCACAGTGGTCATGATTCGACCATAATGCATGATGATTGATAAAACTGTAGTTTAGCCTCGTATGGGGTAAGATGCGTTGATAGATATCACGCATTATATTGGTCAGAATTACTGGAAATTTTACTTTGTCTACACAGCCTTTACAGTCTAATCCTGCAATTGCCCAACGAGTAAAGCGACTTTGTGTCGTGTATCACAGCGCCTATGGTCATACCGCACGCGTGGCTCAAGCCATTGTCGATGGTGCTAATGAAGTCGCCGATGTGGATGCCTCTCTCGTATCGGTTGAGCATATGGACCACTATAAATGGGAACTTTTGGACCAAGCGGATCTACTGGTTTTTGGTTCCCCGACCTATATGGGGAGTGTGACAGGTCAATTTAAGCTATTTATGGATGCGACCTCGAGTCGTTGGATGGCCCGAGCATGGTCCGGTAAGCTTGCTGCAGGGTTTGCCAACTCTGGCGGGCTGAGTGGAGACAAATTATCAGTGCTCCAGCAAATTAATCTGTTTGCCATGCAGCATGGCATGCTATGGAGTGGTCTGCCGCTGATGTCACAAGGACATGCGCCAAACGACCTAAATCGCTTAGCCAGTTTCTTAGGTTTGATGACCCAGTCTGATAATTTACCTGTTGCCCAAACACCACCCGATGGCGATATGGCGACGGCGCGCTGGTTTGGTCAGCATCTTGCACAGCTTATGCATCGTTTTAATTGATGGATCAAAGATTTAAATATGAGTTCTTCTAATAAAGTTGTCGATGTTGCTGTCGGTTTGATTGTTAAAAATGGACAGGCACTGCTGGCTAAGCGCGCTCTGCATCAGCATCAAGGTGGGCGTTTCGAGTTTCCTGGGGGCAAAGTCGAAGCTGGAGAGTTAGTAACCACAGCACTGACGCGTGAGCTGCATGAAGAGCTTGGCATTGATATTCATGATCCTCAATTTGTTCAGCGCCTCACGTATAGATATCCCGAAAAGACGGTTTGTCTGCATGTCTACCGTATTGAGTCTTTTACTGGAGAGCCGATCGGGCGAGAAGGGCAGCCACTGACTTGGGTGGATTTAGATGCCTTGTTTGAGCTCAATTTCCCCGATGCGAATCGTCCAATTGTGCGTGCTGCTCAGTTACCAACCCGCTATTCGATTACATCTGATCTTTATGAGCCGAGCGAAGTCGCCATTGCGCCTTGGCTAGCTGAGATTGCCATTGAGAAAGAAACGGACGCTTGGGTGTATGTACGATTACCCACTGTTTCCTCAGAACTTTATGCTATGACAGTCCAGCGCCTTTCTATGCTGCGTCCTGATTTGAATCTGATTGCAGTATGGGATGCACCAGAAGCCTTAAATGAATTTATCGTTGGTCGTCACCTTACCCAAACCGCTTTATTGGCGAAAAATCATCTAGAGCGTCGTTCTGAACGAGAGTTCTGGTTCGCGGCTTGTCACGATGAGGCTTCGGTTGTCCATGCTCAGAAGTTGGGTGTTGATGCGATCATGGTTGGTGCGGTTTTACCGACACCAACCCATCCTAACGGTGACGTTCTGGGATGGGATGGCTTTGCAAGGTTAGCTAGTTTGAGTGATATACCCGTTTATGCGCTAGGGGGCATGCAACCCAGTGACATTGATCAAGTCAAAGGGCTGGGTGGTTTTGGTGTAGCGGGTGTGAGGTTTATTTAAAAAGCTACTGCCCCTGCAAATGCCCCTTCGCTTCATTCACCACATCCGGTTTATTTTGCAAGGCACCAGCCAAAGCAATGAGTTGCCAGAAGCCACTTTTTTGTTGAGGCGATTTAGCGAGAACGAGCCCGCGACGCGCCATTCCTTCAGCTGTTGCACCATCTTTCTTTTTTAAAGCCACTTCACTTAATCGTGCGTAGACACTCGAGAATTGCGGAGCAATGCGCTGCACGCGATCGAAAGTTTCTTCAGCATTATCCAATTGGCCCAGCTGTAATTGCTGCTGGCCTTGCGTCATCAGACTTTGTACTAACGGAATATCATGACCATCACGGAGGGCAACCTGAGGCTGCGCAGGTGCGGGAGGTAGAGGCGTACTCGGTAAGGTCTGCGACTGAAGCGGTGGGTATCCGAATTCAGGCTGAGCGGTTGTTGGGCTTGGTGGCTTCGGCTTTTGAATCTGAGGCTTTGGAGGATGAACTTTAGGTGGAACCACGACTGGTGGTGCAGATTGGCAGCCGACTAGGCCTAAAACCAAACCCATAATGATCAGCTTTTCGGTTCTCAATTTCATCGGCTGTACTTTATCCATAACCTGATTCATATCTATTCTCATCATTAGAAACTTTCCATCGCGCGATCAATAGCCGAAGTTTGACGCGGTGGTGTACGTGGAGCTGGAGCGGATGGCGTTACTGGTGTCGATGCAGTAGGTGCAGCCGTTGTATTTTGGGCGCCGTTGTTGCTAGGCATGACTGGTGTGCTATACATGTCCGTATTATTTTGTGATTGTTGCAATTGATCAATCTTCTCTTGTCCACACGGAGAGATTTGAGAAGGGAGCGTGGTGCGGAGCATCGGAATATACGTTGCACCAGGGCAACCCTCTGCTGATACTTGACCACTCGCAGCATCTACCCACTGCCAAACAACGCCATCTGGTTGAGCAAGCTCAACCGGTGTTAGTTTCAGGCGACTCATGAGGTTAATCCAAATGGGTAAAGCACCTGATGCACCGCTCAATCCAGTTGGGCGGTTATCGTCCTGACCAACCCAGACCACAGACACATAGTTACCGCTATAACCCGCAAACCAAGAGTCACGCAAGTCATTGGTTGTACCCGTTTTACCCGCGAGATTGAGCGCTGGAGACAGTGTACGGTTAGCAGCTTGTGCAGTCCCTGATTTTACGACTTGTTGCATTGCATAGTTCAGTAAATATGTCGGTGCAGGATCTACACTTTGACGCATAGACAAGCCATACCGTTGTAGTGGTTCACCCGTGGCTTTTATGACGGAAATAATGGCTCGAGGTGGATGTTGAAACCCATCAGAGGCAATCGTGCCATACATATTCAGGATATCAAGCGGAGCAAGATTTGCTGCACCGAGCAACACTGAAGGGTAGGTGGGTAATGTGGCGTTGATGCCTAAATCTTTTAAGGTTCCAACAACTTGTGGAACACCTAATTGCATACCTAAGTTAACAGTGGCCTGATTATAAGAATGGGCTAATGCATCGGTGAGAGAGACAACGCCATGATCTTGTAGATCATAGTTTTTCGGTTGCCAATTGGACATGCCAGCACCAGTGATATTCACAGGACCATCATCTACGAGTGAGGCAAGGTTATATCGACCTGAGGCTAGTGCTGTGAGATAAACCGCAGGCTTAAATAGTGATCCGACTTGTCTGCGGGCATCTAAAGCACGGTTATATCCAGTAAATAAGCCTGAACCACCAACGACTGCTAAAATTTCGCCGTTTTGTGGATTCCCAACAAGGACAGCACCTTGTAATCCTGTTAATCGTTTAGGGTTGGATTTCACGATTTTATTCAAAGTTTCTGCAAATGCGGCATCTGCTGCATTTTGTACGCGAGGATCTAGCGTCGTAAAAATCTGCAAGCCATCACTGGTTAGATCGGTCTCTTGATATTCCAGACGCAGTTGGCGACGAACCATATCTAAAAAGTCTGGATATAAGCTTTGTCCTGCTGTTGGCTTCTCCACGATGCCTAGGGGCATATCGTGTGCAGCTTGATACTGTTCTTGAGTAATTTTGCCTTGGTCCAGCATATTTTGCAGAACGACATTTCGACGTGCGAGCGAAGCTTCAGGATGACGCCAAGGATTGTATTCGCTTGGTCCTTTAACTAGACCGACGAGCAGGGCGACTTGATTCAGCTTCAACTCTTGAATCGGTTGGCCAAAATAAAACTGTGAGGCTAAGCCGAAACCATTAATAGAGCGGTTGCCGTTTTGGCCGAGATTAATCTCGTTTAAATAAGTTTCTAAAATTTCATTCTTTGAGTAATGTGATTCAAGGAGCAGAGCCATTACGGCTTCTGTTGCTTTGCGCTTTAAAGTACGTTCACTGGTGAGATAGAAGTTTTTCACCAACTGTTGAGTGAGTGTTGATCCACCCTGACGAGCTCCGCCCGTTGCATTGGATAACAAGGCACGTCCCAGCCCACGAATCGATACGCCATGATGCTGATAGAATGAGCGATCTTCAGTCGCAATCAGCGCATCAACAAGAGATTGTGGCGTTTCACTCAGTTTGATTAGTACACGGTCTTCATTAATGCGCGGATAGATACCCCCAATTAAAACGGGCTCTAAACGTGCAACACCCGTGGTGTTGGGCTGGGTACTTTGAATATCTGCAATGCCATTATTCGCTGATGTTGTTGTGAATTGAACTTTGAGAACTTGCTCGGGTTCTTTGGATGTCCCAAAGTTAAAGCCGCGGGTATGAATAAATAAGGTATTTGCAGAGTCGGTATAGGTGCCAGATGTCTGATAGCTATCACTGCTTTTATAACCCAGGAGTTCAAGTTCGTCTTTTATGCCTTTCTTATCGACAGTTGCGCCCACATAGAGTTCTAGAGGACGGGCATAAACTTTCGCAGGAATTTCCCAGCGTTGACCTTCAAATTTGGTTCTAACCACACTATCAAGTCGGGCAACGTAAATGCCGAGCCCGATTAAGACAACTGCGATAACGACAAGGATAACAAGTCCGATAATGACAAATCCATTATTTTGGCTTGGCATTCCAGTGCCATGACGCATGATGCGACGTACTAACTGAGAAGAATTTTTAGAAAGATTAGGAGCAGACAAGATAATACGCCGTACTTAATTAAGAAAACTTTTTAAATGATGCGACAGTAGATTGCGGGATGCAATGGTTTCTTCGTGAAGAATCAGTGATGGCTGCGTGGAACTTTAGTGAAAAGTGCTGAATGTCTCGCACTTTATAAGATATTGAGGTAGAAGATACGTGGGATACTTTAAGTTCAGTACAGGGAAAGAGTGTTATTCGTCGTATAGGTGAACAGTCATGAAATAAAGGGCGTATATTAAAGATTAGGAATTTGGGTAAGTTTTGTTCAAAAATGGCATAAACCGCCAAATATCGCCTACAAACTGACCACTTGATTAAATAAGAGAAGAAAGGGTTTGACAGTTGATGTGGAATGTATAGAATGCACCCCACAGCGACGGTGACTGGCTTAGAAATAAGTAAGTAAAACAGTAGCTTAAGTGTTTTAGGGAG
>NZ_JBKGVE010000011.1:0-89712 GCF_046462495.1 Aquirhabdus sp. | reverse complement strand
AACTGAACTACCGCTGCTAGGTCTAGCTAAACGTTACTGATATCACAAACTAGGGCAATATTGGTGGGCGTTGACGGGCTCGAACCGCCGACCCGCGCCTTGTAAGGGCGCTGCTCTACCAACTGAGCTAAACGCCCAATATTGCTTACGTTGTTTGTGTTTCTGTGTTCGTTCAACGTGGGGTGCATTATAGAGAGTTCTTAGACTGTGTCAACGGTTTTAAAAGCTTTTTCCTAAAAAGACGCCTGACTGTTCAAAAGCCGTACAACTCCGCATTCAAATGAATGATTAAACATACAATCGTCTGTTTTATATGCATTTTATTTAAACTTTGGTTTTTAAAAAAATATGACCATTTTAAGGTTAAATATTGACCACTCGGTATACACAGACTTTTATAACCTTCTGATGATGTCACTTACACTATCAAACTGGTGCATTTCTTCACCACTTAACGCGACTCCACAATATTGACGGTGACCCCCTCTTCGACTCGCGCAAATAAATCGATGAGGTCATGATTATGCATCCGAATACAACCATGTGACTTAGCGACACCCATAGGTTCACTGTCAGGAGTACCATGAATATAGATATAGCGCTGATGAGAGTCCACATTAACTCCTTCATCATTCACGCCGTGATTAAACCCCGGCTCACGTCCTGTCAACCAAAGAATTCTCGTTAATATCCAATCCCGATTAGGGTAAGCTTCTGCAAGTAACGAATCATAAATCTCACCTGTAAATTGCCGACCCCGCAGTACAGCATTTACTGGCAAATCCCCCCCGATTTTTTCACTAATCACATGCGCGCCTCTGGGTGTTCTTTCACTGCCTTCAATTTCCCCCACACCATTTAATGCTGTGGAAACGGAATAAACCAGTGCTTGCTCATCTCCAAAAAAAGTCAATGTTTGCCGAGTGATATCAATCTCAATGTGATGCATAGAACGCTCTTTAGGACTCAATGAGTAACTGGATTAAAAATAGGGATACACCTTACTTCTTTTCATTAATGTGACAGGATCCCCCCCTATGAGATACATACTTTTAAGAATTAAATATTCTCAACAAATGTCTTCATCATACTGATCGTGAACAGCTATACTGATAGGTATATTAAATATGAAGAGGCACAAGGATAGCCATGAACAGCCCATTTTCACAAGAGCCGCTACAGGTCGATACAACAACTGTCCAACACGCTTTTGCAGCTCAAGCAGCAACAGCGATTCGCTTACGCCAATCAACTAAGGCTGAGCGCATTGAGAAGATCAAAGCATTAAAAGCCGCGCTGCTAACTCATCAGCAAGAAATCATTGCTGCTGGTTTTGCAGACTTTGGTAAGCCTGCTACCGAAGTTGAACTGACTGAGATACTGCCTGTCGTCGCCGAAGCCAATGATGCCATTCGTAAATTAGGTCGCTGGATGAAACCCAAAAAGGTTTGGCCGTCACGGATGATGGTCGGTACTACCGGTTATACCCAATATGAGCCTAAAGGACGTGTCCTCATCATATCGCCATGGAACTATCCTGTGAACCTGACTCTGGGTCCTCTAGTTTCTGCGATTGCAGCGGGTAATACCGCGATCATTAAAACATCCGAAATGACTCCACACTTGTCGAGTGTGATTACTCAGATTATCAAGCAAACATTTGATCCCAGTGAAATCGTGGTCTTTGAAGGCGATGCCAGCGTTGCACAAGCGTTGCTTGAGCTCCCCTTTGATCATATTTTTTTCACAGGCTCACCAACCGTTGGCAAAATTGTCATGGCTGCTGCTGCAAAAAACCTTACCAGCGTCACACTCGAACTAGGCGGCAAATCACCAACGATCATTGATGAAAGTGCAGATTTAGCTGTAGCTGCTCAAAATACCTTATGGGCAAAATACACTAACAATGGTCAAACCTGTATTGCGCCAGATCATATCTACGTCCACAACAAGGTCAAAGATAAATTTTTAGAGCATTGTGTCGCCACCTTAGAAAAGACTTATGGCAAAAACACACTCCAGATTCAAAGTCCCGATCTTGCCCGCATCGTCAATGATCGTCATGTGAGCCGTGTCAAACATCTACTCGATGATGCCGTCACACGCGGTGCTAAAGTGGTCACAGGTGGTCAAATCGATGAAACACAGCGTTATATCTCACCAACCATATTGGATAGTATCCCACAAGAGGCTGATATTATGCGCGAAGAGATTTTTGGCCCTCTGCTCCCTATTATTGGTTTTGATCAACTCGACAACGTCATTGCCAAGATCAACGCAGACCCCAAACCTCTAGCGCTTTATGTCTGGAGCAAGAATAACGACAATATTCGTAAAGTTTTGCAGCAAACATCGTCTGGCGGTGCCTGCGTCAATCATAGCGTGGTTCAATTCCTACATGGCAACCTGCCATTTGGGGGCGTAAATAACTCCGGAATCGGCAGTGCGCATGGTTATCATGGTTTCCTTGCCTTCTCTCATGAGCGTGCGATTGTGCGTAACTGGCTGATGCTGGCAAAAATGTTCTTCCCGCCCTACACCGAATTGACACGCAAACTGATTGCACTCTTCATTAAAACAGTCTAATAGCAAAAATTTAACAAAAACAAGCCTCCATATTTGGAGGTTTTTTTACACTCCCGCCCCAAAACTCACGAATTGTTACGGAACTCTCCGCAAACTCGGGTGTTTTTTCATCAACACCAACCTCATGATTAATACAGGAGGCTGGTAAAACATTAAAAATATTTATTTTTATATGATTTGAACAGCCAAATACACATCATCAAAGATGCTCAGCTAGAAGAAATATGAATGCTGACTGAGCAAAGAATGATTGGAAACAGTGCATTTCGATTCGAAACGACACGATCCACTTTATAAAAGGAATATCTTATGAGCTTTCTCTGGTTCTTATTGATTGGTCTAGTCGCGGGTTGGCTAGCAGGCTTACTGGTTAAAGGCGGCGGTTTTGGTATTATCGGCGATATGATCGTTGGTGTGCTCGGCGCATTCATCGGTGGCTTTATATTCACCAAACTGGGTGTTTCCGCTGGTGGCGGTACAATTGGTAGCATCATCGTCGCAACGATAGGAGCGATCATTTTGATCTTCATACTGCGATTGATCAAGCGAGCCTAACAAAGACTTAAGATCACATTCAAACGTGTGACTCTCAAATGCACCAAGTTTAAAAGCAAAAAAGCGAACCCAGAGGTTCGCTTTTTTTGTCAGACGCCAAATGGATTAATCCATTTTTCGACCTTTGCTTGCTGCGATACGTAGACGTAAACCATTTAAACGGATAAATCCTTCAGCATCTTTTTGGTTATAAGCGCCGCGATCATCTTCAAATGTCGCAATATTGGCATCAAATAATGAATTATCAGACTTACGGCCAGCAACAATGACGTTGCCTTTGTACAGTTTTACACGTACCACACCATTAACCGGTGCTTGTGACTCATCAATCATCACCTGTAGCATTTTACGCTCTGGGCTCCACCAATAGCCGTTATAAACTAGGCTTGCATAACGTGGCATCAATTCATCTTTTAGGTGAGCAACTTCTCGATCCAGTGTAATGGACTCAATCGCACGATGCGCTCGCAGCATGATGGTGCCCGCTGGGGTCTCATAGCAACCGCGTGACTTCATACCCACATAGCGGTTTTCAACCAGATCCAGTCGACCAATACCATGCTTACCGCCAAGTTCATTCAACTTAATCATCACTTCTGCAGGCGTCATAGCAACACCATCAATCGCAACGATATCACCCGCTTGATAACTGAGTTCAACATATTGCGGTGCATCAGGTGCCTTCTCAGGGCTCACCGTCCAGCGCCAGATATCTTCTTCTGGTTCCCAGTATGGATCTTCTAAGCCGCCGCCTTCATAGGAAATATGCAGAAGATTAGCATCCATAGAATAAGGTGATTTTTTGCCTGATTTTGCAAAATCAATCGGAATGTTGCGCTCTTTTGCATAGGCCATCAGCGTTTCACGAGACGTCAGATCCCATTCGCGCCAAGGCGCGATGGTCTTGAGATTTGGCGCAAGGGCAAAAGCGCCTAATTCAAAGCGCACTTGATCATTACCTTTCCCAGTTGCGCCATGGCTGATGTATTCAGCACCATGTTCTTTTGCAATCTCAACCAGACGCTTGGCAATCAAAGGACGCGCAATCGATGTGCCCAGTAGGTATTCACCTTCATAAATGGCGTTGGCACGGAACATGGGAAACACATAATCGCGTGCAAATTCTTCACGCAAATCTTCAATGTGAATCGATTTCACACCCATTTGCTGCGCTTTTGCACGAGCAGGTTCAACTTCTTCACCCTGCCCGATATCTGCGGTAAACGTAATCACTTCCGCATCATATTTCTCTTGCAGCCATGTCAGAATGACTGAAGTATCCAAACCGCCCGAATAGGCCAGTACGACTTTGCGTTTTTCCGCCATGAATAATGTTCCAGTATGCATTAGAAAATTTAAACAGCACGATGAGCAGACTATCCCAATGTATAAGAAAGCCCTACTCTAGTATCAAATTCAGAATCGACGCATTCTACATGAAACCAACATGCCGCGCAGCACATCCAAAGCGCTTAAATCACATGATGGAGAAGAATATTGTATAAAGCGAAGCGTTACATTCGATGATATTCACGAACCCTGTGACGACCGTCGGCTTTGGCTTTATAAACCGCCTCATCGGCTTGATTGATTAATTCAGCAATAGTCACGTCTGAATCCACAAAGGTACAGGTCGATACACCGATACTGACGGTCACAAATTTTGCAGTTTTAGATTTTTTATGTTCAATGTTGAGTGCATCAACCGCTGCAAGCACTTTATCAGCAACAGTTTTTGCACCTGCGACAGGCGTATTGGGTAACAGCACTAAAAATTCTTCGCCGCCATAACGCGCCGCTAAGTCTGTACTGCGATGCAAAAATAACTTCAACGTCTGTGCAACTTGATGCAACGCTTCGTCACCCTGTAGATGACCATAGGTGTCGTTATAGGTCTTGAAATGATCAATATCAATGAACAATACAGACAGTGGCTCTCCAGAGCGCTGTGCCCGCTCCCACTCCTCATCCATCCTTTCATTAAAATATCGGCGATTTGCAAGTCCTGTGACGGGGTCTTCGCGTGATAAACGCGTCAACTTATCACTCATATCCTCTGCTTGCAGTTTATCTAACTCGAGCAAGCGCGACTGAAGAAAGCTGACACGCTCTTTAGCAATATTTACAGTACTGACAACTAATCCGACTAAATTAATCAACCCGACATAGTAGACATAACGTACCAACTCTTCGTTGGAATACCAGATAAAGTCAAAATTTGCAGTTCGGAAATAAGCAATCGCCAACGCCAACAGCCCAGCAGATAGCCCCACGGCAAAGATAAAGCGCGGTTTCATCCCAATGATGAAATAGACCAAAATATAAACAAGAACCACATCATAGGTCGCGGCTTGAGAAACCCACGGCGTTTTAAACTGTAAAGAAAAATATGACGTTGAGAGCACACCAAAGAAAGAAATGGTGCCCATGATGGCGTAAAAATACTGATGAAAAAAAGATCGCTTCAAAAGCGCAGGGAGTGTCCCTAAACACAAGATGCCAATCGCATACATATAGGCGAGGTTGTATAAATCCTGCGTCCTAAAATAACTCCAACTGAAGTAGTAAACGATTGGAAGGTTGAGCACCCCTAAAATGAGATAAACAATTGCACCGGGAAAAATAAAGCCATTGATCATACTTGTCGAACGTTCGGCAAGTGTACGCCAGAATGCAGACTCCATTTCAGGCTGAAATGAACGCATGAGAAAACGTTGACCTGATAGCAATTCGCGTATCAGTACATCTTCTTTAGGTATTGGCGTGGCGGGTGGTTTATTTTTCAAGTCCGTCTCATCTAAAGAACTGAATCCTTATAAATCAATTTTTCATATTTCCTTGTTCACACATTAACAAAAAAAACGCCCTACCGATAGAATATTTGATGGCCTTGCGCCATCAAATTACTTGTTTTTTTTAGTAGCAAATGAATATCTTAAAGTTAACGCATCGATTTTGCCGTGTTTTACAGCGCTATTTCGACTATCATGACACAAAAGTTTTATGAGTATTTTCACCCGTGACAACACCCCGCACTGCCAATCAAACAACGCTAACGATTACTCAACCAGACGACTGGCATATTCATTTACGGGATGGATTGGCACTCGAACGCACTGTGCCCGATATTGCAAAAACGTTTAATCGTGTGATCTGTATGCCGAATCTCGTCCCTCCTGTCAAAACAGTCGAAGAAGCTGAGGCGTATCGCGCGCGTATCATGGAGCATGTGCCTGTGCCTACAGCCCATGGTGCAGAGGCTGCATTTGATCCTCGCATGGTGCTCTATCTGACAGATCATACTGATCCTGCTGAAATTCTAAAACTCAAAAACTCAAGCCATGTACAAGCGGTCAAACTCTACCCGGCAGGTGCAACGACTAACTCGCACTCTGGTGTCAGCGACCTATCCAAAGTGTATGACGTGATTGCTCAAATGGAAGAACATGGCGTGCCGTTCCTTCTGCATGGTGAAGTGACCCATAATCATGTTGATATTTTTGATCGTGAAAAGCGCTTTCTCGATGAAGTGCTTGAGCCACTTCTTCAGCGCTTCCCACGCTTAAGACTCGTCCTTGAACATATTACAACGGGCGATGCCGCTGCTTTTGTACAAGCACAAGGCGCCAATGTTGGGGCAACGATCACCCCTCAACATCTACTGTTTAATCGTAACCACATGCTGGTTGGCGGCATTCGTCCGCATTTTTATTGCTTGCCAATCCTAAAACGTCAAAGTCACCAAGCGGCTTTGATCGAAGTGGCGACAAGTGGTAACCCTAAGTTTTTCTTAGGCACAGATAGTGCACCACACGCTCAGGACAAAAAAGAAAATGCTTGTGGCTGTGCTGGTTGTTACACAGCACCTTTTGCCATTGAACTGTATGCGGAAGCATTTGAACAGGCTGGAAAACTGGATAAATTAGAAGGATTTGCCAGCTTTTTTGGCGCAGACTTTTATGGCTTACCACGCAATACACGCACAATCACCTTGGTAAAAAATGAACAAATTGTTCCTGAATCCTTTGCATACTTCGGGGATCAAAAACTGGTTCCACTCCTCGCCGGTGAAACACTCACATGGTCGATCCAACAAGACGCAACGCATGGATTCAGCTCATGAGTGATTTAATACAATCAAATAATGATACGGCTCCAAGCAAAACACGTCCGATCATTGGACAGCGTTTTAGAGGATTCCTACCTGTTGTGGTCGATGTTGAGACGGCGGGCATGGACTCTAAAACCAATGCACTGCTTGAAATCGCATGTATCCCAATTCTCTTTGATGAAAATCACCAGCTCGTTCCCGGTGAAGCCGTTCATGCGCACATTAAACCGTTTGAAGGTTCCAAGCTTGATCAGCGCTCACTCGATTTCATCGGCATTGACCCCTTCAACCCTTTTCGCATGGCCGAAGAAGAAAAGCCGGCTTTATTGCGAATTTTCAAGTCCCTAGAAAAGACACGCCGTGAGCAAGGTTGTAATCATTGCGTTTTGGTGGGGCATAATGCCCATTTTGACCTTGGATTTTTACAAGCTGCGGTGGCGCGTACCCATACCAAGAATCAAACACCTTTTCATAGTTTCTCGGTCTTTGATACCGTAACTCTTGCAGCAGCAGCCTATGGTCAAACCGTTTTGGCACGTGCCTGTCAGGCTGCTGGCATTCCATTTAGCAATGGCGAAGCCCATGCGGCTCTGTACGACACCCAAAAGACCGCTGAGCTATTTTGTAAAATTGTCAATGCTTGGCCAGTCATGCAAGTGATGGGTGCCGCAGAAGGCACTGAAGAAAATGCGAATGATGAATCGGAATAATCCATATCCAGCACGTATTCATAGTGGACTATTTTAGCCGCGTATGAAACCTGAATCTCTGATGGCGCTGACTGCTGAAGCTGGTTTTGTTTTTAACCAGCTATTAGATCTTCACGACTCGCATGACGGTATAGACGACCTCAATCTTGATGAATTTCGCTACAGCAAAGATATTGCAATGCCGATCAAAGAGCATCTTCAATCCTCGGATCTATCAAAGATTGATGTGCTGCCTGAATACCTGCTGATCAAGCAGCTAATAGATCGAAACTTTCCGCTGATCTTTGTTACTGGCGGTGCGGGTACAGGCAAAAGTACCTTTATTAAATGGCTGATGAAGCAATTTCGCGGTTCTGCTCTGCTCAGTGCTCCAACAGCGATGGCGGCCATTAATATTGATGGCAAAACACTGCATTCACTTTGCCAACTGCCTCCGGCTTGGATCGTCAAGAAGGACATCAAAAGCACACCTCACCGTACCGACATCAAAGAAGCCAAGCTACTGATTATCGATGAGATCTCGATGGTCACGGCAAACCTACTAGACGGCGTCAGTGCTTTTTTAAGGCAAAATCGTGATGGCAATAGTGCATTTGGAGGAATGACCGTGATCATGGTCGGTGATCTCTTCCAACTCCCACCTGTCGTTAGCGAGTCTTCAAAACCATTATTTGATCGCATTTATGGCTCAGCCAAATTCTTTAAAGCCCGCTGTCTACGCAATACACCATATTACGCCGTTGAACTCAAAAAAACATTTCGCCAATCGGATCAGGCATTCGTCAATATTCTCACCAAAATTCGTGAGGGAGTTGACCTTAAACAGTCTCTCTCACTGCTGAATGCAGGATGTACCATTACCGATACTCCGCCTATAGATGCTGTTTGGCTTTCTCCACGTAACGCCGAAGTCGATACGCGTAATCATCGCGAACTGAGTAAATTGGATGCCTCCGTGCAAAGTTATACGGGCCAACTCACGGGTCAGTTTAAAGCGGATCGACTGCCCTCGCCGATGGAGCTGGTTTTAAAGATCGGTGCGCAAGTCATGTTCACCAAGAACGACCTGAATCGACGCTGGATCAATGGTTCTGTCGGCACGGTTAAAAAGATGACCGCAGATAAAATTACAGTCGTCATGTCTGTTTCCAAGCAAACCGTAGAAGTCGAACGCGATGAATGGCAAGAATATCAATACCGCTGGGGTATGATCGACGAGGAAATTGAACGCTATGAAACTGGAAGCTATATCCAGTTTCCATTGGTCTTGGCTTGGGCCATGACCGTGCATAAAAGCCAAGGGCGTACGCTTGAAAAAGTGCACTTGAATCTCGGTGCTGGTGCCTTTGAAACAGGGCAAACTTACGTTGCCTTAAGTCGCTGCCGCACACTTGAGGGTCTCTCACTCGCCAGACCCTTGACCGAAGCAGACATCATGGTAGATCAGGAATCCAAAGACTTTTACCAGCACTTACGCGCGGTAATTCACAAGCTCCCTGCGGAAACCATGCTGGACAAGATCAAAGAACAGGCGAAGAAACCAACGCCCGCAAAAGACGATTCATTACCTGACTAACCAACTTCGGCATTGCGCTCGCAGTTAGTCCGATATCCCCTTGCGCTTGCTCGGCATATAAATCACCCGCGAGTCCGTGAATATAGGCGCCTAAGCTTGCCGCTTCAAAACTATCAATACCTTGACCCAATAGTGCTGCAATCACGCCGGTCAAGACATCACCCTGCCCTGCAACAGCCAATGCTGGCCCGCCACTGGAATTGACAACATACTCACCGCTGGGATGAAAAACGACGCTCTGATCACCTTTCAACACAACAATACTGTGATAATGCTGGGAAATTCTTTCAGCGGCTTGCAAACGATTGTCTTGAATATCTGCCACATCACACCCTAGCAGCCGCCCTGCTTCTGCTGGGTGAGGCGTTAAAATAGCCATAGATGTCCGATTGTGTAGCTGATTACGATAGCTATCAGTCCGTGACATCATATTTAGAGCATCGGCATCAAACACGGTCGGAATATGACTTTGCACAAAGCAGCGCTCAAGTGCAGTATGAGCAACAGTATCTGCACCTAATCCTGGACCTACAGCTAAAGCAGTCGCTTGTGCTAAATCTCCATTATGGGATCGAATCATCAACTCTGGTGCAAAAGGATCAACAGCAAGTCGCTGATCGACCACATTTAACCAAACCTTCCCTGCGCCTGCGGCAAATGCAGCGCGTCCACTGAGTAGCGCAGCGCCCAGCATACCGATGTTCCCACCTACCACCGCGACACTGCCGTGACTGCCTTTATGACTATCAGGCATTCTAATAATCTGCTTCAGTATCTGTGTATTGACATTGCGCCGAGCCATTCGTCATTTCCTTGCTTAAACTTAGAGCATCAAAATTTGAGTATAACTGCTTTTAAATTAAGCAAAATTCAATTATTTTAAGTTAATTTCATTAAACGTTCATATCCTGATCAGCATTCTCTTGACTTCCCCCTGTATTTCTCTAAAATACGCGCCTGTTGCATGCATTGCCTTTAGTCCCCATCGTCTAGAGGCCTAGGACATCACCCTTTCACGGTGAGTACCGGGGTTCGAATCCCCGTGGGGACGCCAAATTCGAGTGATGTTTAAATCGGCAGTATCAATGCACGATTTAAAATCAGAAAAAAAGCCTATCAGTTTAGCTGATAGGCTTTTTTTTATGGCCTAAAACCACCATCATAAAGAACAGCTCTTTTTAATATTTTTAAATGAAAGCCATGCTGCTGTATTTTCGATCACTCCCAATGAGTTCAACATGAGCAAAGTAAAAACCATCTACATCTGCCAACACTGTGGAACCAGCCATCCCAAATGGTCTGGGCAATGCAGTGATTGCGGAGAGTGGAATTGTTTAGTTGAGGCCCGACCTGAACCCACCACAACCCACCGTGCGAAAAGCATGAATAATGGGGGCTATGCTGGACAGGCAGCAACGGTGACACGTCTAGATCAAATTACCGTAAGTCGTGAATCACGATTGACGACAGGCATCAGCGAGTTTGATCGTGTGCTGGGTGGCGGTGTTGTGAATGGCTCAGTGGTGCTCATCGGCGGTGATCCCGGAATTGGGAAATCAACCATCCTTCTCCAGACAGCCACACATATGGCGCAAGGTGAAAAAGCGCTCTATGTCACAGGTGAAGAGTCTTTATCTCAAGTCGCCATGCGTGCCAAACGGTTAGAGCTTCCAACTGATCAACTCAAAGTGATGGCAGAAACATCCGTTGAAACGATCTGTGCGACCTTAACCGCAGAAAAACCAGCCGTTGCAGTGTTGGACTCCATCCAAACTCTTTTTACCGAAACCCTGCAATCCGCACCGGGCGGTGTGGCCCAGATTCGTGAGTCTGCGGCCATTCTTACTCGCTATGCTAAGCAAACAGGCACAGCCCTATTCCTCGTCGGTCACGTGACTAAAGAAGGTGCATTAGCCGGGCCCCGAGTGCTTGAACATATGGTTGATTGCGTTCTTTATTTCGAAGGCGAATCGGATTCGCGTTTTCGGATGATTCGTGCAATCAAAAATCGTTTTGGCGCGGTCAATGAACTGGGCGTCTTTGCCATGACCGATCGCGGTCTACGTGAAGTCGCTAACCCTTCCGCCATATTCTTGAGTCGCTACGATGAAGCAATTCCTGGCAGTATCGTGATGATTAGTCGCGAAGGAACTCGTCCACTCCTCGTTGAAGTGCAAGCGTTAGTGGATGACACGCAGGGCCAACCGCGTCGCGTGGCGTTGGGGTTGGATCAAAATCGCTTGGCCATGCTGCTTGCGGTCATGCATCGTCATGGCGGTATTCATACCAATGGACAAGACGTCTTTGTCAATGTTGTCGGCGGAATCAAGGTTCTAGAGACAGGCTCGGATTTGGCAGTACTCCTTGCGATCGCATCAAGCCTCAAAGGTCGGGCGCTACCACAAGAACTCGTGGTCTTCGGTGAAGTCGGGCTTTCCGGCGAAATCAGACCTGTGCCGAACGGTCAAGAACGCTTACGTGAAGCTGTCAAACATGGCTTTAAAAAAGCCATCGTTCCAAGAGGCAATGCACCGAGGCAAGCGATAGATGGAATGGAAATCATCAGTGTGGGGCGTTTACATGAGGCGCTAAGCGCAGCATTTGATTAGACATATCCCATAGAGTGGGTTGCATAGGCTCTCTGGGTTATATGCATGTATTTTTCAATGGTCTGCTTCAAATTCATACCAATTGCAACTTCATCACTACGATATTTTTTAAATTATATGTTAGTTTATGAACGGTATGAGGGATGCTTGCAAAAGCCAAGTCCCCCATGCGCACTACACAATGTAGTCATAGATTGTATTCAATAAATATCACATCATTTTTAGGAAATGATTAACATGAAATTAAATACTCGCACCGTTGGATCAATGCTCATGATGGCGACCCTTGCGTTGTCACCATTGGCTGAGGCGAAACGTATCGGTGGCGGTAGTAGTTATGGGATGAGTCGTTCTTCTTCAAGCCACTCATCAAGTTCATATGGCAGCTCAAATAACAGTGGCAGCACTGTACGACCATACCAGCAGCCTGCACAACAACAAGCCGCTCCACAGCGCTCAGGTCCAGGTTGGGGTGGCGTAGCCGCTGGTGTTGCTGGTGGTGCATTGCTCGGTTCCATGATTGGGCACTCCAACAATGCCAACGCAACCACGGCATCTCAACCAGCACAAACCGAAAATGGTTCTGGTGCTTGGAACCAAGCTCAGCCTGCTGAAAAGAAAGGCGGATTTCCTTGGTTTCTGCTGATCATCTTGGCAGGTGTTGGTTATTTTGTTTATCGTCGTTTTGCAGCAAAAAAGCCCGCACTGGCGAGTAACGCTCCAGCTTCAGCAAGCCCATTTGGTTTTGGCAATAGTAATGCAACACCGCAACCGTTTCCATCAAGCGGTAGCAATACCAATATTTTTGGTCAAACCGTAGGTGGTGGCGCAAATAATGCTAGTTTTGGCTCACCTGCACCGTTCACCAGTAACGGACAAACCCTGCCTGATGGTACTGAAAATGCAGTGTTCTTACGTCAGGCTCGAGCAACGTTCTTGCACATGCAAACCATGAACAGTTCTAGCAACTTGGAAGAACTACGCCGTTATTTCACCCCTGAAATGTTTAATGCAGTGCAATCTGACATTGCGAGCAACCATGACACTGCGGAATTTCCACAGTTAAATGCTCAAATTGTGGACAGCGCTCAAGAAAATGGTCAGTACGTTGTCAGTGTCTTGTATAGCGGAACAGTGAGTGAAGACGTCAACTCTGCGCCTACGCCATTCAGCGAAACATGGCACTTCGTACAAACGATTGGTAGCACTGATCGCAAGTGGTTAGTGGCTGGTATTCAGCAAGGCTAATAGTCGAAGCCTTCATAAACCTACTGCCACCAAAAATCCTCGTCAAGCATGTCTTGGTGAGGATTTTTTTATGAGCTTTATAACAAAAGATCAAGTCAATCTGATTGGCCCCGCTTATTCTTTCTACCCATAACGCCCCACATGATGAATCCAAATAAGAAGCCCATTTTTAAAAATATGCTATCCAAGCAATTTTGATACTTACTTTATTTTTCTAATTGAAATAATTTTGTCATATTTAAACGCTACTCTTAGCCAGATTTTTCAAAAAAATAGCTCTAAATATCTGATCTACAAGTAAAGATGATCACCACAAGCCCTCCATAGAACCTCCATCTTGAACGATTAAAATCGCCTGCAATCCAAACCCTGATAATTTATTGACCGTGATTAATCGAATGTCAAAAAAATATCGAAATCATTGATCTACTGTAAAAGCAGTAGTGGAGATCTTAATGAATATTCGAGCATTCATTCACAGCATCTACAACTCACTGATGACTAAAAGAATAGCATTGATGTTGAGTTCAGTTGTCGTCGCCATCCTGATCGTTGTTTGGATTGTCAATCCAAATGCAAAAGCATCCAGCCCTGCCAAAGCGACTGCCGATGAGCCCATGTTCATCCATAAAGGCAATCAAATCATTGTTGCCAAAGACTCCCCGCTTCAATCTAGGCTGATGGTTGCTTCGGTTTCAGATGCTGCATCTTCGAATGTCATTACTGTGCCAGGAGTTGTTGAAGCAAATCCTGCATCGACAGTGAATATATTATCTCCGCTAACGGGACGTTTAGTTGCACTCAATGTCAAACTTGGCGATGTCGTTAAAAAAGGGCAAGTGCTTGCCGTGATCAGCTCTCCAGATCTGGCACAGGCGCAAACAGACGCTATCAAAGCCAAAGATGCGCTGGATCTTGCTAATCGCGCACTCGGTCGCACAAAGAGTGTCAACAGTATTGGAGCCAATGCCACTAAGGACATTGAAGCAGCAGAAAGTGGTCGTGTACAAGCACTTGCCGAATACGAGCGAGCTCAAGCACGTTTGACTACACTTGGCTCAAACACTCATGACAAAGGCAGTCAATCCGCTTTACTCACCATTACGGCACCCACTTCAGGTGCCATAACTGCATTGAATGTGGGTAGTGGTGCATATTTGAATGATAGTACGGCAGCACTGATGACCATCTCCAATCTAGATCGCGTCTGGGTCAGTGCAAATATTCCTGAAGACCTTAGCGCAAATATCCGCCAAGGTCTGAGTGCAGACGTGACTTTACCGGCATACCCTGATCAGACTTTCCACGGCACGATTGACTCTGTCAGCGCCGTACTTGATGCAGATACCCGGCGCTCGAAAGCGCGCATCTCCTTTGCAAATGTCGATGGAAAACTAAAACCCAATATGTTTGCATCGGTCAAAATTGCCATCGCTGCACAAAAACAATTGAGCGTTCCTCCATCAGCACTGTTGATGAACAATGATGACACAACCGTTTTTGTCGAAGTACAGCCGGGTGTTTATACACGCCGTGTTGTAGAACTGGGTGTGGAAGATGCCAATAGTGTGCAGATTCTGTCTGGACTCACAGCAAGTGACCGAATTGTGATTCGCGGTGGAGTCTTGCTGAATGATTAACCAACTGATTACACTTTTTTTTCGCAGGCGTCATCTTGCTTGGGTCATTGCTATTCTCGTTACATGTTACGGCTACTATTCATGGAAAATGATGGCGGTTGAGGCTTATCCTGATATCAGTGATCTCACCGTTCAAGTGACGACCCAAGTCCCTGGACTTGCCGCTGAAGAGGTGGAGCAGCAGATCACAACCCCACTAGAACGTGCCTTGAGTAATACACCAGGTGTGGTGACTATACGCTCAAGCAGTACCTTCGCGCTGTCGTTGATCACGATGGTTTTTAACGGATCGGATAATTACTTTGTACGTCAGCGTGTGCTAGAACGCATTGCTGGCGTAACACTTCCTGCTGGTGTACAGCCGGGATTGAATCCTGTATCCAGTCCATCAGGCGAAATTTATCGCTACACCTTAGAGTCCGATTCAAAAAATCTGATGGAGCTATCTGAAATCCAGCGCTGGATTGTGATTCCTGGCTTCAAACAAGTTTCTGGCATTGCCGACGTCAATAACTTTGGTGGATTTACCAAGGAGTTCAGACTCGAACTCGACCCGATCAAGCTCCAACAATATGGCGTTGTTCTGAATGATGTGGTCAGTGCAATCAACAGCAATAGCGCCAATGCGGGAGGTGGTCGCATTGCCCGCGGGGAACAAAGCTATGTGGTCCGCGGCATCGGTCAGATCCACTCGCTGGATGATCTTGGTACTGTCGCCGTCAAACAAAGTAATGGCACACCAATACTCATTAAAGATCTGGGTAAACTCAGCTTTGGTCATCAAGAACGTGAAGGCATCTTAGGTAAAGATCGCAATCCAGATACACTGGAAGGCATCGTGCTGATGTTGAAATCCGAAAATCCATCACGTGTTCTCGAAGGTGTCCACGCGAAAGTCGCAGAAATGCAAAAGCAACTTGCGCCAATGGGCGTGAAAATTGTCCCATATATTGATCGCGATGATTTAGTGGAGTTGACAGTACATAAAGTCGCTCATACCGTGATTGAAGGTGTGGGGCTTGTGCTCATCGTTCTGATTCTCTTTTTAGGTAGCCCACGCAGCGCCATTGTTGCTGCGGTTGCCATTCCGGCCGCGTTGGTTGCTGTATTCATTATGATGAATCTGTCCGATATGCCCGCCAATCTTTTTTCACTTGGGGCAATCGACTTCGGGATTATCGTCGATGGCGCGATTGTGGTCATGGAGGCAGTCCTCAAGCGGCGTGAAGAGCAACCCAATGATGAATTAACCGAGCAAGATATTTTAGAGACGCTCAGTTATGTGGGACGACCAATCTTTTTTGCCACATTAATTATTATTACCGCGTACCTCCCCCTCTTTGCTTTCGAACGCGCAGAAGGCAAGCTTTTTACACCGATGGCGTATACAGTCGGCTACGCATTACTCGGGGCATTGATCTGTGTCATTACCCTGATTCCGGGACTTGCATTTACCGCACTGCGCAAACCGCGTAAAGTCTTTGTTAATCGTCCATTAATCTGGCTCACACGCCATTATCAACGCATCTTGGTCATTCTGCTGGCCCGCCCGTCAATCACCTATGTGATTGCAGGCATTTCACTCATTGCAGTCGTCGCACTTGGCGCGACCACGGGAAAAGAATTTCTCCCCGACATCGATGAAGGGGCGCTATGGTTACAAGTGCAGCTTCCTTCTGGTATTTCTCTCGATAAATCCAGTGAGATGGCAACGGATCTTCGCCGCACCCTACTCAAATATCCCGAAGTCTCTTATGTGGTGACTCAGTTAGGGCGTAATGATGACGGCACAGACCCTTGGACACCCTCCCATATCGAAGCCCCCATCGGATTAAAACCCTATAGTGAATGGCCAAATGGAGAAACAAAAGCAGCATTTATCAATCAACTGAATACTGATCTCAAAAAACTACCTGGATTTGATATTGGTATAAGTCAGCCAATCATCGATGGCGTCAACGATGCTGTTGGCGGTGCGCATAGCCCACTCGTGCTGCGTATTTACGGCCCAGACCTCAAAGAAAGTCGCCGAATTGGCAACCAAGTCGTTGATATTTTAGACACGATTCGCGGTACTGCTTCTGCTTCATTATTTCAAGAACCGCCCATCCCTCAAGTCGTCATCAAGGTGGATCGTGCTGCTTCAGCAAGATTCGGTGTTAATGTCGCTGATATCATTGCCATCATTCAAACAGGTGTAGGCAGTGCGCCAATCATGCCTGTGTATGTCGATGATAAAATCTATAACGTCACGGTTGGCTTCCCCAAAAACAACAAAAGCAGTCCTGCTTCGCTGGGTAGTTTACTGTTAAATAGTTCCACAGGTGCAAAGATCCCCCTCTCGCAAGTCACCACAATCAAACTCCAGACTGGTGAGAGCACCATCTCTCATGAGCATGGCGAACGACAAATCACGGTTCGTATCGACAACCGGGGCCGTGACCTGACCTCATACCTAGCAGAGGCACAAGCGCGTATTAATAAAGAAGTAAAACTCGATACCGCTCTCTATCGCTTTGAATGGGCAGGACAATTCGAAAGCCAGCGCCGCGCTGAAAAACGCCTCGCATTTATTTTGGCTCTGGTATTGATCTTGATGGGTGCCCTGCTCTTTTTCCAATTTGGCAAGATTCGTCAGGCCTTGCTCATCTTGGGTATTGTTCCACTTGCAACGCTTGGTGGCTTGATTGCCCTTCACGTTACAGGTAACACTTTAAACGTGGCGAGTGCTGTTGGATTTATTGCGCTGTTTGGTGTCTCGGTGCAAAACGGCATCATCATGGTCGCTAACTTTAGACGGATTAAAGGTGAAGGCTTGCCTTTGAACGAGTCCGTTATTGTTGCTGCCACCGAACGCCTACGCCCTGTCTTGATGACAGCCACAGTGGCCTCTATCGGCATGCTGCCCGCAGCGCTTGCTACGGGGGTAGGTACAGATGTACAGCGCAATCTTGCTACCGTTGTGGTCGGAGGACTCATCGTCTCGACATTGCTGACTCTCTTTATTCTCCCTGTATTTTATTATGCGATGGAGCATTTGTTTGAGAAAAGAAAATGGAGTCTGCCAAGACTACGGAGGAATCGTTAATGGTTATGTACAATTCACCTCGCCTCGGCTACTCCATCACATTGCTTGCGGCAGCATTGTCTTCTCAACTGCTCAGTGGCTGCGCCGTAGGGCCTGATTTTGTTCGTCCTTCGACAGCACTACCCAGTTCCTATACCGAAAAACAAATCAACGCCGCCCAAAGCGATGGATCGCAGCAGCTGATCGGACGCGATATCCCCGCCCAATGGTGGGAAGTATTTCACTCACCCGCTTTGAATCATCTGGTCACAGCAAGCCTACAGCATAATCCCAGCATTGAGGCCGCACAGGCCGCTTTGCGCGAATCACAAGAAAATGTGGAAGCACAACAAAGTGCTTACTTCCCCACTGTCGGAGCAGCCTATTCGGGAACACGTCAGAAAACAGCAGCGGTACTCGCAAGCCCGCTGGCATCCAATAGCTATATCTACAATTTGCATACCGCTCAAGTCAATGTGTCCTATAGCTTAGACTTGTTCGGTGTCAATCGTCGTCAAGTTGAGTCCTTGAAGGCCCAAGCGGAATCTGAGCAATTCCAACTTGAAGCAACCTATCTGACCCTCACGAGCAACGTCGTTAATGCTGCGATCTTAGAGGCCATGCTGCGTGAGCAAATTCGAGTTACCGATGAAATCATCGGCACTCAACAAAAGCTATTAGACATGGCCCATCGCCAATTTGATCTGGGACAAATCTCAACGGCGGATGTTGTAACACAGGAAGCCTCATTGGCATCGGCTCAAGCAACACTACCGCCACTGCAAAAACAACTGGCCATTCAACGCGACTTGCTAGAAACCTTGGCGGGTCAGTTTCCAAGTGAAACGCTTGACGCAGAATTCACTTTAAATCAGCTCGAATTGCCGCAGCAACTACCGCTGACCCTACCTTCAACCTTAGTTGACCATCGCCCAGACATTCGTGCAGCAGAAGCGGGGCTGCATGCCGCCAGTGCGGATATCGGTGTTGCGATTGCAAACCGATTGCCCAATATCACATTAGGCGTGAGCTCCTACGGGACATCAGCCAGTCGTTTATCTGATTTGTTCAAATCAGCAACCGACTTCTGGACACTTGCAGGGGGTGTCACCCAGCCCCTCTTTGACGCGGGAGCACTCAAACACAAACAGGGCGCAGCAGAGGCATCCTACGACCTCGCCAAGGCACAATATCGTCAAACGGTTCTTGGTGCATTTCAAAATGTGGCAGATGTCCTCCAAGCCATTCAGGCAGATACAACCGGTCTACAGGCTGCCGAAAAATCGGTGACCGCGGCCACCCGTAGCGCGGGGATAGCCAGACAGCAATTTAAATTTGGCGATATCAGCACTTTGGCCTTACTCGTTATTGAGCAGAATGAACAACAAGCCCAGTTGAATATGGCTCAAGCTAGAGCCAACCAACTCCAAGATACTGCTGCATTATTTCAAGCGTTAGGGGGTGGCTGGTGGAACCGTACAGACTCACTTGCAAATCATGTCCAAAAATGAAAATAATTGATGCATAAAGGAGGTGTTTTAAATGGAAATTACACGACACGAAATGGGGCCACGCTTTAGTGAGATGACTGTTGCTCATGTCGGCACGGCCAATCTCATCTTTATTTCAGGGCAAGTCGCAGAAAATACATCACTAGATGTTACAGGGCAAACCCGAGAAATTTTAAGATTTATTGATCGCTTACTGGCACATGTCGGTGCGGATAAGACCCATATCACTGCTGTGCGTATTTATCTTGCTTCTGTTGGAGATTATGCAGCGATGAATTCAGTCTGGGATGACTGGGTCCCCCAAGGTCATACACCTGCACGCTCAACTTTAGGTGCAAAACTCATTGACCCAGAGTATAAGATTGAAATCGAAGTGACTGCCGTAGCGGATCGTATTGTGACCAACCATCAGGCAGATGCAAATTGTGAAAAAGACGATCATCACAACCACCATCATGCCCATTGAGTATTGAGTTCAAATAAAGATCAAACGTTATCTTTATTTGGATGGTTTGGGAAGCTGAAAACTAAAGCCGACCGTATATGAATTGGCATCTTTATTGAGCTCTAGATCTTTGCCATAGGTGAGGTCCATTTGCACCAGATCAGGGATCACACTAATACTGATGCCTGTATGCAGTTTTGGATTAATGGCCAAATGCCCAAATAGCTCGCCAAATACCATCAGTCTCGAATTAATGTTGTATGACGTTCCCGCGCCCCAAGTTAGCCGATTTTTACCACTGGCTTCCTCGCGAATGAAACCGATGTCCACGTTTGAATTCCATGCCTGACGTGGCGAAGCATAGCTAATCGGCACATACGCATACTCTCCACCATTCTGCCGATGATCAGAACGTGCCACCCCAAAAGCAAGCGCAATCCCATACTGATGATCGATCTCCATTGAGCGCAGTACTGTCTTGCCTTGCAGGACATAACCGTGTTCCTCACCATTCCCTCCTTGATGGCTCAACTGCGTATAACCCGCAGTAATCTCAAAATTACCCGTCGGATTACAGGCAGGCATGACAGACAGCATGTCAGACTCTTTGGTCCCTTGATACCAAGTCTCGAGCTGACAACTGTGTGGATCCGTCAGTGATGCATCGTCGGTAAAAAAAGGACGCCCTGCCCACGCCGCACTGGACACGCAGGACAACATTATTAGCCAAACCGGTTTCATCATTTTTTATACTCAGGAAAAAGCAAGAGCGCTATTGTTCAGATCACCCAGCCTTCCACAATCAAAGGGAGACTTAATGCCTCCCAGTCATCTTTATAGTTATCGCTAAACCATTGTCGCCATAAATCCTATAGATTATGCCGCTGATTTGATGAAGATTAAATGAATCAGTTTTAAAACCCAATCCATTGGCATGATCTTTTATATAAAAACTCCCATTAAAACCAACACCAACAGACTCTTTTTTTTCGGTATCATGGCACGAGCCCTTTATCGTAAAACTGATCATCCTCATGCCCGAACAAGAAAGCCTGCAACAAGACCCAATCATTGAACCCAGTAGTGACTTTGCATCCCACACCCCGATGATGCAGCAATATCTGAAAATGAAACGCGAACATGCCCATGCACTCTTGTTTTATCGCATGGGTGATTTTTATGAATTATTCTTTTCGGATGCGCATCGTGCCGCCAAGCTGCTCGGCATTACCCTCACCCATCGTGGCAAATCCGGTGGTGAGCCAATTCCAATGGCAGGCGTTCCTTATCATGCGGCTGAGGGCTACTTAGCACGTTTGGTAAAAGCAGGCGAAACTGTTGCCATTTGCGAGCAAGTGGGGGAAGTCACGGGTAAAGGCCCCGTTGAACGAAAAGTCGTTCGTGTACTCACCGCCGGAACATTAACGGATGAGGCCTTAATGCCCAGCCATCGCGCAGTGCGTATGGCTGCGCTTTGCCTACAAAAAAATCGTATCGGCATTGCCGTACTTGAACTGGCTGCTGGCACGCTTACGGTACAAGAACTTGGATTCGATCAAACGCGCCTCGCCATTGAATTGGCTCGCATTGCACCCGCAGAACTTTTGATTGACGAAAATACTGTTTCTGAGAGTCATGGCTTAAAAGATAAAATCAGCTTCGATGAACTGAAGTCTCTAGCTAACTCATCCACAAATACCGCAGCCATAACCCGTCGACCCAACGTTGATTTTGATCTTAAAAATGCCAATGAAACGCTCTGTCGACAATTTGGTGTCAGCACCTTATCTGGATTTGGGGTAGATCACTTACCCCTTGCACAGGCAGCCGCTGCTGCACTACTCCACTACGCCCGCGAAACCCAGCAAAGTAATCTGCCACATATCCGCAGTCTACGTTTAGAGTCCATGGACTCCTTTATCGCACTGGATCCGGTCACACGGCGTAATCTGGAAATTGTAGACCCCTTATTCGAGAATGGCACATCGCTGCTTGCACTGGTCGATGACTGTCAGACGGCTATGGGCAGTCGCTTACTTGCCCGCACACTCATGCAGCCACTGCGGGATACCAAAATACTCGATTCGCGGCTAGACGCAATCGCACGTTTAAAAAATGGCTTTCACGATGAACCGATTCGGATCGTACTCAAAAATATCGGTGATGTGGAACGTATCCTTGGACGTATTGCCCTTGGCACAGCCCGTCCACGAGACTTGGTGCAACTCCGTCAAACCTGTGGTCAGCTTCCCCTGCTCCACCATGCCTTAAAGCCAACACTGCAAGGTAAAGGCTGGGAGCAACTGGATGACAAAAGCCTTCTTGATGACCTCGCCAATCAACTTGGACAGTTCAGCGAAGTCTATGACTTACTGACCAGAGCCATCCACGACCAACCGCCTGTGCTCTTGCGTGAAGGTGGGGTGATTGCAGATGGTTTTGATGCCGAGCTTGATGAATTGCGTCAGATTCGAGATCATGCCAGCCAATATCTGCTCGATATGGAAACACGTGAACGTGCCGCAACGGGGATCAACACTCTAAAAATCGGCTATAACCGGGTCAGTGGTTACTTCATTGAACTCACACGTGCACAAGCCGAATCTGCACCAGCCCATTTTATTCGCAGACAAACGTTAAAAAATGCGGAACGTTATATTACCCCTGAGCTTAAAACCTTTGAAGATAAAGTACTCTCCAGTGATTCACGCGCACTGATTCGTGAAAAAGTCTTGTTTGAACAAATTCTGGATTATTTAAAACAACAACTTGCCCCCTTGCAAATGATGAGCTCAGCCATTGCCGACTTCGACGTACTCAGTAACTGGGCAAGCCAAGCGCGCTTGCGAAGCTGGGCACGACCAAGCTTTACCGCAGAATCTGTCATTGATATTGAAGGCGGACGACATCCTGTCGTTGAAGCGCTTAGTCGCGCACCATTCACACCGAATGATGTGTTCTTAAGCCAACAAAATCGTTTAATCCTCATTACTGGCCCTAACATGGGCGGTAAGTCGACCTACATGCGTCAAACCGCACTGATTGCCCTGCTTGCCTACTCTGGCAGTTATGTGCCTGCCAGCAAGGCCATATTAGGACCTATTGATCGCATCTTTACCCGTATTGGTTCTGCCGATGATTTATCCAGCGGTAAATCCACCTTTATGGTTGAAATGACCGAAACCGCGCAAATTCTGCATCATGCCACCAGTCAGTCGCTGGTGCTCATGGATGAAGTTGGACGGGGTACCAGTACCTATGACGGCTTATCTCTTGCCTGGGCATGTGTTTTAGACTTGGCAAAACGAATCAACTGTTTATGTCTCTTCGCAACGCACTACTTTGAACTCACTGAACTCGGTGAGCAGGCTGGTATTGAAAATCGCCATGTGGCGGCACGAGAAATTAATGGTGAACTGATTCTCTTACACCAAGTCCAAGATGGCGCCGCCAGTAAGAGCCATGGTTTACAAGTCGCTAAACTGGCAGGAATTCCTGCTTCAGTAATCAAGGAAGCACGTGGGCGTCTCCGTGCACTTGAGCGTCAGCAAGCTTTGCATTTGGGTCAAAACGATTTATTTGATCAAATTGAAGAACCTTTCATGGCTTATGAGAAAAATGAAGATATAAATCAACAAAATGATACTTCACCTGAGAACACACTGGTTTTGAATGAAATTGATGCCTTGAATGTAGATAATCTCACTCCTAAACAGGCGCTTGATATCTTATATCAGCTAAAGGAATTGGTATCGACTGCTAAAAAAGATTAAACTATTGCACATCCGATGAACCCACCGTTTTGATTCACGTTACAAGTTTGGCGTGTGCAACGGTTTTAAGACCCATTTTTTGACTTTAGGTAGCCAGCCGCCATGACCTTTGTTGTCACCGAAAACTGTATTAAATGTAAATACCAAGACTGTGTTGAAGTCTGTCCAGTAGATTGCTTCTATGAAGGTCCAAACTTTCTGGTCATTAATCCCGATGAATGTATTGACTGCGCACTTTGTGAACCAGAATGCCCTGCCAATGCCATTTTCTCTGAAGATGAGCTGCCTAAAGGTCAAGAAAAGTTCCTAGAACTGAATACTGAACTATCTGCAATCTGGCCAAACATCACGCAAATCGGTGAACGCCCTGCGGACGCTGCTGAATGGGATGGCAAACCGAATAAATTGGCACTGCTTGAGCGTTAATACTCAGACTCGCTAATTAAAGTCTTTTAGCCAATGCTCGTTTAGACTTGTTATAAAAAAACCGATCTCTTTCTATGAAGTGATCGGTTTTTTTATGGGCGCTTGCGGTGACACAATGCCGTATATCAGTAGCCCTGTTCAAAAGTAATATACGGCATGAGAACTCTCCCATACCAAGGAAGGGTTCTCGTCGATCATCATTAGTAAAGATAAAATTAACGAACCTGACCTGATAGCAAACGCCACAAGCTACGCTTCTTTAACGGCGCTTGCAATAACTCGTCAAGAGATGGCAAACGTTCCAGATGTTCTGGAATGATGCTATCCGGTAACTCTCCCATTAGACCTACGCGCCGCTCTGTACCAAATCGTGTCAGGAACCCCATCAAGGCAGCTTGGGCACCGACATTATGCTGCCAGCGCGCGCCTTCAGCCAAAGGCCAATCTAAACGGAAAGCTTCCGAGCTACTTGAACTATCGGCACGCTGAAATGCTTGATTGATGTTTTGCCATAACGTACGACGATCAGGATGATTCAACGCTTGGACTGAAACAAGCACAACCCACTCCCCAATCACACGCGCCTCTAAACTAAAACGCAGCACCTGCTCTACATGAACGGCTTCACTGGCTGCGATGGGTTGTGCAAAAGGTTGACGCGTCGGTTTTTCTGGGGCCGTCACTTCTTTAATTAGTGGTGGGTCTGACGCCTGAAGCAATGACTCTGTACGAGCAATATGTGCTGATGCCGTCGTTTGTATCGACGGCATCGGTGGCTTTGCTTCGTTACTGGAAGATATAGGCTGGGGTGCTGTGGTTATACTTTGCGTCTTAGCTACGACAACAGGCTGAACAGCTTCGATATGATTTTGTGCATTGAATACTTCAATCGCGTCATCACCCGGTTTCCCCCAAAGCGATATGGCAGCGATGCTCTGAATCGATTCAGTACGTTCAGCCCATACAGGGATACCCAATGCAGCAAGGATTGCCCGGGTATGTGCTTGGCGATGCGTCGACGACACGGACAACTACATCACCTCATCTGTTTGCGGATTGGCTTTGCCTTGGGTCGCGAGCCAATTCAGCGCATCAAGATAGGCTTTGGCACTGGCAATCACGATATCGGTGTCAGCACCCTGACCAGTAACGATACGTCCTTGCTGGTTCAAGCGTACGGCTACTTCACCTTGGCTGTCCGTACCACTGGTAATGGCATTGACTGAATAAAGCTCGAGTAAGGCACCAGATTTGGCAACCACTTCGATCGCTTTAAAAGTGGCATCCACAGGACCTGAACCGCTGGCACTAACAGGATGGACCTTGCCATCAACATTAAGAACCAGATGCGCGCGAGGCACTTGACCAGTCTTGCTGGTCACTTCCAGCTCTTCTAACACATATCGATTGACGACATCATCACCCTGATGGCCGCTGACCAGTGCATGTAGATCCTCATCAAAAATTTCACTCTTGCGATCCGCTAGCTCTTTGAAGCGAACAAATAATGCGTTAAGGGCATCATCAGAATCTGGTGTGATTCCTAAGGCTTCTAAGCGTGAACGGAATGCAGCACGGCCAGACAACTTGCCTAAAGTCAGCTTATTCGCATTCCAACCGACATCTTCAGCGCGCATAATTTCATATGTTTCGCGATGCTTCAGAATCCCATCTTGATGAATCCCTGACTCATGTGCAAACGCATTGGCACCCACGATTGCTTTATTCGGCTGTACCACATAACCCGTAATTGCAGAAACCAGACGAGATGAAGGTACAATTTCTTCGGTACGGATATTGGTCGTCACATTGTATAAATCTTTCCGTACACGGGTCGCCATCACGATTTCTTCGAGAGCAGCGTTCCCAGCTCGCTCACCTAGTCCATTGATCGTGCATTCAACCTGACGTGCACCCGCTTGCACCGCGGCCAAAGAGTTCGCAACAGCCATCCCCAAATCGTTATGGCAATGCGTCGACCAAATAACGCTATTGGCATTAGGGACACGTGCAATTAATTGCTCAAATCGCTGTGCATATAATGCAGGGTTCGAATAACCCACGGTGTCTGGTACATTGATGGTTTTTGCACCAGCACGAATAACCTCATCGAAGATACGGACCAAGAAATCAATTTCAGAGCGAACGGCATCTTCTGCCGAAAATTCGACATCATCGGTGAATTCCAGCGCGGTTTTAACCGCACGCACAGCGGCTTCCACAACTTGATCTTCATTCATTCGCAGTTTGTATTGCATATGAATCGGACTGGTTGCGATAAAGGTATGCACCCGACCCCGTTTCGCATGGCGAATCGCTTCTCCAGCACGGCGTATATCTTTATCATTGGCGCGCGCAAGGGAACAAATGGTTGAGTTTTGGATAATGCTTGAGATTGTCGAGATAGAATCAAAATCACCTTCACTTGCAGCAGCAAATCCCGCCTCAATCACATCGACCCCGAGTTTTTCTAACTGGCGTGCAATACGGATTTTTTCTTCTTTAGTCATCGATGCGCCGGGGCTTTGTTCGCCATCGCGTAACGTGGTATCAAAAATAATGAGTTGGCTAGGTGGATTAATGATTGGGCTACTCATAAAGCGATTCCTAAACTTAAGATAATCTAACTGCTTTCCTGCTTGATTTTTTTCGATGAATTCAATGAAAAAGCAGCAAACAACGTACAAAAAATAAAAACGCACAACTCAGCAAAACTGTACGCTAAGTTCAATAAAAAATGATGGGTTTATTGTGAGCCAATCTGAGAGAAACGTAAACTTAAAATGTATGGTTTGAGTGCGTTTATCAAATAGGATTTTAAAGAGAAATCATCATAGATCAATAAACGCAGAATCATTTTCAATGATGCATCATGAAATAAAAAACATCGCAGAATGCTGTTCTAGCAAGCTCATGCTTGGCATTCAAGAAAAGAAACTTGTCCTCAAATGCCAAGCGAAAGCTTAATGCCCTTTGGCAAATGGATCATTCGATAGCTCAGACTCGCTGTGTTGATGCGCAAGCATTTGATGCTCAGACACCGTTGGCTTTATGCCTAAGAAAACCATAACCCCTAAAACGGCAAGCACCCCGAATACAACAATGATTAACCACATGATCATACTCCCTTGACGCTACTTATATTGGTTTTTTGCTCTGATTGTGTTGATTATCAATACCATAACCATACAGCAAGAACATGAGTACACCAACTTCCAAATTCCTTTAAGAAAAGCAGCTATATAGATAAAGCTAGGCTTAGTCTCAAGAAAAATACTGAACATCCCCGATCACAGCTTATTCACTTAAGCTGTCAATATAATATGCACCTAATTCTATAGATTTACCAGAGATCACATCACAAACTTATCAATTAAATGTTTAAAAAACATCCTTTTTCATCCTTTTTCAACATTTGCCACTTGGTCATTTTTTACAGCCCATTTGATTAAAACTGAGTCGGTGACTTGCATCACATTTCTATTATGTTTCTTATTTATTCTGAATAAAATAGATCATAAATTTGCACAAACTGTATTTTCTGACATAAATAGTATGTTATATGGGCATTGCGGGTATGCGCGTGATTTGATTTTGTGCTGTCAATAAGAAAGGTTACTCCTATTCTTGACTCTAATACATCACATGCCCTCGTTGTATTTATGTGAACTAGTATACAAAAACTATATACCTAATTTCATTTTCTCCATAGAATCAGGCAACAAGCGTGAATGTATGTAAAGGAATGATCATCTGTCACTTACATACTTTAAAAGAGACTATCGATCCTCTATCGACTCATTAAAGGACATTTAAAATGAAAAAATATGGTGCAGAATTCTTCGGAACATTTTGGCTGGTATTTGGCGGCTGCGGTAGCGCAGTCCTCGCAGCGGGTTTCCCTGAACTTGGAATTGGATTTGCTGGCGTCGCACTGGCATTTGGTCTGACGGTCCTCACAATGGCCTTTGCAGTCGGTCATATCTCAGGTGGTCACTTCAATCCTGCGGTTTCTATCGGTCTTTGGGCTGGTGGTCGCTTCCCTGCAGGTCAACTCCTTCCTTACATCATTTCTCAAGTACTTGGTGGTATCGCTGCGGCGGCAGTGCTGTGGGTTATTGCCAGTGGTAAAGTCGGCTTTGATTCCACACAAGGTTTTGCCTTAAATGGTTATGATGCAGGCTCGCCAGGTGGATATTCACTGACATCGGCATTGGTTGCTGAAATTGTTCTGACTGCGTTCTTCCTGATTGTGATCTTAGGGGCAACAAGTAAACGCGCACCTGCTGGTTTTGCGCCAATTGCGATTGGTCTGGCGCTGACACTCATCCATTTAATCAGTATTCCCGTGACAAATACATCTGTCAATCCAGCACGTAGTACAGCAGTAGCTGTTGTTGCAGGTAATGCACTGGCGATTAAACAATTATGGTTATTCTGGGTTGCTCCAATTATCGGCGCGCTTCTGGGTGCGGGTGTTTATCGTTTTATTGGTAATAGTGATGATTAAGTAGTTATCGAATAAAAAAGACTGCCAAGGCAGTCTTTTTTATTCACTATCGATATCTATTCCACAAGCTCTTTTTCTTTAAGATCAATCACAGGGTTAACCAACTCATCCGTCGGAGCACCAGAATAAATCCCCTTCAATCCCTGATCCTTCCGATAATACTGTTCAGGGATAAAGACATCGACCTCAATCGCCTCCAATCGTGCTGCCAACGCCATAGCAACCAAACCTGCTTCGGTTTCGCTAATGATTCCAAGTTTCTTCGCTTCATCTGCTAATTCTTCGGCAGACCCTCTGCGCAGCTTGTGCAGTTTCTGAGCCTCGTGGATTCGAGCCAAAATAGGTTCGACTTCGCTCAACAAACGAAATGACTTCAGCAAACGTCCCAAGCCAGGGCTCTGGTTATTAGGCAAATGGATGCCATCAATTAAACGCAGATACTGCTCATTATAGCGCTGGATGGTTTGGGCGGCTTCGTGACTCATTGCATCACTCGGTGGATTCGCAAGCGGATTAATACGCAGTGGTAGCGTCATAAAGAAACGTAAAATGCTGCCTATGGCGCCATCAAAGTTTGCATAGATCCCTTCAAAAGCCTTTTGTGTCTCAGACAGCGCATGGGTCAACGCATAATCCACTAAAGGCAAATCTTCTGCCTTGCGTCCTTCAGCTTCAAAGCGACGCAGTGTTGCTGTACCCAGCAACATCCAAGCAAGCGCATCAGCATAACGCCCCGTCAACTTTCCACGCGCTTTAAGTTTACCCCCTATCGCAAACATCGCCATATTGGTGAGAAACCCAAAGCGCGCACCTGCCCATATCAAACGGCGATAGTACGTTTTCGTTTCTGGCGCGACGTCGGGCACACTCGCAAAAATACCGCGAGTCACACCATGGAAAAGAACGCGGAAGACACCGACCACAAACTGAACCATCCACGCGACCAAACTATTTCTAAACTGCTTCACATCATCTTTCTCGACCGCATCCACAACTTTGAGCGCATAAGGATGACAGCGTGTCGCCCCTTGGCCAAAGATGATCAATGTTCGAGTCAAAATGTTTGCGCCTTCCACTGTAACCCCGACAGGTGCTGAGCAATAAGTCTTGGCAAGGATATTGTTAGGTCCTTGCATCACGCCTGCGCCTGCACAGACATCCATACCGTCCTTGCCCAAGGCTTGAGAAATCTCGGTGGTATAAGACTTAAGCACTGCGGAAACAACAGGAGGATGAATGCCAGCATTGAGCGCAGAACAGCTAAACACGCGAGAAGCTTCGAGCAGGTAGCTCAGTGCAGCAATCTTACCGACCTTCTCCTCTACCCCTTCCATCAAACCAATCTGAATCCCAAACTGCTGACGCACCATCGAATATGCGCCTGTTGTTGCAACTACGGCCTTTGATGCACCAATCGCACCAGCAGGTAAACTGACTGCACGACCTCCTGCCAGTTGCTCCATCAGCATCCGCCAGCCATTACCGGCATTGGCCGGACCACCGATAATATCGTGAACAGAGACAACGACATCTTTACCAATGAGAGGACCATTATCAAAGGACTCCCCCATAGGATCATGATGATCACCGGAGCTAAACCCTTCAACGCCTTTATGAATCAGCACCGTGGTGATTCCGATATCCTCGCCTTTACCCAACAAGTTATTCGGGTCCGTCAGCTTACACGCCAGTGTCACCAGATTAGATACAGGCGCCAAGGTAATATAGCGTTTACGAAAGTTAAGTCGAATCTTGATATCACCGTTATCATCGCGAAAGACTTCACCTTCGGCCTTGATACTTGCGGCATCTGATCCTGCTGTTGGCTCAGTTAAGCCAAAACATGGAATGTATTCGCCACTAGCCAATTTCGGTAGATAGTTATTTTTCTGGTCTTCAGTCCCATAATGCTTAATCAGCTCTGCGGCACCCAACGAATTGGGGATAACAACATAAGTCCCTACCGTGAATGAATGAACATTGATCTTCGCCATAATGGTTGAAATGGCCAATGGAGAGAATTCTTTCCCACCATATTGTTTCGGAATCAAAAAGCTCATAAAGCCTTGTGCTTTGATAAAGGCTAATACGTCGTCAGGAACTTTTTTGGTTCGCAAGACTTCATACTGATCGACCATGGCGATTAGTTCTTCACACGGACCATCTAGAAAAGCCTGCTCTTCGGCATTAAGTAAAGAATAAGGCTGACGCAAAATCTCGTCAAAATCGGGTTTCCCAGCAAAGAATCCGCCATCGATCCAAACGTGCCCCGCTTCAAGCGCCTGACGTTCTGTATCGGAAATTTTGGGTAAGATTTTATTAGACTGCATCCACTTCATGATGAGAGAGAACATCGCTACACCTCTTTATTGAATCAACAAGTCACAAGAAAAATACTTTTATTGCTAATAATAAAAACTTAAAGACCTTGGTTGGTCAATATGAACACTATGCTTGGTGCAAGCCGTGTATATCTGGAAAATGTCACTCAAGCAGAGTACACACCACTGTGGGTGGTTTAAAGAATAAAGCGGGTTTACGGGATCTATAAATGTAAGAAATTCTGTCGAATCAATTGAAAGTATACTGCAATTGACTAAAGACTAGCCGACTTGATTGTATAGCTTAGGCAAATTATGAATGTTTGTTGTATCAGATGGTCAGTGAAGCCGATTTGAATATCTAATTCAGCGCATGCTGATATCCGACCTTTTATGCTAGTCTGTGCCCCATCTTGATTAACTAACCTCTCAACATGATGCGATCTCATCCTCTTGTTCTTCTTGGCGGTTCATTCGATCCGATTCATAACGGACATTTGTGGATGGCACATGAGGTTAATCAAGAGATTGCAGCACATGGGATACAAGCCGAAATCAAGTTTCTTCCCACAGCAGGCTCTCCTTTTAAAAATACCGCAACGAGTACTAAACATCGTCTTGCCATGCTGAAGCAGGCACTGCGTGATACCCCTTTTTCAATTGATCGTACTGAAGTTTATTTACAGCCTCCGACTTACACGCTTGATACACTCTCCCTGATTCGTCAACGTATTGGTCCTGATCGCCCGCTCATTTTTGTACTCGGTCAAGATAGTTTTGACAGTCTGCCACGATGGAAAGGCGGCTATGAACTGCTCAAACTGACACATCTATGGGTCTTTCCTCGTATAGAACAGCAAGAGCAAGCAATCTTGACTCTACCTGACGCACTCATGGGAAAAAAAGCTTTAACAACGGAACAATTATTAAAAAAACCACAAGGACTTATTTTTACTGATGAAAAAATGCCCCCAGAAATCAGTAGCACGCTGATTCGTCAACATCTTGCAACATCTGAGCAGGTAAAATTGCTTAAAAAATCGCTTCCAGCACGTGTTATGGGGTATAATAAGAGCACCAAACTATATGGATTTACCTCCCCGTATGAATCTTGAACCTACTACAGGTCATTCATCCCCTGCCTCGCAAAGCAATTTAAACGCGGGCAACTTGAAACAAAACTCTTTAAAAGATCGCACCTTAAATGAGTCTGCAGCACCTGCAACAAATACTGCAAACCAAAATTCTTCAATGACAAGCGCACAAGAAGTAGCGGCTTGCCTTGAGGTTGTTCGTCTCGCTCTGGCAGATGTCAAAGCACAGAATGTCGTTGAATTGGATGTCCAAGGCATCAGCAATGTGTCTGATGTATTGGTTATTGCCAGCGGCACATCGACTCGTCATGTGAAAGCATTGGCCAACAATGTCTCTGAAGAATGCAAAAAAGCAGGCTTCCGACCAATCGGCATGGAAGGTGAGCGTGATGCTGAGTGGATTCTAGTCGACTTCGGCCTAGTTGTCGTTCATGTGATGCTGCCTACTGCACGCACATTCTACGACCTCGAGAGTCTTTGGAAACCTAAAGCCTAATCAAAGCGTAATCTTAATCGCTGATATCAAACATTGATTGTCATACGAGCCGCACACGCGGCTCGTATTGTTTTATATTGCCTCTTCAATTCAAAAGATTCCTTACAAGAGAATATCCATGAAAATTCGCTTACTCACTATTGGTCAAAAGATGCCAGACTGGGTCCAAACGGGTTTTGATGATTATTTTAAGCGCGTGCAGCCACTCATCACCGTGCAATTGGTCGAATTGCCCATGGCAAAACGTGGAAAATCCGACTCAGCCGCAGAGATACACAAGTATTGCCAAATTGAGGGTCAAGCGATTCTGAGCAGTTTGCAGCCTAGAGAGCGTCTGATTGCGCTTGAAGTGGGTGGACGCAATCTGACCACGGAGAAACTTGCGACGACAATGCAAAGCTGGATGCTCGATGGTTTAGATATTGCCCTAGCTGTTGGTGGTCCCGATGGACTATCTGACGAAGTGCGACAAAAAGCTGAATGGCATTGGTCATTATCACCACTCACCCTCCCTCACCCTCTGGTTCGCGTGATCATGATCGAACAACTCTATCGCGCCATGAGTATCAATAATGGTCATCCTTATCATCGCGCTTAACTGCTGAGATCACCCCCATTATGACTTACGCAACACTTCCCGCCCTTTTTATCTCACACGGTTCGCCCATGATGGCGGTCGATGCTGGGCAGGCCAGTGATGCCATGTTTCGACTGTCCAATAATTTACCACAGCCCAATGCCATAGTGGTCGTATCTGCTCATTGGCTTAGCGATACTCTGGAAATCTCGACGGCCATGCGTCCTGAAACCTGGCACGACTTTAGCGGTTTTCCACCGGAGCTCTATCAAATTCGCTACCCTGCGGCAGGAAGCCCAGCGCTTGCTGAGCGGATTATTCATATTTTGGATTTAGCAGGGATTACTGCTCACGGTAATGCGCTACGTCCTCGCGATCACGGCGTCTGGGCACCACTACGGCATTTATACCCTGATGCTAATATCCCCGTCGTACAGATTTCTATTCCAACCCACTACAGTCCGGCACAACTGCGTGATCTAGGCAGAGCCTTAATCAGTCTACGTGGGCAGCAAATTTTATTGATTGGCTCAGGTAGCATCACGCATAACCTACGGGCTTTGTCTTTCCGTGATCCTCATGCAATGCCTGAAGATTGGGCTAAAAATTTTAAAAACTGGATGATTCAAAAACTCGGCTCTCACAGCTATGATGAGGTCTTAAACTGGAGAAATGAAGCGCCCTATGCCAAGCAAAACCATCCTACGGATGAACACCTTTTACCTTTATTTTTCACCATGGGTGCGGGCGAGCGTTTTAATGTAGTGCACTCCAGTTTCTCTATGGGGTCACTGGGCATGGATATTTATCGCTTTGATTAAATCCGATAGTGATGCAAAAAAAGCAACTCACCAAAATGTCCACTTGTAAAATAATCCCCCGTTCAAAGCTGAACTCGTTAAAATACTCCACCTTAAATAACATGCACCGCTTAACCATAGGCTCAACGAACCCTCATGCACGCCGACCAACTTCAGCTCATTGCCCTTATTGATGCCGCACTACCACAATGGCAATGTGCGCAATGTGGCACGCCCGGATGCCTGCCTTATGCTGAAGCGGTCGTAAAAGGCGAAGCGATTAATCTCTGCGTGCCCGGTGGTGATCCCATGGTCAAGACCCTAGCGGCATTGACCAATCGCCCCATTGAACCCGTGGCTTTAGGCAGTTACCCCCTGCTTGAAGATGGTCGCCCGCAAGCAGTACGCGCTGTCATTCGTGCAGATGAATGCATCGGCTGCACCAAATGTATTGATGCTTGTCCGGTCGATGCCATTCTGGGTTCAGGAAAAATGATGCATACGGTGCTCACTGACTTATGTACAGGCTGCGAGCTTTGTCTACCGCCGTGTCCTGTCGATTGCATCGATATTATTCCTGTTGATCTCAGTGCATACCAAGGCAGTGCGTTAATAGAGTTGCGTGATCAAGAATTCAAACAAGAGCAAGTTGATTTACGTCAGCGCTTTACGGCCAAACAGCTCCGTGAAACTGCAAAGCAATCCATCAAATTATCCGCCTCAAGATTCGCCAATCAAAATGCAATCTTACCGAGTATTGTTTCAAATGCCGAAGTGTCTGCTGTAAAAGAGCACATTGTATCTACTGAAACGTTATCGACTGACAGCAACACGTCATCCATTGCACCTGATCCAATCACTCAAATTCAGCTCGCAACCCTGCGTAGCCAGATCAAAAAACTGGAGAAGCAACTCAGCATCATGCCCAATGATGAGAAGAAAAAATCCGATTTAATCCAACTACAAACCAAGCTCAGTCAGCTTACTCAAGAATCGACATGAGTACCACATCATGAAAAAAGCCAATATTGAAGAATTTTTTGCACGACTCAAAGCTCAACGTCCCGAACCACGCACCGAGCTTGAATACACCACTGCCTTTGAATTATTGATTGCCGTTTTGCTGTCTGCCCAAGCCACGGATGTCGGGGTCAATAAAGCGACAGCAATCCTCTACCCTGTCGCTAATACCCCTCAAGCTATTTTGGACATGGGGTTGGACACACTCAAAACCTATATAAAAACAATTGGACTGTTTAATACCAAAGCCGTCAATATCATCAAAACCTGTCAAATCTTGGTCGATAAGTATCAAGGCGAAGTTCCCAATACACGCGAGGGGCTTGAAGAACTTCCGGGTGTCGGACGTAAAACCGCCAACGTAGTCCTCAACACCTACTTTGGACAACCGACAATGGCTGTCGATACACATATCTTTCGAGTTAGTAACCGCACTACGCTTGCTCCAGGCAAAACCGTCGAGGTGGTTGAAGATAAGCTCATCAAAGTCATTCCCAAGCACTACATCATGGATGCACATCATTGGCTCATTCTACACGGTCGCTATACCTGTAAAGCTCGATCCCCGCTCTGTGGCGAATGTATAGTCAGTGATTTGTGTGACTGGAAAGAACGATTTGATTATGGGGTTTCTAATCCTATTGAATCATAAACCTTATTCACCCTCTGTAACATGTAACACCTGACAATCAAGCCCCCCTGTAGCAGGAACTTTTTGGTCAATAAAGAAATCATAGAACCAAGTCATTAAGTAGAAACAATAAGGCCTGTAGTCAAAATAATTGACTACAGGCCTTACTTATAATGGATTAGCCTTCTTGCAGTTGCTTGATAATCGCTGGATTTTCCAGTGTAGAAATATCCTGCGTAATCGCATCACCGCGTGCAATAGAACGCAATAAACGGCGCATGATTTTGCCACTGCGCGTCTTGGGTAAGGCATCACTGAAACGTATATCCGCAGGACGAGCAATCGCACCAATCTCCTGACCGACAAAGGCTTTCAGGGTCTTGATCATTTCAAGGGCAGCATCACCCGTAGGGCGCTCGCCTTTCAGCGTCACAAAGGCAACAACCGCCTCGCCTGTCACCTCATCAGGACGCCCCACAACAGCCGCTTCAGCCACAAGAGGATTGGCCACGAGAGCCGACTCTATTTCCATTGTTCCTAAGCGATGACCAGAAACATTCAATACGTCATCGGTACGACCTAGAATCCAGAAATAACCGTCCTCATCGCGCATAGCGCTATCGCCTGCGACATAGCGTCCGCCAAATTCCTCAGGGAAATAGGCCGTTTTAAAACGCTCAGGATCACGCCACAATGTCCGCACCATCGAAGGAAATGGGCGTTCAATGACCAACGTACCAGCTTCACGGGGTGCCGTTGGCTGTAAGACTTCATCCAGAATATTGATCGACAACCCTGGCAATGGGAACGCGCAAGAACCGGGTTTGGTCGCAACAGCTCCCGGTAATGGCGTCAACATTTGACTTCCGGTTTCAGTCTGCCACCAAGTGTCCACAATGGGACAACGAGCACCACCAACCACGTTGTAGTACCAGATCCATGCTTCGGGGTTAATCGGTTCCCCCACACTTCCCAGCAAACGCAGCGAAGATAGATCGTGCTTCGTAGGTAAATCTGCACCTAATTTAATCAGTGAGCGAATTGCTGTCGGTGCGGTGTAGAAGATCGAAACTTTGTGCTTCTCAATCATCTGCCAAAATCTTGAAGCATCCGGAAAAGTCGGAACCCCTTCAAAAACCACCTGAGTGGCACCCGCTGCCAATGGCCCATAGGCAACATAGCTATGGCCAGTAATCCAGCCCACATCTGCCGTACACCAAAATACGTCATTGGGCTGCTGATCAAAAGTCCATTTAAAGCTTTGCAATGCGCCAAGCAAATAACCGGCACTAGAGTGCTGTACGCCTTTAGGCTTACCCGTTGAACCTGATGTGTATAAAATAAATAAGGGATGCTCAGCAGAGACCCACACCGGCGGACAATCTGTCGTTTGTTGTGCGGTTAAATCATGCCACCAGATATCGCGTGCCTGCATGACTGTCTCGGTTTGATCACGCGCCCAGACAACCACATGCTCAACCAAATGATTGGACTGTGCGACAGCCTCATCGACGGTCTTCTTCAGCTCGATGGGTTTACCGCCTCGATAGCCAACATTGGCCGTAATGACTACTTTGGCTTCCGCATCAATAATGCGCTCTGCAAGACTTTTGGAGGAAAATCCCCCAAAGACCACAGAATGGATGGCCCCTAGTCGCGCGCAGGCTTGCATGGCAACCACAGCATTGGCCACCATGGGCATATAGATAATGACCCGATCGCCAGCAACCACGCCCAAAGACTTAAGACCATTGGCAAATAGGCAAACACGCTCATAGAGTGTTTGATAAGTAATATATTCGGCAGAACCATCATCCGCTTCCGCGATTAAAGCGACTTTATCCGCTTGTGTCCCCAGATGACGATCCAGGCAATTGAAAGAGACATTAAGTGTGCCGTCGGCAAACCACTGATAAAAAGGGGCCTGCGTTTCATCCAAACCTTGGGTAAAAGGCTTCTCCCAAGTCAGTAACTCACGTGCGCGATGACTCCAAAATGCATCCAGATCAAGATCAGCTTCACGCTTGAGTTGGGCAAAGGTATCGGCATCAAGCGTTGTTTGGGCAAGATATGCCGCGCTAGGTGGAAATACGCGGTTTTCATGAAGTACGGAGGCATGGCTTTCAGTATTGGCTGTGCTGCTGACGGCTGTCATTGTTAAATATCCCTTGTCGACGAGTCGTTATCAATTGGTTATAAATTACCATAAAAAAGCACGCTGAATGGCGTGCCCAATAATAAGACATCATGACATAACAATAACTCAACAGCAGTCGCAAAAACTGACAATTTGAATGACTTAGCCCATTAAACTAGTGCGGATTTGCCAATTTTGGAGGCACATCGGACTGCCCACGCCAACGTAGCACACGCTGACGAATACTATCCATGCCAATAAATACAATGGGCGTGGTATACAGGGTCAAAAGCTGACTCAAAATTAAACCACCGACAATCGCAATACCCAGTGGCTGACGCATCTCTGCACCATCACCATGACCAAGCGCAAGAGGGACCGCCCCGAGCATCGCGGCCATGGTTGTCATCATGATCGGCCTAAAGCGTAACTGACAGGCCTCATAAATCGCATCCCGCGCACTTAAGCCTTGCTGGCGCTGTGCCTGCAATGCAAAATCGATCATCATGATGGCATTTTTCTTCACAATCCCGATCAAAAGCAGAATTGCGATTAAGGCAATAATGCTAAATTCAGTGTTGAAGAGCATGAGTGCTAATAATGCCCCAACGCCCGCTGAGGGGAGCGTCGACAAAATTGTAATCGGATGAATATAGCTCTCATACAATACGCCAAGCACGATATACATCGTGAGTAATGCCGCCAAGATCAACATCGGCTGAGAATTGAGAGAATCCTGAAATGCTTTGGCATTGCCCTGAAAACTGCCATGAACCGATGTGGGAACACCTAAACGCGCCATCGTATCGTTAATCACTGCTGTTGCATCCGATAACGATTTGCCTTGAGGTAAGTTGAACGAAATGGTTGTGGCAACAAACTGGCCTTGGTGATTTACGGTAAGCGAAGTAAATGTCGGTTCATAATGGGCCACAGCAGACAGAGGAACCTGCTTGCCTGATGACGTAATCATGTAAATGCTTTTCAAGGCCTCAGGGCTTTGCCAATACTCCGGCGCAACCTCCATGACTACATGATACTGATTCAATGGCATATAAATGGTCGATACCTGTCGTTGACCAAATGCATCATTGAGTGTGGAATCAACCTGTGAAACGGTCAAATTAAGCCGTGCAAGTTCATCACGATTCATCACCAGCGTCGTTTGTGAACCCTTTCCTTGCTGATCCGTGTTGACATCGGCAAGCACTGGAGACTTTGCCAATTCGGCTTGGATCTTCGGCGCCCACTCATTCAAGGTCGCAATATCATCCGCTTGTAAGGTGTATTGATACTGCGCTTGACTTGCTCGTCCACCCACTCGAATATCTTGCACCGCTTGCAAAAATAATGTCGCACCCGGCTCATGAGCAAGTTTCTTGCGCAAGCGTGCGATTACAGCATCCGCATTATCGGTGCGCTCGGACAGCGGCTTTAAGGCAATAAACATATTGCCGCCATTCACCTGACCACCACCGGTAAAACCGACCACCGTATCTACATCCGGATCTTTTTTGACGATCAACATGAAGTCTTGTAGTTTCTGACGCATGGCCTGAAACGAGATACTCTGATCCCCTTGAATCTGCCCCATCAATCGTCCTGTGTCTTGCTGAGGAAAGAAGCCTTTAGGCACAATCACGTAGAGATAGACATTCAAACCGACAGTAATGAGTAAGATCAACAGCATAATGCCACGGTGCACAAGCGCCCATGCCAAAGACCTGCGATAGCCATCTAGCAGATAGTTAAAGAAATTTTCACTGGCCTGAAAAAGCTTACCATTTGGCTTCTTTTCCTTAATTGGACGTAACAGCCTTGAGCACATCATCGGTGTCAGTGTGAGCGACACGACGAGTGAGACCAAGATCGCAGCCGATAACGTCACAGCAAACTCATGAAAAAGCCGACCAATGATGCCGCCCATCATCAGAATAGGAATAAATACGGCAATCAAGGAAATGCTCATCGAAACCACGGTGAAGCTGACTTCACGGGCGCCTTGTAAGGCAGCCGCCATCGGTTCCATCCCCTCTTCGATATGACGGGTAATGTTTTCCAGAACCACAATCGCATCATCCACCACAAAACCAGTGGCAACCGTCAACGCCATGAGTGACAGGTTATTCAGACTAAACCCTGCCATATACATAATGCTAAAGGTTCCCAGCAATGAAATGGGCACAGCCATGCTGGGAATTAAAGTTGCACGACCATTACGCAGGAATATGAAGACCACCATGATCACCAGACCAATCGAGATAATCAGCGTCTCCTCAACACTCTCTAGCGAAGCACGAATGGTCGGTGTGCGGTCATTGGCAACTTTGACGTCAATTGCGGCAGGCATCGACGCCTGCATTTGTGGCAACAAATCCCGGATACGTTGTACCGTCTCTAGAATGTTTGCACCCGGTTGGCGATTAATAATCACCAACACTGAGGGTTCACCTGCAGACATCCCCGCATTGCGGATATTTTCAACAGAGTCCGTAACGGAAGCAACGTCTGATAGCCGAACCGCATTGCCATTGTTATAGCTGATGATCAGGGGAATATATTCTTGGGCAGTCTTGGCTTGATCACTGGCATAGATCTGCCAATGCTGATCTCCCTTTTCCAGTGAACCCTTGGGGCGATTGGCATTGGCACCTGCGAGTGTCGTACGAACAGTTTCAAGCGCAATACCATATTTATTCAGCGCCGTTGGATTAAGCTCTACCCGCACGGCCGGCAGTGAACTCCCGCCCACACTCACCTGCCCCACCCCCTGAACTTGAGCGATCTTTTGCGCAAGGATCGTGGATGCCGCATCATACATCTGACCTTGGCTCATGGTTTTTGAGGTCAGCGCCAAAATCATGACCGGCGCATCGGCCGGATTTACCTTCCGATAGCTTGGGTTACTCGGCATCCCAGAAGGCAGTAAGCTACGTGCAGCATTAATCGCCGCTTGCACATCACGTGCGGCACCATCGATATCACGATTGAGATCAAATTGCAGTGTCACACGGGTTGAACCCAGTGAACTGCTCGATGTCATTTCCGTGATACCCGCAATCCGCCCAAGTGATCGCTCTAGCGGGGTCGCAACCGTTGAAGCCATGGTTTCAGGCGATGCACCGGGCAAGGACGCCTGCACAGAAATGGTCGGATAATCGACCTGTGGCAGCGGTGAGACAGGTAGCAAATTAAATGCCACGATCCCCGACAATGCGATGCCGAAGCTCAGCAGTGTGGTTGCCACTGCCCGCTTGATAAAAATCGCTGAAAAACTCATAACGCACTGCCGCCTGATGAACGTGCCTGAGCATTTGATCGTTTCTCACGCCATGCGACAACACGTAAGCGAGCGCGCTCAAAGGTCAGATAGATCACCGGGGTCGTAAACAAGGTCAACACTTGACTCACCAGCAGACCACCAACCATGGTAATCCCAAGTGGATGACGTAATTCGGACCCCACACCACTACCAATCATCAGTGGCAATGCACCAAGCAATGCAGCTAAAGTCGTCATCAGGATAGGACGGAAACGTAATAAACACGCTTGATAGATCGCCTCTCGCGGGGATTTCCCCTCGACACGCTCAGCCTCGACGGCAAAGTCGATCATCATAATTGCGTTCTTTTTGACAATACCGATCAACAGAATCACGCCAATAATGGCAATGACGCTTAAGTCTGTCCCCGATAATAATAATGCTAACAGCGCACCAATCCCCGCTGAAGGCAATGTCGAAAGAATAGTCACAGGATGGATGTAGCTTTCATACAATACGCCAAGCACGATATACATCACCACAATAGCAGCAAGAATCAGCCACAATTGATTGGAGAGTGCGGCCTGAAAAGCCAGCGCTGCGCCTTGAAATTCAGTTTGAATGCTACTTGGCATAGCAATCTCTTTCTCAGCGGCTTCAATTGCTTTGACGGCGTCCCCAAGGGATGCGCCCTTGGCTAAATTGAATGAGATTGTATTCGCTGGGAACTGACCCAAATGGTTAATAACCAAAGAACTAGGCTGCTCCACCACGTGGGCAACCGTAGACAAAGGCACTTGACGACTCGATACACTGGTTGTCGTACTGGTGGTCCCTGTACTTCCCGATGAGGCGGATAGATTTGATGTGGTCGTGGTATTCGCAGTCACATACAGATCATTGAGTGAAATGGGACCGTTTCGGAATTCAGGCTTAACTTCAAGCACGACACGATACTGATTCGACTGAGTAAAAATCGTCGAGACTAGACGCTGCCCATAAGCACTATACAGCGCACTATCAATGGTTGCCGGGGTAATCCCCAAACGCCCTGCCGCATCACGATCAATATCGATATACGCTTGTAAGCCTTTGTTTTGCTGATCGCTTGCCACGTCAGCCAGTTCTGGGATCTGGCTTAAACGATCAACCAGCTTAGGCACCCACGTCGCAAGCTCTGCCGGATCCGCATCCTGCAACGTGAACTGATACTGTGTCCGACTCACCCGATCTTCGATGGTCAAATCCTGTACGGGCTGCATAAATAAGGTAATGCCCGAAACCTCAGCAATTTTAGGTTGCAGGCGACGGATCACATCCGATGCAGAATCACGCGTACCGTGCGGTTTCAGATTAATCAGCATCCGACCACTGTTGAGAGAGGTATTGGTACCATCGACACCAATAAATGAAGTCAGGCTGTCTACCGCTGGGTCTTTGAGGACTACATCCGCCAGAGCCTGCTGCCGTTCTGCCATTCCTTCAAAAGAAATAGACTGCGTCGCATCAGAAATACCTTGGATGACGCCTGTATCCTGTAGCGGGAAGAATCCTTTGGGCACTACCACATACAGCAATACAGTAATCAACACGGTGACCGTTGCGACAATCAGCGTGAGCCCTTGGCGGTCCAGCACCCAAGTCAACATCTTGCCGTAACGAGCAATTATCCGATCAAAGAAACGCCCACTGGCATGATAGAAACGCCCCTGCTCCGCTTCCGGCACATGACGGAGCAGCTTGGCACACATCATGGGTGTCAGTGTCAGTGAGACAACCGCTGAAATTAAAATCGCTACCGCAAGGGTAATCGCAAACTCACGGAATAAACGTCCGACCACATCACCCATAAAAAGCAATGGAATCAAAACCGCTATCAGGGAAATGGTCAGAGAAATAATCGTAAAACCAATTTGCTTGGAACCTTTGAGCGCGGCTTCAAGCGGCGTATCGCCCTCTTCAATATAACGCGAAATATTTTCGATCATCACAATAGCATCATCGACCACAAACCCTGTTGCAATCGTTAGCGCCATTAAGGTCAGGTTATTAATGGAAAAACCTGCCAGATACATGACACCAAAGGTGCCGATCAAGGACAAAGGCACTGCAATACTGGGAATAATAGTCGCTGAAACGCTTCTTAAAAAAACAAAAATCACCATGACCACGAGCACAACAGCCAACATCAACTCAAACAACGTATCCGTGACTGAGGCGCGAATAGTCGTGGTTCGATCGGTTAGGACTTCAACATCCAGTGACTGTGGCAGGCCTTGCTTGAGCTGAGGCAGTAATTGATTGATCCGATCAACCACATCAATCACATTAGCACCGGGCTGACGTTGAATGTTTAAGATCATGGCTGGCGTCTTATTGGCCCATGCAGCGAGATGCGTATTTTCAGCACCATCTATCGTATCCGCGACATCAGATAAACGCACCGGTGCGCCATTACGATATGCAAGGACGAGATTTTTATACTCTTCCGCTGATTTGAGTTGATCATTGGCGTCAATTGTAGAGGCCCGCATTGGCCCATCAAAGCTCCCTTTGGCCTGATTGGTATTGGCATTTCCAATCGCAGTACGCACATCATCGATATTCAAACCATAAGAAGCCAGTGCGGTCGGATTGGCTTGAATACGAACAGCAGGACGCTGCCCACCCGATATACTCACCAAGCCCACACCTGGAATCTGTGAGATCTTCTGGGCCAAACGCGTATCGACCATGTCCTCAACTTGCGGCAAGGTTAGCGTTTTTGATGAAATCGCAATGGTGAGAATCGGCGTATCGGCTGGATTAACTTTACTGTAAATCGGCGGCATGGGCAGATCAGTAGGCAGTAAATTGTTACCCGCATTAATCGCTGCCTGTACTTCCTGCTCAGCAATATCAAGACTCAAAGACAAATCGAACTGCAAGGTAATCACCGATGCACCGCCTGAACTGGTCGATGACATCTGTTTTAAGCCGGGCATTTGTCCAAATTGGCGCTCAAGCGGTGCTGTAATTGAGGACGTTGTGACGTCCGGGCTTGCACCTGGATATAAGGTCACCACTTGAATCGTCGGATAATCGACTTCCGGTAACGCAGAAATCGGCAATAAACGATAGGCCATGAAGCCTGCGAGTAAAATCGCAAGCATCAACAGGGACGTCGCTACGGGACGTAAGATAAATATGCGTGATGGATTCATATCAGCCTCCGACTACGAGGCTGTCTGATGGCGATGACCGTGATGCGCGCCACTACCCGCTGCGCTTTGAGCCGCCCCTTCAGCCTGGGGCTGGATAACTTTAACCTTGCCACCATCCTTCAGCTTGTCCGCACCGTCAAACACCACCTGTTCACCAGCTTTCACGCCGCTAATCACGCCGGTATTGTCACCATCCACTGAGCCGAGGGTTACAGGACGGGCTTCTACAGTACTGTCCGCATTCACTACAAAAACAAAAGTCCCTTTGGCCCCGCGCTGAATCGCGGCAGAAGGCAGTAGCGTCACATCATGCTGTGTCTCAACCAGCATGCGAACATTCACAAATTGATTGGGATATAGATTTTCTGAGGTATTGGCAAACTCAGCTTTGAGTTTTAATGTGCCTGTCGTGGCATCGATGCCATTGTCTAAACTTTTAAGGATGCCACTATCTAACTTATTTTTCTGAGCACGATCCAAGGCATCAACGCTCAGTGTTTTTCCACTATGAACTTGTTTTAAGACGCTCTGTACATTGTCTTCGGGGATCGAATAGGTCACGTTGATGGGCTGAAATTGATTGATCACCACCACACCATTCGCATCTGAGGCATGAACGATATTACCCACATCCACTTGGCGTAAACCTAGACGACCACTAACTGGTGCTGTAACACGGGAATAAGTCAAATTCAAACGAGCACTATCCACTTGGCCCTGATCCGATTTAACCGTACCCTCATATTGTTTGACTAAGGCTTGTTGTTGATCAACTTGCTGTTGTGATACAGAGCCCTGTTTAACCAATGACTGATAACGTACCAAATCCTGACGCGCACTGACCAATTGCGCTTGATCACGAGCGAGTTGACCTTCGGCTTGGGTCAAAGCAACCTGATAAGGACGCGGATCAATTTGCAGCAGTAAATCCCCTTTTTTGACGATCTGACCTTCGTTAAAATTAACCGAAACCAACTCACCATCCACGCGAGGATGTACCGTCACAGAGCTCCTAGGAACCACACTGCCCAATGCTTCGATATACACATTCAAATCACCAGCGGCCAAAACCTTTGTTTGTACCGGCATCGGTTGATTCATGCCTGGCCCACCCCGTTTGCCTTGACCACCTGCGGCTTTATTTGCGGCTCCCGCAGGATGAAAATGGCGCCAAGTGAAGCCAATAATCAGCACTACGATCAGGACAAACAATGCCCATTTAGCCCATCTTTTCCAAGCAGGCTGTGAGGCTTTTGGAGGGAGATTCGATGGAGAATTTGGCTGTGGTTCAGTAGACATAATAAGTCCAATTAAAATCGGTTGGGTCAAAAATTTAGAATAAAACAGTTCTTATGCTTAGCAATCAAATCGAAAGAAATATGGCAAAAAAAAGAAGCAGGCCACAATAAAAATTCTTTAAAAATAGTGCAATCCTGAATATAAACTCGTTTTACACTATTTTATCAATTCAATATGACAATAAGCACTTAAGAAAAAAAGAGGTCTCTTGTACTCATGAAGTACGGGAGAAAGAACGCGCTCCATGCAGAGCACACAAAACTTCAAACAAGATATATCATCTGCCAATCATGACAACACAATCAGCAGAAAATATGGAGAAGGCTTAATGTTATGTAATATCAAGCCTTAATCATTATTGTAAGTAACAACATTAAGCGAAATTTTACGCTCGATGTTTATGCAAAGCGACCTAACCCCACAGCCTTACGTAGACGAGCCATAAACGGCGTAGCTTCATCACGAGCGCGCTCTGCACCGCGAGTAAGGACTTGCTCAATATAAGCAGGATTTTGCATCAGCTCGGTATAGCGAGCACGCGGCTCAGTCAAGACACCATTGAGATATTCAAACAATTCGTTTTTGGCTGCACCCCAGCCTATCCCTTCGAAATATTTCACACGCATTGCTGCAGTTTCTTCCGCTGTTGCAAATGCAGAATAAATCTCGAATAGAGAACAGGTATCGGGATCTTTTGGCTCACCCGGTTCAAGGGAGTTGGTTGTAATCTTACGCACAAGCTTCAACAATTCTTTTTCGGTCGAAAACAGTGGAATGGTATTGTTATAGCTTTTAGACATTTTACGGCCATCAAGTCCCACGAGAACATCGGTCGTTTCATCGACAACGGCTTCAGGGAGCGTAAAAAACTCCTCTTTAAATAAGTAATTAAAACGCGTAGCAATATCACGTGCCATTTCGATGTGTTGAATCTGATCACGGCCAACAGGAACTTTATGCGCGTTAAACAGCAGGATATCGGCTGCCATTAGCACTGGATAGCCAAATAGACCCATGGTGACGCCCTTATCGTCATCCTGCCCTTCGGCCTGATTGTCTGCAACAGCCGCTTTATAAGCATGCGCGCGGTTCATACGACCTTTATCACAGACACACGACAGTAACCACATCAGCTCTGTCGTCTCAATCACATCAGATTGACGATAAAAAATGGCATTATCGGTATTTAAACCTAATGCCAACCAAGTTGCAGCAATCTCTAGGCGTGACTGCTGTACACGTGCGGGGTCTTGGCTTTTGATTAAGGCATGCAAATCTGCCATGAAATAGTAAGACTGAACATTGGGATCAAGACTGGCTTGAATTGCCGGGCGGATAGCGCCGACATAATTACCGAGATGAGGAGTACCCGTGGTGGTAATACCCGTAAGGACACGGGTTTTGCTTGCTGTATTGGTCATGGAAAGTCGGATCTTTATCTATCAAATTTCAAGTCTGGCAAGTGTAGCCTGAACTCGAAGCGAAGGCGATAACTAGTCCTCAGCATTTCTGTTGATTGTCTCGCATGCTTTATACAACGATCTCTTTAGCCCTATCGTTTTTATAGAGAAAATAAACAGTTTACTCTGCTAAAGCTTGAAAACATCACAACCAGCCCCACCCTTATAACAACTCAAATTTAAAGCGGGTGCTCAGGCACCCCAGATTGATGTCAACACTACTTAAAAGAGGTCGTTCAATGGATACGTCAAACGAAACTACTCCTTCCAATAAAAGTAAGAGCTACAGTTTTCAGGCTGAAGTCGCTCAATTACTGCATTTAGTAACCCATTCTCTCTACTCCAACCCAGAAATTTTCCTGCGCGAGCTGGTTTCAAACGCGTCTGACGCCTGCGACAAACTGCGTTTTGAAGGCATTAATAATGCTGCACTGTTTGAAGATGCACCGAACCTTTCTGTACGCGTGTCATTTGATACTGAAGCCAAAACCATCACCATTACCGACAATGGCATTGGTTTAAGCCAGCAAGAAGCGATCGACAATTTAGGAACTATCGCTAAAAGCGGCACACGTGACTTCGTCAGCAAACTCAGCGGTGATCAAAAATCGGATGCACAGTTGATTGGTCAGTTTGGCGTTGGTTTCTACTCCGGATTTATCGTAGCGGACAAAATCACTGTCGAGTCACGTCGTGCGGGTTTAAGTCATGCCGAAGGGGTGCGCTGGGTCAGTGGTGGAACGGGTGATTTTGATGTTGAAACTATTGACCGTGCTGCACGCGGCACCAGCATTACGCTGCATCTACGCGAAGACGCACTGGAATATTTAAATGGCTGGAAACTAAAAAGTATTATCAATAAATACTCTGACCACATCAGCCTTCCAATCCTGATGCAAAAAGAAGTCTGGCAAGAAAGTGAAGTCGAAGGTGAACCCGGTCATATGGTCAAAACGGATGAATGGGAAACCATCAACTCCGCAAGCGCCCTATGGACTCGCAACAAAAAAGACATCACCGAAGAACAATACATTGAGTTCTATAAACAACTCAGCCGTGATCAAGAAGCGCCGCTGAGTTGGAGTCATAATCGCGTCGAAGGCAGCACTGAATATACGCAGTTACTCTATATCCCAGCTAAAGCGCCACATGACTTATTCAGCCGCGATGTCAAAACTGGCATCAAACTGTATGTCAAACGCGTGTTCATCATGGATGAAGCCGAAAGCTTAATGCCAATGTACTTACGCTTTATTAAAGGCGTCATCGATAGCGCCGACTTACCACTGAACGTCAGTCGTGAACTCTTGCAAGAAAGCCGTGATGTCAAAGCCATTCGCGAAGGTAATACCCGTCGCGTTTTGTCCATGCTCGATGCACTGTCCTCAAGCACAGACGCTGCTGACCAAGAAAAATACGGTAAATTCTATGCAGAATTTGGTTCGGTACTGAAAGAAGGTTTAGGTGAAGACTTTAGCAATAAGGATAAAATCGCGAAATTACTGCGCTTCGCCTCGACCACGCATGATGAAGCCAGCGTTTCATTCGCTGACTACAAAGCACGTATGAAAGAGGGCCAAGATGCCATCTACTACATCACTGCCGAAACGCTTGCTGCTGCAAAAAATAGTCCGCAACTTGAACTGTTCAAGAAAAAGGGCATTGAAGTTTTGCTCATGGCAGACCGTGTCGATGAGTGGGCACTGAACTTCCTCAATGAGTTCGATGGTACCCCACTGCAAAGTGTCGCAAAAGGTGCGGTTGATCTTGGCAAACTGCAAGATGAAGATGAGAAGAAAGCTGCGGAAGAAGCTGCGGAAACTTTCAAACCTTTACTTGAAAAACTGTCAGCATCACTGAAAGACAAAGCTCAAGAAGTGCGTGTCACGACACGTCTTGTTGATAGCCCTGCCTGTTTGGTTGGTGCCGATGGTGATATGTCCAGTCAATTAGCACGTATGCTAAAACAAATGGGACAACAAGCCCCAGACGTCAAACCCATTCTGGAAATCAACCCCGAGCATGCGCTGGTTAAAAAACTGGAAGGTTCAACCACTCACTTTGATGATCTTGCCCATATCATATTTGATCAGGCATTATTGGCCGAAGGTGGATTACCTGAGGATCCAGCGGCTTATGTCAAACGCGTAAGTGCATTACTGGTTTAATATCGCCATCTTATGACCATAAAAAAAGCCGCTTCATCAAGCGGCTTTTTTTATTGAGAACGATGACCTAACTCATTATGGATTAAGGAAGATATTCACAGTCACAATCTTAGTCTTATCAGACGCCAAAGCAGCTTTGAATGTCAAATTAACCGTATTTGGCAGCTTAGCAGGATATGATGTCGATACGATCAATGATGTACCTGTTGTCGTAATCGAGAAAGAAACACCGTTATAACTGGTCGTCGTATTGCCGCCAGAAAGATTAACCGTGTTAGTGCCGGTGATCATCGACCAAGCCACAGGTTGTGTGGTATCAAGCTCAAAGTTTTTCCCGACATTTGTTGCAAGCAAGGTCGTGTAACCTGGGATAGCGTATAAATAAGGAGAAGGATTTCCTGTAGTGCTGCCCGTTAATGTAAAGGCTGCGGCAGATGCTTGACTCACTGATGCTAATTGAATTGATGATTTTGCAAGATACGTTGATGAAATAGCTGGTGTATAGGTATTAACCAGATCACATTTAACATTGACACCCGTAACAATATCCACCCAACACGTCCGGTCCTGAGTATGAGGATCAATTGCTAGCCCTGTCCCCACCCCATTGGTAATCACAACCTTGTTTTGAACTTTAAGGGTATTAAATGTTCCAGCAGGAACAGTAATGCTTTCATAGGACAGCACTTGCCCAGAAGCATTAAAATTTATAATTTGGTTGGCGGTTGAATTTTGGAGTGGACAAGTATTTACTGCCGTTTGATTAAATGTTTGCCCCACATGTGCAGGAAAAACAACTTCTTTGATTGATGGAGAAATTGTACAAGCATTGTCAGTTAGTTGCCCATTTCCAGCATCATAAACTCGAATCGAGCTCAATTCTTTGTTGTTATCAAATAAGTTCTTAACATAATTTCCATTAGCAGGATTAATACTTGCAACTTGTTCAGTTGAAGTACTACTTCCCGTCGTTCCATCACTTGCTGTACCGACTCCACTGAATGTATACGTATCACCCGATTTAACAGGAACAGGCGTATAACTAGTAGGTGGTGTAACGGGTGGCGTGACAACGGGCGGTGGTGAACTGTCGCCACCGCCACCGCAAGCAACTAAACTTAGTACAGATAAGCTTACGACTGCTAATTTTAAATTCATCAAGATATACTCTGCGTAATTATAATAAACAAAGAAAAACGAACCAATTGGTTCGTCTTCTGAGCATAGTTCATCAATTACAAAAAATATACTATTGGAGCCAATTTAAATCACATTTAAAAATTGACAAATCACTCGCCAATAAACAGCCGAACAATAGAAAGACTATTTCCCACCAAACAACGGTCCAGCACCGCCGCCCGAGCCACCAGCACCGCCCATGCCTCCCATCCCGCCAAAGCCACCGCCGCCCATATTCTTCATGGCTTTCATCATTTTCATCATGCCAGCAGGGTTAGCCAGTTTCTTCATCATTTTTGCCATTTGCTCATGTTGCTTAAGCAAGCGGTTTACATCTTGAATCTCTTTACCACAACCTGCCGCAATACGACGCTTACGACTCGCATTAATCAGCTCAGGATTACGACGCTCTTTGATGGTCATGGATTGGATAATAGCTTCCATACCTTTCATAGCAACTTCAGGCTTCGCCTGATCCAAGGCTTGTTGCATGCCTGAACCGCCCATGCCGGGGAGCTTATCTAGAAAGCCAGCCATGCCACCCATGGAACGCATTTGTTCAAACTGCAACATCATGTCTTCAAGATTGAATTTGCCGCCTTTTTGCAGCTTCTTCGCCATCTTTTCGGCTTTTTCTTTATCTATATTACGTTCAACTTCCTCAACCAGCGACAAGACGTCACCCATGCCGAGAATACGCTGGGCGACACGCTCTGGATGGAACGGTTCGAGCGCATCAAGCTTCTCGCCCATACCCAGAAATTTAATCGGCTTGCCCGTAATCGCTCGCACCGACAATGCGGCACCACCGCGCGCATCGCCATCGGTTTTGGTCAGGATCACACCAGTCAGTGGCAGAGCATCGTTAAACGCTTTTGCGGTATTGGCCGCATCTTGACCCGTCATCGAGTCAACAACAAACAGCGTTTCAGTAGGGTTAATCGCAGCATGTAGCGCTTTGATTTCGTCCATCATCGATTCATCAACATGCAGACGACCAGCGGTATCGACAATCAATACATCCGCAAACTGAATTTTGGCTTGTTCAATGGCGCGCTGCACAATCACAAGCGGTTTCTCATCGCTTGAGGAAGGAACAAAGAGTGCACCCACATCAGCAGATACACTGCGTAACTGTTCAATCGCAGCCGGACGATAAACGTCAGCAGAAACAGTCATGACTTTCTTTTTTTGGCGCTCTTTCAAGAACCGTGCAAGTTTACCAGCGGTGGTGGTCTTACCAGCCCCTTGTAGACCCGCAAGTAAAATAACGACGGGCGGCTTCGCCCTTAAATCGAGACTTTCATTCGCTGAACCCATCATCAAGGTCAGTTGATCAAACACAATCTTGACGAATGCCTGACCCGGTGAGAGTTGCTTGAGAACTTCCTGCCCCAGTGCCTCGACTTTGACTTTTTCAATAAATTCACGTGTGACAGCCAATGCCACATCGGCTTCTAGGAGTGCCATGCGCACTTCACGCAGCGTGTCTTTAATATTATCTTCAGTCAGTTGGCCAGAGCCTGAAATATTGCGCAGACTTTGGGTTAAGCGGTCGGTTAATGTATCAAACATAATGTGCTACGAGCCTATAACGAATCGAGTAACGAATAATGGTAAAAGTGCTATCTACACCGTGATTGGAACAAGCTCCAGAAGCGAAACCAGAAATGATCGCGCCGCGCTTATTGTTTATTGAGGATCAAAATAACTTTTAAAGGGCTATTTTAACGTATTCATCGACGATTAAATAGCAACGCAATCGACAATGTCATCTTAAAGAATGACCTTATTTTTTAAATTTTCATCTCAGTTAGGACAACTCATCATGAATTGACTCACTTTCACCTTGAGATTTGCTCATCGCCTGATCTTCTAAAGAGATGCAAAATTCTTTTAAAAAAGAGATGATGTCATAGAGTTCTTGACTGCTATATTGCGTAACATCACCAAGTCCCTCACGCATTTGACCCAAAACATGCTCAACATGACGGGAACGCTCTAGAGCGCTTGGATGCAAATGTGCTCCTAGTGAGTGATTTGGTTCTAGACTCATTAAAGATCACCTCGATGAAAATATTAGAATATGGCTTAATCGCTTGTTCACAAAATCATTTGACTCTTTATACTACCCATACTATTCGCTTACTGAGCTAATTTTCTGAGTATATTTGGTAAAATACATATCGTAAAAAGGGAATGCCGTATTACTATGTTGCTTGAATCCTATTTTAGTTTAAACGATGAATCCATGGCATGAGTGCCCTCACTGAAACGCTGAATACACAGGGGTATCACCCAGATATGACAACCGTGCAGATTGTTGCACTTGTGGTTGCACTCCTTGCGTACGCGGGTACTTTCTGGCATTTGTTGTCTCATTTACTCAATAAAAAAATTCCGAAACGCATGGCCAGTTTGGCACTACTCTTGATTGGCCTGCTCCTTCACGCTTTTATTCTGTTGCCAGTGTTAATCACACCACAAGGCGTGAACTTTAATCTTTTTAACATTTTGTCACTCACCAGTTGGTTAATGCTGACGCTAACCCTTGCCTTCAGCACCTATCGTCCAGTACTTGGTTTGAATTTGCTTGGAATTCCTGTTGCTGTTGCTGGCCTCTTAGCTGGGGCTTTATGGCAAGCCCCCTATCAGCCCCTAGCAACCATCGGGCACGGGTTGGAGGGTCATATTATTTTGTCGCTTGCCGCTTATTGCGTGCTGCTGATGGCTGCGATTCAGGCAATTTTGCTCCATGTCCAGAACCGTGAACTCAAGCATAAAACTGAACGGCGAATTTGGGTGTCGATCCTCCCCCCTTTGCAAACGATGGAATCACTCCTTTTTGATATGTTGCTACTCGGTTTTGTTTTACTGACAGCAGCCTTACTGTTGGGGGCTGTTTCAGTTGAAAACCTCATGGCACAGCATCTTGTCCATAAGACTGTACTGAGCATTTTATCCTGGTTAACGTTTGGCATTTTGTTAGTGGGTCGCTGGCGCATGGGCTGGCGCGGACAGCGGGCTGTGACGTTCACCTTATGGGGTTTTAGTTTGTTACTTGTGGGATTCATTGGCAGTAAGTTTGTACTTGAGATGATTTTAAAAATTGCCTGATCCTCAAGCACCGATTACGTAGAATAAAAATAACCCCCTCAGGGTATAACATCCAGTAAATAGAGCTTTCTTTAATAATAAATAGCGAGCTACCCACTTCATGTCATCAAAAATTAATGCTGCTCTTTGAAATGGATCACCTATCATTAAAGACCTTGAAAGCGAGAACAGTTTGTATTCTAGCCGGATGAAACCTTTCAACTGGCATAAGACTTGCTGCATGACATTAGACGATCTTGATGAATGAATGCACAACCTATTCAAAGACTTTAGGAAGAAGCCCATGTCAAAACCCATTCCCAAGCACGCACCCGATAACATGACCGCTCTTGTATTGACCGCTGGTGGGGCACGTGGTGCCTACCATGCAGGGGTATTGAAGCGAGTCAGCGAGATTCCGGCATTTGCAGGTAAGCCCTCGCCTTTCAAGATTATCACTGGCGCATCTGCTGGTGCATTGAATGGTGCAGCCATGGCGGCTAATAACTCAAACATTACCGCAGGTGCAAAACTGCTGGTCAAACTGTGGTCTAATTTAAATTCATCTCAAGTATTTCGCTACGATCCTGCTTCTCTTGCCCGTACAGGCGCGCAAGCGGTATTGGACTTTACCCTCGGTGGTTTACTGGGTGCAGGAAGACTTAAATCCTTTGTCGACGCATCGCCATTACGCACTTTTCTAGAAAACAGCCTAGAATTTGCGGGGATTGATCAGGCCATACAACGTGGCGACTTATACGCGTTTGGTGTGACAGCGACAGGCTATCATTCAGGTAAAGCCTTTACTTTTATTCAAGGTCAACTGGGTCATCCTTTATGGAATAAAAGCCGCCGTGTAGCCTTGCCCACACACTTGTCCGTCGATCACATTCTCGCATCTGCGGCAATTCCACTGGTGTTCCAGCCCATCCCCCTTAAAACAGGTGACTCTGTTGCCTACTTTGGCGATGGTGCGATGCGCTTAACTACACCACTGAGCCCCGCCATCCGATTGGGTGCTAAGCGGTTATTCGCCATCGGTGTACGTTGCCAAGAATCCGCTGACAGCTTGCTCCGCTCTGAACTTTCAACCGATGATGATTATGTGACCCAATTACAGCGTCCACCGTTGTCACAAATCTGCGGAACGCTCATGAATGCAATCTTTCTGGATCATCTTGATGCTGATCTAGATCATTTAAAACGCATGAATGACTTTGTCAGAGCCTATCAGGAGCTTGAGAAACAAATCCCTGAAGGGCATCGGATCGCATCACCGCTTTCAGAGCCGATGCGGATCGTCAACCCTTTGGTCATTTCCCCTTCTGCGGATATCGCAATTATTGCCAAAACCCTAGAACATCGTATGCCAAAAAGCATCCGTTATTTGATGGATGGCTTGGGACGCCCCGACGCACAGAGTGCAGATTTAACCAGCTTCCTACTCTTTGACTCCTCATTTACCCGCGAGCTGATTCAATTGGGGTATCACGATGCAGGATTACGTGTCGATGAAATCGAGCACTTTTTGCGAGATGATGCTAAAGTTAAGGACTGATAAATTTGAACTGATTGGACAAAACTTTGAGCGCAGCAAATCATGTAGTGGACTACACCATCACCCTGACTGATGCCGTCACTGCCGAAATGGAAAAAGCCATTGCGACGCCACTGACCCAATACAATATGAGTCAAGCAGGACTCAGTGGTGCCCGCGCTTTAGCGATTCTAATCAAAGATGCTGATGAACAAATTATTGGCGGCCTATGGGGAAAAACAGGCGGTGGCTGGTTATTCACCCAACTGTTTGTCATCCCTGAATCGCTGCGTGGTCAAGGGCTTGGCACCAAGCTCCTTCATCTTGCAGAGCAAGAAGCAATAGAACGTGGCTGTCATGGAGCATGGCTAGATACCTTTGAGTTTCAGGCACGCGCATTCTATGAGCGCCTAGGCTACAGCTGTTTTGGGCAACTGGAAGATTACCCGATGGGTTTTTCCCGTTTCTTTATGAAAAAATCACTGCGCTCGCAATAACGCCCCATCATTTCTTTACTCTCTATCCGATAAGCTGTTGCCTGAATGATCTCAACCTACCTCTCTGAATTTCTTACCATTGCTTTGGTTCATTTCCTAGCACTCATTGCCCCCGGTCCAGACTTTGCTGTCACGATCAGTCAAACTGTCCGCTATGGGCGGCGGGTCGGTCAACTCACAGCACTTGGTATCGGCTCTGCAATCTCAATCCATGTGCTTTATACCCTACTCGGTGTAGGCGCTCTGATGCATACCTCACCGCAAATCTTGCACGGCGTCAAAATTCTTGGGGCAATTTATCTGCTTTATTTAGGTTGGAAATTGATCCGCAGCCAAGCCAATACCAATTCTGAAAGTGACGTAGATAACCTCGCGTTAGCTAATCAGGCAAAGCGTGGCGCATATTTAACAGGTTTTTTTACCAACGCTTTAAACCCAAAAGCGACATTATTCTTTCTCGCCATTTTCACCACACTGATCAGCGCCACTACTCCGATGTCGGTGCAGATTTTTTATGGCGTCTGGATGTGTGTCGTAACCGCGCTGTGGTTTATATTAGTTAGCATTTTGTTCTCGCAAGATAAAATTCGCCAAGCTTTCTTAAAACAAGGCCACTGGTTTGAACGCATCATGGGCATGGTGCTGATCGCATTTGCACTCAAGCTCGTATGGCAATGGTAAGTGATGATTCAATTCGTTATCGTAAACAGATTAAAGACGAGCAATGATAATTAATACATAAAGGAGATATTGTGATGCAACTCATTGGAATGCTGGACTCCCCTTATGTCAGACGTACAGCAATTACGCTTGATTTACTTGGTATTTCTTTTGAGCATCACGCCATCTCGGTATTTAGCACCTTTGAGAAATTTCAACAAATCAATCCCGTCGTTAAAGCCCCTTCGCTCATCTGTGATGATGGGACTGTGCTGATGGATTCGTCGCTGATCATCGAACATGCTGAAGCCGCATCGGGTCGATCATTAAAATCCACTCACCTTCTCCCGCTGCAAAAAGAACTACAAATCATTGGACTGGCTTTGGCCGCTTGCGAGAAAACGGCACAATTTGTCTATGAGAAAAGCTTACGTCCGACCGAAAAGCAATTTCAGCTATGGCTAGATCGTGTGCAGGGCCAACTGATTGCTGCAATGACTCAGTTGGAACACTTGATTGCAGGGCTTAACGATCCTGTTGAACAGACAGAAAGAAACCTATCACTGCTCACATCAGCGGTTACATGGCAATTTATTTATAGCATGCTGCCAGACATTTTGATTGTGGGAGATTACCCTGCCTTATCAGCACTCTCGGCTAATGCCGAACAACTGCCCGTCTTCAAAAAATACCCACCTGTTGGACCCGGCGTTCATACACAAGCATAACCTGATCTCGTGTTGATTGAATCAGTTTGCACCACGTCAGTCTCTAGACTGGCTTGGAATTTGCTTTATAATAGATATGAGAGGACACATTTGTGGTCTTCTGCTTCAAAAAAGGTCGCTAGGGTTCCGATTTTATATGATGCCTTCAATCTGCTTAAGCAGAAAAGCAATCATGCAAAATGACTGGTCCGAGAGCAACCGATGTGAATGAAGCACTGCTCAGCAACCCATTTGTTTAGCACTGTTTATCGCACATTACACGGCGGGACAAAAGCCCGGGAGATTAACGTCATTCATTGAATGTTTGTTATGTAAATCGTATGCGATTTTTTACATATCAAATGTCTGAATGGCACGTCCTCTCTCATGCTAACGCTTTGGAGTCTCGCCATGTCATCACGTTCATCTCTTACAACTGCTGAAAAAGCTGCTCTATCCATTATTCCTGCTGATCAAAACCCTTTATGGGAAGACCTACTTCCTGGCGGTTTTCATTGGTCCGCACGTATCCGCCGTGGCACAGTTCTCCGCCTCACGGCTCAGGCTACAAGTGCAAATCTAGCTGCACTTTTCTTCAATGCCGAAGAAAAACTCGAACGCTACAATGCTCCAGATACCCTTAAAGCCCAGCACACTGCATTTTTAACCCGTGGTCATGTCTGTTATTCCGACATGGGACGCATTCTATGTTCGGTTGTCACAGACACTGCAGGCTGGAATGACGCTTTCTGTGGCGTCAGTGATGCAGAACAGATCAAAACTCAATACGGTTTGCGCGATTTTGGTGCAGCGCGTAATGGCATGTATCGTAGTGGGCGCGAAGGTTTACTGATTGAAATGGGGAAATGGGGACTCGGCAAACGTGACCTTGTCACCAATGTCAATTTTTTCAGTAAAGTCTCAGCGGATGATGCTGGCAAACTGGTTTGGAATGCTGAACACACTCAAGCAGGCGATATCGTCGAATTGCGCTTTGAGATGGATACGCTGGTGATTCTCTCTGCTGCGCCCCACCCGCTAGACCCCGCGACGACTTATGATCCTGCCGCCATTCTTTTGTCTGCCTTTACGGCTGCACCTGTCGCAGCAGATGATGTCTGCCGCACCTCATGCGAACAAAATGGACGCGGTTTTCAAAATACGGAACGCTATTTTGCCGCAATGCCGTCAAGTGTACTTCATTCCTCAAACCAAGCAGGAGCATAAGAAAATGGAAATTAAATCAATCACCAGCCCTGCATCATTCAAGCTTTCTGCGCCTTTGAAAGAGAGTCCGCTAACCGAAGCAACAGCCATCAATAGTGAGATCTGTGCAGCCGGTGAACCGTGGATGGGACGGGTTGTGAAAGGACAAACTTTTAGAATTGTGGACTTGGAAGGCAATCAAGCGGTCGATACCCTATTCTTTAATGCCAACAATCTGGAAGAACGCTACAGCCCGGCACATACCGTACAAAAATCAGGGCAGCTCTATTTAGGCTTAGGCTCCAAGCTGTATTCGAGCAATGCGCAAGTGATGGCGACAATCAGTGCGGATACTTGTGGCCGTCATGACACCCTAGGCGGTGCATGTGCCAGCGAAAGTAACACCGTGCGCTACGCCATGGAAAAACGTCCCATGCACTCGTGCCGTGATAACTTTATGACAGCGCTAACCACCTTCCCACTTGCAGAAGAAATTGGTTTGGATGTGCGCGATATTGGTGCAAACATTAATTTCTTTATGAATGTCCCCGTACTGCCAGATGGTGAACTCTACTTTGCCGATGGCATCTCTGGTGCCGGGAAATATGTTGAGATTATCGCTGAAATGGACTTAATTGTGCTCATTTCCAACTGCCCACAGCTCAACAATCCTTGTAATGGTTATAACCCGACACCAATCAAGCTTTTGACTTGGGAGGCGACAAACCATGCCTAACTCGCCGAAAAGTAAATTTACCAAAGTTCTGATCGCCAATCGCGGTGCTATCGCCTGTCGCATTATTCGCACCCTCAAACTGTTGGGCATTCAGTCCGTCGCAGTCTACTCTGAAGCCGACCATGATGCGCTGCACGTGAGTCTGGCCGATGAAGCCGTTTGTATTGGACCTGCACCCGCTAGCGAAAGCTATCTGCAAGCAGGCAAAATCTTAGCGGTTGCAAAACAAACGGGCGCACAAGCTATCCATCCCGGCTATGGCTTTTTGTCTGAAAATGCCGCCTTCGCCGATGAGTGCGAAGCCAATGGTATAGCGTTCATCGGTCCCACTGGTGATCAAATGCGGGCTTTTGGCCTTAAACACACGGCTCGCGAGCTCGCACTACAAAGCAACGTGCCATTGCTTCCGGGCAGCCAGCTCTTAGCTGATCTCGATGAAGCCCGTACCGAAGCGACACGGATTGGCTATCCCGTGATGCTTAAAAGCACTGCAGGCGGTGGTGGTATTGGTATGCGCTTGATTTGGGCAGATAGTGAACTTGATGAAGCCTATGCATCAGTTTCCCGTCTGGCTAAAGCCAACTTCAAAGATGCTGGTCTATACCTGGAAAAATACGTCCAAGCTGCGCGTCATATCGAAGTGCAAATTTTTGGCGATGGTCAAGGCAAGGTTCTGGCATTGGGAGAACGTGATTGCTCTGTGCAGCGCCGTAATCAAAAAGTCATTGAAGAAACCCCTGCTCCACATCTGTCTGATGCACAGCGCAAGAGTCTTCAGGCGACGGCAGTGCGTCTTATGGAATCCATCGGCTATCGTTCTGCGGGTACGGTTGAATTCGTGATGGACGCACTGAGTCAAGAATTTTACTTTCTCGAAGTTAATACGCGCTTGCAGGTCGAACACGGCGTCACAGAAGAAGTGACGGGCGTTGATTTGGTCGCGTGGATGGTACTTTTGGCCAGTGGCGACCTACAATTACCAGCTATTGCACCACAGCCTAAAGGTGCATCAATTCAGGTCCGCGTCTATGCCGAGGATCCAGCACGTAATTTTCAGCCCTCATCGGGTGTGCTGACTGAAGTAATCTTCCCACATCCATCCGCTGCACGGGTTGAAGCTGCGGTCATGCGTGGATCGAATGTACCGCCTTTTTATGATCCCATGGTTGCCAAAATCATTGTCTATGCTAAAGACCGCGAAGCTGCGATTGCCAAACTCCAGCATGCCCTTACTGAAACCCATTTGTCAGGTATCGAAACTAATCTGGATTACGTCAGTGAAATTATCGCGGGAGATGTCTTTCAAAAAGGATTGCAAACAACGCGTTATTTAAACGACTTTAGCTATCAGGCAAAACGGATTGAAGTCTTGGAAGCGGGTGTACAAACCTCAGTACAAGATTATCCTGCACGACTGGGGTATTGGGATGTCGGTGTTCCGCCATCAGGACCGATGGATTCTCTTGCGCTGCGCGCTGCCAATTTACTTTTGGGGAATACTGAGGGTACAGCGGGTTTAGAGTGCACAATGAGTGGACCAACGCTCAAGTTTTATACAGATAGTAGCGTGTGCATTACAGGCGCACCGCTGCCCGTATTTCTTGATGATGTTGCCATACCCATGTGGACGGCTATCACGATCAAAGCAGGCAGCGTCCTTAAACTCGGTCGAATGATCACCGGATGCCGCAGTTATATTGCAGTCCAGGGTGGCATTGATGTGCCTGATTATTTGGGGAGTAAATCGACCTTTACGCTGGGTCAATTTGGCGGCCATGCAGGGCGTAACCTCCGCTTGGGTGACATGCTACCAATCAAAACACTACCTATTGCTCAAACAACAAAATCGACCGCTCTACCCTTAAGTTTGCAACCTACGTATAATCATCACTGGGAAATTGGCGTGCTTTATGGACCGCATGGCGCACCCGATTTCTTTACTCCTGCAGACATCGAGATGTTCTTTAGTACGGACTGGGAAATTCACTACAACTCCAGCCGGACTGGCGTTCGCTTAAATGGTCCTAAACCTCAATGGGCGCGCCGTGATGGGGGTGAAGCTGGGCTGCATCCGTCTAACATCCACGATAACGCTTATGCTATCGGCGCCATTGATTTTACGGGTGATATGCCCGTTATTCTGGGACCGGATGGCCCAAGCTTAGGTGGTTTTGTCTGTCCTGCAGTGGTGGTCAAAGCTGAGCTCTGGAAGTTAGGACAACTACGTCCCGGTGATACAGTACGCTTTATCCCCATCAGCCAAGCGCAAACCGATGCACTGGAAAGTCAACAGCTCCAAGCACTGAGCAGTCTCCAAGAACCACTCCATGCCACGCTCACTGCTGAACTTGAAACGCTTCAGTCGGCGATTCTCAGTACTTATGGCGGTCGTGATGGTGCACCGGATGTGGTCTATCGTCCGGCTGGAGATAACTATCTACTGGTTGAGTACGGTGCGCTGGTTTTAGATCTGAACTTACGTTTCCGCGTTCATGCCTTGATGCAATGGCTCTATCAGCAAAAAGATGCCGATCTGATCCACGGCATTATTGATCTGACACCGGGTATCCGCTCGCTGCAAATTCACTATGACGCCGTTTTACTTCCGCAAAGTGAACTGCTGACCCGACTCAAACACGCAGAGCATGAACTCCCCGCTATTGATGAAATGGTCGTGCCATCGCGTACGGTTTGGCTACCACTGGCCTGGGACGACTCCCAAACCCGTCTTGCGATTGAAAAATACATGCAATCGGTTCGACCTGATGCTCCGTGGTGCCCCAGTAACATCGAATTTATCCGCCGCATTAATGGTCTGGACTCCATTGATGATGTCAAAAAAATTGTCTTCGATGCCAGTTACTTAGTGATGGGGCTGGGCGATGTGTATTTGGGTGCGCCAGTGGCTACACCACTTGATCCACGTCACCGCTTGGTCACCACCAAATATAACCCTGCCCGGACATGGACCCCAGAAAATGCCGTTGGCATTGGTGGTGCATATATGTGTGTCTATGGTATGGAAGGTCCCGGCGGCTATCAATTTGTCGGTCGAACCATTCAAATGTGGAATCGTTATCGCGAAACCCCAGAATTTGAAGCAGGTAAACCATGGTTACTGCGTTTCTTCGATCAAATTCGCTTTTATGAAGTCAGTGAAGAAGAACTACTCGACATGCGCCGTGAGTTTGCAGCAGGTCGCATGCGGGTAAAAATTGAAGAAGGTGAGCTTAGCCTCCGCCAATACAATGAATTCTTGACGCAAAATGCAGACAGCATTACCGCATTTAAAACCGTGCAACAAGATTCATTCGATGCCGAGCGTGAACGCTGGCGTGAAAGTGGTCAAGCGGAATATATCAGCGAAGCAGACGCCCCCACACCTGATAGTGATGCTCTCAAGATTCCGGATGGGGCTGATGCCATTGCAGCACATGTGCCCGGCAATATCTGGCAGGTTCAAGTCAAATCAGGGGATGCCGTCCGCGCAGGGGATACGCTACTGATCATAGAATCCATGAAAATGGAATTTCCGATTGTCGCCGCGCGTGATGGCATCATCGGTCAGGTCTTAGCACAGCCCGGTGTCCAAGTCGGTGGGGGACAAAACTTACTGGTTCTTCTGGAGGCCGTCTAATGACTCGTCAACAAAATCGCCTAACGCTCGATATCGTTCCCGATCTGAGCGTTACCACGCTTCAAGCAGCTTATGCCAAAGGACTTAAACCCTCTGAACTCATTCAGGCACTGTTGCCATTACTTGCACTAGATGACTGCTCTGTCACTGATAGCAGTAGTCATAATGTCTGGATCAGTCGTTTTGATGATCACACATTGATAGAAGTCGCGAAGGTTTTGGATGGCAAAGACCCTGCAAGCTTACCGCTCTACGGTATCCCATTTGCGATTAAAGACAATATTGATGTTGCAGGACTTGCTACCACAGCCGCCTGCCCTGCATTTGCCTACTTGCCAGAGAAAAATGCATTTGTCGTACAGAAACTGATTGATGCTGGCGCCATTCCACTGGGTAAAGCCAATCTTGATCAGTTCGCAACAGGACTCAATGGCACTCGCTCACCCTATGGTATCGCGAAAAATAGCATCGATGCCCGCTATATTTCAGGTGGATCAAGTTCAGGTTCGGCACTGGCCGTTGCACTGGGATTGGTCAGTTTCGCGCTGGGAACCGATACCGCAGGCTCAGGGCGCGTTCCGGCTGCCTTCAACGAACTGATCGGTGTCAAGCCTAGCTGTGGTTTACTCTCCAGCTCAGGGCTTGTGCCAGCCTGTCGTACACTGGATAGTATATCGATCTTTACGCTAACGATTGAAGATGCCGAAATCGTCCTCAACATCAGCGCTGGTTTTGATCCAGCAGATAGCTACAGTAAATCATTTGCCCACACACCCCATTCAGCCATCAAAAGAATTGGAGTGCCTCGTGCAGATCAGTTGAATTTTTTTGGTGATGATGGCTATGCGCTACTTTTTGAACAAGCCAAAATCGACGGTATGACCAAAGGTTTTGAAGTGGTTGATATTGATTTTTCACCATTCATCACGGCAGCCAATCTGCTCTATTCCGGCCCATGGGTTGCTGAGCGCTATCATGCGATTGCAAACTTGCTGACCCAAAAACCGGAAGAAGTACTTCCCGTCATCCGCCAGATTGTTGAACCCGCACAATCCATCAACGCAGTGCAGACTTTCGATGCATTTTATAAACTGGCCAGTTTTAAACGGCAGTGTGATGACATCTTAAATAGCGTCGATGCCATTATGACGCCAACGACAGGAACGATATACACCATTGATCAAATGCTCGCAAACCCCTTGGTGCTCAATAGTAATCTGGGCTATTACACCAACTTCATGAACCTGCTCAACTACTCTGCACTCGCCATTCCTGCTGGTCGACGTGAAGATAACTTGCCTTTCGGTATTACGTTCTTCGCTCAGGCGGGACTGGATTGGGACTTATTGGATCTAGCTAAACGCTGGCAAGCTTAGTCTTCCATACGCATTGCATACAACTCACCCATAATGTGGAATCATTTATGACAGACCTAAACATTCAAATCGTTGTCTGCGGAGCACATCTCTCTGGGATGGTCTTAAACCCACAACTCACCGAGCGCGGAGGTGTGCTGGTTAAGGCTACTGAATCCGCGGCTAAGTATCGCTTCTATGCACTCGCAGGTGGCCCACCATTTCGTCCCGGTATGGTACGTGTAGCCACGGATGGTGTTGCGATCCCCGTCGAGGTCTGGTCACTGCCCGCAGCGGGTTTTGGGGATTTTGTGAATAATATCCCATCCCCTCTTGGTATTGGCAAAGTAGAACTGGCGGATGGCTCATTCGTATCTGGCTTTGTCTGCGAACCCTTTGCGTTGGATGGGGCAAAGGACATCAGTGATGTTGGTGGCTGGCGAAACTATATTCAATCATTGGGATGATTGACTGATCTGATTGCTATGTGGTGTGGGTCCTATTCATCATAAGTCACGCAAAAGGATAAGGTCCGGGATATACACCTATATAGCTTGTATGGCTCACTAGCCCTGATTCAGGATGCCAAAGATGCAGCATACAGGCTGGTGACCCGCTATAAGATTGTGGCTCGGCATCAGGTTTTAACTGCAGAGCTATCTCTGTCGTGGTGCTGGGACAGGTCAAAACCATCGTCCCAGCCCAGCGTTTGGCCATAGACCGATGGACATGTCCACACAGCACGGCCTCAACATTGGAAGAACGACGCAGAATCTTAGCTAAAGGCTCGGCGTCTAGATAGCGATAGACATCCATATAAGGAATACCAGAAACAATGGGAGGATGATGTAGTGCAATAATCGCCGGCTTATAGGCATCCTCATTCAGAACTGCAGAAATCCAGCTTAAGCCTTCAGCATCAATATGACCATAATCCTCCCCTGTCACACAGGAATCCAAGACGACTATTCTCACCGGATAATCATCAATACAGTAATGCAGTGGGCCCGACTGTGGTAAATACGGATATGCCGAAAATGCTGCACGAAAATTCTCTCGGTCATCATGATTCCCCATAGCCACTGCATAAGGAATGCTTAGCTCACTCAGCAATTCAAGCAAATGTGAGTATTCCAAGGGATCACCTTGATCCACCAAGTCTCCGGTCAGTAAAACAAAATCAGGACGATGATCAAGGTGCTCTAAATGTTTGATCGCATCGCTAAACATTTTGTTAGAGTCAACCACACCCTGATACAACACCCCTTTCGGTCGAACATGAATATCTGAGAGTTGTGCGATAAGCATGGGATACCTCTGCTTGATTGAAGTCGTCAATTGAACGCCGCAACTATTTGCTTGCACAGCGATGTACTCAATCATTGCAAAACGCGCACCAAAACAAACCGCCGCTGCCCAATCCAGACCGACTCAACTGCAATTTATGGCTTTTCTACTAGAAACATCGACTGTTTAAACGCTAGTCAGCTTTGGCATAGCCTTTGCTTATTAATATTACTATTTTATATTTTGGTAATACTGGCTGTTTTACGGGGGAGTCACTATCATGTCTTTGCTGAGTTCAAAATTTACACGGCGCACAATCTTGATCAGTGCTCTTTTATGCTCGACCATAGATACTGCCGATGCCGCGCCAATTAAAATAGGCTATAGCGACTGGCCTGGATGGGTTGCATGGCAGATTGCGATTGATAAGGGCTGGATTAAACAAGCAGGGATTGATGCATCCTTTCAGTGGTTTGATTACTCAGCTTCGCTTGAGGCATTCGCGGCTGGAAAACTAGATGCGGTACTCGCAACCAATGGCGATACACTGGTGACAGGATCTGCTGGTGGTAGAGGGACCATGATTCTGGCAACTGACTATTCTAGCGGGAATGACATGATCATCGGCAAAGCCGGTATCAAATCCCTAAAAGATCTCATGGGGCAATCGGTCGCCGTCGAAACTGGTCTGGTCGATCACCTGCTATTGATCAATGGGCTAAAAAAAGCAGGGATTGCTGAAAACGCGATCAAGCTCGTCAATGCAAAAACCAATGAACTGCCGCAAATCTTAGCTTCTGGCAGTGTCTCCGCCATTGGCGTATGGCAACCCGTTGCAGGGCAAGCACTCAAAGCCTCAGCGGGCGCTCACCCCCTCTATACCTCCGCAGATGAGCCGGGATTGATTTACGATGTACTGACCGTCAGTCCGAATAGTCTGAATAGGAATCGTGCCGACTGGATCAAACTGACTCAGGTTTGGGATAAGGTTGTGACCTATATCAACGATCCCAAAACTCAGCCCGATGCTTTAAAGATTATGGCCCAACGCTCTGGCGGGGGCATCACTCCTGAATCCTATAAAAAACTGCTCTATGGCACCCACCTCTTGAATATTGCTGACAATCAAGCCGTCATGGTGAAAGCCAAAGGTTTTAAATCACTCTATGGATCCTCTTATTTTGTAGACAAATTTAATGTGAATCAGGGGATCTATCGTACGGCTCAAAACGTAGATGGTTATATCGATCCCAAGCTCGTCCATGGGAAATAGTCACGCCCTCTTTAGGGATTACTTTCATAAAACAGTTTCGTATTTAAAGCCTTAGGACATATTCATATCATGGCTCGTGCATTTAATCCGCATTACCGATTGCCGCAAAAACTACGTTGGTTATTGGGTGCTGCATCATTTTTAATCCCGATACTCCTGTGGTGTGCGGTCAGCTATTTGCCTTTTGTCTGGCATCCACAAATCAAAATCACCGATCCGGGCGGCGTGAGTTATTTTGAAGCAGATATGCGAACGGATCGTGCGACCTACGAGCTTGAAAAAAGCAATATGACTGCGCAGCACCTTGCTTTACCTCAAGGGATTGCTGCCAATCCCGTTTATTTGCCAGCGCCTCATGAGGTAGTCAGGGCATTTTATACTGCATTCACTACACCACCGGCCCAAGCTGATGATCCATGGCTACATCAAAGCCTCTGGCATAGTGTGAAATTAGTGTTCTATGCCTTCTTTATTTCATCCATCATCGGCGTACCGCTAGGGATTTTAAGTGGGACATCACCTGTTATCTCGCGCCTAACCGAACCTTTTGTCGAGTTCTTTCGCTACTTACCGGCCCCCGCTTTTGGTGCGCTCATGGTTGCCATCTTGGGTATTTACGATGGCCCCAAAATTGCGATTATTGTCATTGGAACGCTGTTTCAACAGATCCTGATTATTGCTAATACGACACGTAAACTGGATGTGGGCTTGATGGAAGCTGCCCTGACTTTAGGCGCAAGCCGTCGCAGGCTGCTCACCCGTGTCGTTATTCCCGGCATTCTCCCCGACTTGTATCGTGATCAGCGTATCTTACTTGGCTGGGCATGGACCTATTTGATTGTCGCGGAGTTGATTGGCACCAGTTCAGGGATCACCTGGTTTATTACCCAGCAAGCCCGCTACCAACATTTTGACAATGTGTATGCAGCCATCATCATGATCGGACTCATTGGGCTGGGCATTGATCTGCTGCTGGCTTGGCTAGGTCGTCGTTTATTTCCATGGGATAAGAGTCGTTAAGGAGTAGAACATGAGTGAATCCATTACCAACAGTTCAAATGCAAGTGATCAGTCTCTTCCCACATTGCCTTTGCCAGACTTTTTACCGGACTACCACGTGCAATCCCCAGAGGTGAGAGCACGCTTTGAAAAACTATATCAGCGCAAAATCATTTTAGAGATTCGCGACTTAGTCAAGCATTTCGAAACGCCGCAAGGTAAAGTCTTGGCGTTAAATAAGATTAACTTTGATATCTATCGCCGTGAATTTGTTTGCGTGATCGGACCCTCTGGTTGCGGCAAGTCAACCTTGAGTCGAATTCTTGCTGGATTAGAAAGCTATGATGGAGGCACCGTTTTGCTCGATGGCAAGGCCGTAGAAGGCCCGAGCCGAGATCGCGGTATGGTCTTTCAAGGTTATACCTTATTTCCATGGCGGACTGTGAAACACAATGTCATGTTTGGTCTAGAAATGAGTGGTAAAGGCAAGCATGAATCCGAGCAATCCGCACTGCAATGGCTTGACTTGATTGGTTTGTCTAACTTTGCCGATGCCTATCCGCATCAATTGTCTGGCGGAATGAAGCAACGCGTTGCTATCGCAAGAGCATTGGTCAATGAACCGCGTATCTTGCTTATGGATGAGCCCTTCGGTGCATTAGATGCACAAACGCGCTGTAAAATGCAAAAGCACCTACTTGAAATCTGGCGCAACATCGACATCACCATCTTGTTCGTCACCCATGATCTGGATGAAGCCATACTGCTTGCAGACCGAATTCTGGTTCTAAAAGCGCATCCCGGTGAAGTACAAGAAATTATTGAAGTGCCCGTCCCGCGCCCAAGATCAGAACGTCAAATCAATAGTCCTGAATTCCTCGCGACCCGAGCACGTCTCGATCAATTGATTCATGGCAACAACATCCATGATGACACCGATGATGAACCCCTATCGCCTTTTGTACGCCTGACATCTGTCGATGACAATGTCGAATAAATAAAAATGGATCAAATTTATGAACACTACTCTGCCGCCACAAACCATACCAAACAAAACAACAGAGAAGCCGACCAATCAATCCGTAAGTCGCATCAGTTTATCTTTATCACAAGAATTATTGACTGAGCTTGACGACATGGTCGAAAGTCGAGGATTCGACAGTCGATCGCAAGCCGTTGCCGATATGCTGCATCAACATATCACTGAACATAAGCGCAATCTGGGCAATGATGTAATGGTTGGCACGATTACCCTGCTCTATGATCGATCCATTCCTAATTTGCAGCATCAATTGGCCGATCTGCAATATCACCACTTGGCAGAAGTGATCAGCTCTTTGCATGTGCAATTAACGGACAATCGTGTGATGGAAGTCATACTTGTGCAAGGTCCAGCAAAACAGCTTGAGATTATCTCTGATGAGCTGATTACTTTACGCGGGGTGATTACTGGAAAATTACAATTAATGACCGCAGTTATGCCACCTGTTTATGCGTAATCCTGCTTGATATCTGTAATGACATCACAGTACACTCGTTTTCCAAACGATCCATGCCGCTTTTCCAAATGTTCCGTACTAGCCTATGTTTTCTAAAACAATACATAAGAAGTACATGATGTGGCATAGGCTTTGCTTGAACGAAATAGTAGTGCTGTAAAGTGGGGTGCGTAAACAAAATATTTAACTTTTGTTTTTAGAGATAACTCTTCTTTTTCTACAGATTTGATGAGTAATTCCAAAGACTTTCAAAAATCATTGGAATTCATTTGGTCTGTAAGTCCAGCTACAACTATTTCCATACTTTTTTCTAAATGATGAAAAACTTCATCCGCATTTCGCAATCACAAATTAACCTTTGATTGTGAGATGAGTGTGCGCCCCGATCTTGAGCACAGATTGATGAGATTTAGAATTATGAAGTATAAAAGTAGCGGTAAATATCAACATGAATAAGCTGTAAACCGTCATTAAAAAACTGAAAATACTACTGGAATAATAAACATGCTGCGTTTGAAATCTAAGCCAACTCTTATCATTGCTCTTATTGTCCTCATCATTGGCTTAGTTGGGGGATTTTTTGTTTTCTCCAAGCACGATGATAAAAATAAACAAAAAAAAGATGAAGCAACCAAAAATGATAAACCGGCATTATCTGTTTCCCTTGCCAGACCACGCGTCATGCAAGTGCCTGTGACGATTTCAGCGAATGGAAACATTACCGCATGGCAAGAAGCAAGTATCGGCAGCGAAGCGAATGGCCTACGCCTAACAAATGTTTTCGTCAATGTTGGTGACGTTGTACATGCTGGGCAGGAGCTTGCCCGTTTTGCACCCGAAACAATTCAAGCCAACGTGGCACAGTCAGAAGCATCTCTACTCCAAACCCAAGCAAATGCTGCTCAAGACTTTGCGAATGCCGAACGCGCTAAAAGCCTCGATGCTGAAGGTGCCTTGAGTAAGCAAGACATCAGTCTATATATGACCAATGCCAAAGCAGCAAAAGCAAAAATTGAAGCTGCCCAAGCAGTTTTAAACGCTCAGAAACTTCAACTTAAATTTACTAAAGTCATTGCTCCAGATGACGGGATTATTTCTTCTCGCACAGCGTCTGTTGGTGCAGTCGTCATCGGAGGAACAGAGTTATTTCGCATGATTTTAAAGAGTCGTTTGGAATGGCGTGCCGAAGTCACCTCCGATGAAGTGCATAAAATAAAAATTGGTGATATTGCAACCATTGACAGTATTGATGATATCCAAATCAAGGGTAAAGTCCGTATGATTGCGCCAACTGTCGATGCTCAAACGCGTATGGCTTTGGTTTATATCGACTTACCGATTATGCAAAATACAAATTCGCCGATTAAAGCAGGAATGTATGCACGCGGAAGTATTCGTCTGAATGAGTCACCTGCGCTAACCTTACCGCAAACTGCAGTGATTATGCGTGATGGTTTCAACTATGTTTTTGCATTAATAGCCGACAACAAAGTAGAGCAAATCAAAGTCAAAACCGGACATCTTGTTGATGATCAACTTGAGATTCTCAGTCCACTTCCAGACAATCTCCAAGTTGTGGCGAATGGTGGAACCTTTCTGAATAATGGTGACACGGTGCGTGTAGTGGCGAGCATAAATACCAAAACGACAAATCCAATCAATCATTCACTTGCCAAGACTGCACCATAGGATCTATTGCAATGATAAATGTCTCATCATGGTCAATCAAAAATCCTATTCCTGCAGTAATGCTTTTTGTTTTTTTGACTTTTGCAGGTTTACTCTCTTTTAAAGCAATGAAAATACAGAACATGCCGGATGTAGAAATTCCGGTTGTTCTCGTCACCGCATCTTTGCCTGGAGCAACACCATCTCAGTTAGAGACCGATGTTTCACGCAAACTGGAAAACTCTATCGCCAATATCGCAGGGATTAAACATGTCCGCTCAACGGTAGAAGATGGATTGGTTACCATTGCTGCAGAATTTCAGCTTGAAAAACCCTTACAAGAAGCGGTTGATGATGTCCGCACGGCAGTCTCTCAAGTCAGAGCGGATCTTCCCAGTGATGTACGTGATCCAATCGTCACTCGCGTTAATAATTCAGATCAGCCTCTACTGGGTTACACGATTGCATCTGATACCATGGATACTGAGGCGCTCAGTTGGTTTGTAGATAATACTCTTACACGCCAACTCCTTACCCTACCTGGGGTGAGTCGGGTTCACCGTGTAGGCGGAGTAACTCGTGAAGTTCATGTGGATCTTGATCCGATACGCTTACAGTCATTGGGCGCAAGTGCAGCCGAAATATCGCGGCAACTCGTACAAGTTCAAAATGAAAATGCGGGCGGTAGAATCGATCTCGGCAGTGGAGAGCAACCGATCAGAACCCTTGCGACAGTCAAATCTGCACAAGAGCTTGGGTTATTAGACATTGCATTATCCAATGGTCAACACATTCGTCTGGATCAAGTGGCAACAATCAAAGATACCGTCGCTGAGCCCAGAAGTAGTGCTTTTTTCAATGGTAAGCCTGTAGTTGCATTTGAGATCACGCGGGGCAAAGGTGAAAGTGATGTTTCCGTTGGCGCTGAAGTAAAAAAAGCAATCGAAGCGCTCAAAAATAAATATCCAGCAATCAAGATTCAAGAAGCCTATGACAATGTTAAATATACAGAAGATGATTATAAACAATCAATGTCATTACTCTACGAAGGGGGCTTCCTTGCGATTCTCGTTGTTTGGCTCTTTCTTCGTGATGCACGAGCAACTTTTGTTTCCGCTATTGCCCTGCCCTTATCGATACTGCCAACGTTTATCGGAATGTATTTTTTTGACTTTACGTTAAATGGCATTAGCTTATTAGCACTATCGCTGGTTATTGGTATTTTGGTCGATGATGCCATCGTAGAAGTGGAAAATATTGTTCGTCACCTTCGCATGGGTAAAACACCTTATCAAGCAGCCATGGAAGCTGCGAATGAAATTGGCTTAGCTGTGATTGCCACCACATTCACTTTGATCGCAGTTTTTTTACCGACCGCGTTTATGAGCGGGGTTGTTGGTCGTTTCTTTAAGCAATTCGGTTGGACTGCTGCATTAGCTGTCTTTGCATCACTCGTCGTTGCCCGCTTACTAACGCCAATGATGGCTGCATATATGCTTAAACCAACGACGACTGTGCATAAAGACCCTTTCTGGATGGCTCGATATTTACGTTTAGTTGATTGGTGTATCACGCATCGCCTACGTACTATGATTGCTGCAACAATCTTTTTCTTTGCGTCTTTTGCCCTAGCAATCACTCCATGGGTTCCTAAGGAATTCATTCCAGCTAACGATGCATCCGAAACTCAAGCCAAATTAGAACTTCCACCGGGTTCAACACTTGCTCAGAGCCAAGATGCCGCCACTCTTGCACGTAGCTTATTGATCAAAATCCCATCAATCAAAAGCATCTATACCGCAATTGGCGACGAAGGTGATCCGCGGATGGTCTCACTGAGTGTCTCACTCACACCACGTGGACAACGCCCTAAGCTTCAAGTCGTTGAAGACCAAATGCGTAAAGCTCTTGAGCAGCTTCCCGGTGCACGTATCAATGTTGGTCAAGGCGGTAATGGTGCAGAATACAGCCTAGTTCTAGCAAGTGATGATGCAGAAGCATTGCAGGCTACATCTCTTGCATTAGAAAAGGGAATTAGAACCATTCCAGGGATTGGCAATATCTCCTCAACCGCGAACCTCAACCGACCAGAAATTGCCGTACATCCTGACTTTGCTCGAGCAGCAGAATTGGGTGTGACCAGCGCAGCGATCGGCCAAACCCTACGTGTTGCTACCCTCGGTGATTACGATACCAACTTACCCAAGCTCAATCTAGCAGAGCGACAAATCCCCATTGTCGTGAAACTAGAAGATCATGCTCGTAAAGACATTGATCTGTTACAGCGACTCAGTGTTCCGAGTACGAAGGGTCAACCCGTCATGTTAGGGCAAGTTGCTAAACTTGAAATGAGTAGTGGACCCTCTCTCATTCGACGTTATGATAGAGCACGCAATGTCCGGATAGATATTGAACTTTCAGGCCTACCGCTTGGGGATGTTATGGATGCGGTCAAGAAGCTGCCAGCGATGCAACAACTCCCGCCGAGTGTCAAGCTGATCCAAATCGGTGATGCTGAGGCTCAAGGTGAACTTGTTGTCGGTTTTGTTCTGGCTATGCTAACCGGTATCCTTTGTATCTACGCAGTATTGGTTTTGCTATTTAAAAACTTTTTACAGCCCATCACCATTTTATGTGCGCTGCCACTGGCCGTTGTAGGTGCGGTGCTCGGACTCCTGATCGCTCAAAAGAGCCTCTCCCTTCCTTCGTTTATTGGGTTGGTGATGCTTATGGGTATTGCAACAAAGAACTCTATTCTTCTCGTTGAATATGCAATTGTTGCGATGCGTGATCACCATTTGAGTCGTTTGGACGCAATAAGAGAAGCCTGCCATAAACGTGCTCGCCCGATCATCATGACCACCATTGCTATGGGTGCTGGGATGCTCCCCGTCGCCATAGGTCTAGGTTCATCAGATCAAAGTTTTAGAGCACCGATGGCTGTCGCGGTTATCGGAGGGCTGTTGACCTCCACAGTACTTAGCCTATTGGTGATTCCTGCGGTCTATACTTATATCGATGATCTTGGAATCTGGTTTAATCGCAAAATGAAAAAAATGCGCCACCAACCTTGATCAGTTCCCCCCCTCTAGAAAATATTTTAGAGGGGGGCTTTTAAATAAATCATCCCCCGAATCAAAAATCAAATGATCCATTCACTAGAGGCATTTTTTGAATGAGGCCCAAATAAGGACAGTCACGAATTGAGCTTCAGAATTTCCACCGACAAAAATGAGCTGGATCTTGTACTCATCCACAGTTTTCTCAATAACCATGCCCCATGGGCAATTGGCATCTCTGTAGATACCGTGGAAACTGCTATTAAACACTCCTTATGCTTTGGTGTGTTTTTAGACGAGCTGCAAATCGGCTTTGCAAGACTCATCACGGATCATGCAACATTCGGTTATTTGTGTGATGTCTTTATCCTGCCCACACACCGATCAAAGGGCTATGGCAAACAGTTGATCCAGCATATTTTCGCGATGCCTGAACTCAAGCGCTTACGCAGAATTGTACTGGTCACCGCAGATGCCCATGAACTCTATCGCCCTGCTGGCTTTGTGCCTCTTGCGCAGCCTGAGCGCTACATGGAATTACATCGACCGCATATCTATCAGCAGCCGCATAGGCATTAACTCTAACCGCTTTAGTACGTTTAAAAAGTGTGATACACAGGCTCCACGCGCACATCGGTTTTAACCGAATTAGCAATAAAGCACTCTTCATGCGCCTCATGATGCATCTGATCTAATTCTTGGTGCGATGGTCTTTTCTCTTTAGAAAAAAGGGCATCTGGTTTTAAGGTCACCGCAGTCATCGCAAGCTTACCATCGGCATTTTTTGCCATGATCCCAACTGCTGCATCATAATAATAATCGACAACAAATCCACGTTTGGCGGCAATCGCCAAAAACCACAGCATGTGACAGCTTGAAAGCGCAGCGATAAAACTCTCTTCAGGATCTACTGCCGCTGCCTCAGAATACGGTAATGGCACAACATGAGGTGATGATGATCCTGCAACATCAATCCCCCCATCAAAACGAAGAATATGCTTACGACTATAGCGGTTGTCGAGAAAGTCTTGATTATCCCGACTCCAGATCACCTCAACGCCATACTGCGCCATCCCTCTTCTCCTTGATTTGTAGTCTCTGAAAAACAAAAAAGGAAAGCACATGCTTTCCTTTTTTAAATATCACACCATTACATCACTGACCAAGTACATCGATCAATTGTGCTTTGACGCTGTCGATATTATCCAAACCGTTTAACTTGGTATAGCGCGGGGCATTCTCACCAGATGCAGCACGCTTCTGGTAAAAACCAACCAGTTGAGCGGTTTCTTTATGATAAGAAAGTAAACGCTTTTTAATGGTTTCAACTTCGTCATCTGGACGGATAACCAAAGGCTCACCCGTTACGTCATCCACATTTTCAACTTTAGGTGGATTATAAACAACATGATAAATCCGACCTGATGCTGGATGTGAACGGCGACCTGACAAGCGCTTGATAATCTCTTCGTCAGGCACATCGATCTCAATCACGTGATCAATGGTCACACCCGCAGATTCCATCGCTTCTGCTTGAGGAATTGTGCGTGGGAAACCGTCAAAAATACAACCATTGGCACAATCGGGTTGGCTAATACGCTCTTTGACCAGATTAATAATCAAATCATCAGAAACCAGACCACCAGCATCCATCACACTTTTTGCTTGTAGACCTAATTCAGTACCTTCACGAATTGCTGCACGCAGCATATCACCTGTTGAAATCTGAGGAATCTGATAACGTTGATTGATCAACTGAGCCTGAGTCCCCTTTCCAGCTCCAGGTGGTCCTAGCAAAATAATACGCATAACAAATCCTCAAATAACCGAAAAATAAAAACGATAAAACCTTAAATTCAAAAATTCTTTTATTGGCGTAACCATACCGTTCTACAAGTTTGGACTCAAGCCATTTCTGTACCTGAATCGGTCACAACAAATCCTTGAATCATACTAATCAAGGACGAACTTGATCCACATCAACCGTATAGCGGAGACGATCATCCAGCGGTACTGGTAATGACTCTAAATCCCCCGATTCCCCCGTAGGGTTACTACTTTTGCTCACACGTGCCGCAACAATCAGTGGAGTCCCTTGACGATGCGCCGATGAAATCGTTCGATCAGTCAACATGCTATCTTGATCAGATAGTGTTAATTCTAAGGGCTGATGATGACTCAATTGATTCATCAGCACTGGCCCAGTCAATTTCTTGACTGCATAAGGCGCAGGCACCCCTTCAGCCGCACGGATATAAACAAACAAAGTATCACGTGCAGTGATTTTTGAAACTAGACTATCTGCTAATTGTACAGTAATTGTGAGTGTGCTATCAGCTTGACTTTTCGCAACTTGCATCCTTGCCTGTTTAGCATCTTCAATTGCTGTGTTTAATTGCGCCAAAATCGCAGGATTAATCGGCTGATCTGGGGTTGCACGTGCAATCCGAACCGCCTTCAAACGCTGTAACCAATTAATAGCATCATCATACAGATGCGCGCGATAAGTTGCCATCGCCATCAGCATCAACGCCCCTTCATGATTCGGGTTTTTACTTAAAATATGCTGAACCAAACTTAACGCGACATCGTCTATTTTACCTTGTTCGCTGAAAAAACGCATCTGTGCATACGTCATTGCGATGTCATCATCTTCTGGATTCAATCGATACGCATGCGCCAGGGTTGCAAGTGCAGGCTCCATCGCTTCGGCGGCCATATAAGTCTGAGACAAAACAACCCAACGCTTTGCTTCTAATGGATGCTGATAAATATTGGCCTGTAAAGCCTGTAATAAAGCAATGCCATGCTCCGTAGCATCAGCAGGTGGGGTATTGATTTGCCCTGTCATCAATTGCTCGGCGATCTTGCCATATTGATCTTGCGCGCTCCAAAAGCCCACCAAAGCAGTGTGCTCTGCACGTTTATGTAGTGACCATAGGAAATAAGCTCCTAAAGTAAAAACGGGCACCCAAAGAAACACAATTAATATAATAATCTTAGGCAGTCTTGCAGAGTGTTGAACAGATACGCGCCTCCCCAATTGATCTTTTTGAACACGTGCTACATCATGATCCGCAGCAGCAATAAGTTGACGCTCTAGATCTACTTTCTGACCTTGATACTCTTGCGTACCCAGTTTTGCCTGTTGATAATCCGACTCGAGCTCAGCCAGTCGCTCACGAAATACAGAAATATTCAGATCAATCAATGTCTGCCTTATTTTGGTGCGCCGTAGCCATGGCGAGATCACAATCAATGCCAGCAGTAGTGACAAGATCAACGCCGCCCCCCAAAACATGATCAATGTCGAATTAGCGGTCATGGGGTTGTTCCTGATCATTTGGCTGTGATGTTTGCGTATGAGCACTCGACCCATCTAATAGTTGTTTCAACCGCCAGGATTCCTCACTACTCAGTGGTGCCGTAGAAACGCCTTGGCGTTGACGCGCTCTCAGCAACCACCCGATGAGACCCAAAGCCAAGAGGGTGGGCGGTGTAAACCAGAGTAACCATGTCGAGGGTTTGATTGGGGGCTTATAGCTTATAAACTCACCATAACGTGTAACCATAAAATCCCGAATCTCTTGATCGCTACGACCATTCTGGACGAGTTCGTAGGTTTTCTGCTTCAAGTCTTGTGCAATTGGGGCATCTGAACCCGCAAGATTGGCGTTTTGACATTTTGGGCAACGAAACTCTTCAATCAAGCGATGATATTGCGTTTCTTGCTCTGAACTTTTAAACGTGAGATTGCCGTCTGCGGCGATGACCATCGTTGCCGTAAAAGTACACGTCAGCAAAAGTAATCTAGGGAAAGAAAGCATAGATTGCGTTATCGGCATCCTGCACCTCCACCCGCTTTGAGGCTATCTAAGCACGGCTTTAGTTGTGTTTGCCAAACGCTATCATCAACCTCACCAATCACATGCAAACGAATCTGCTGATGCTGATCAACGATAAAAGTCTCTGGCGCCCCCGTAAGACCCAAATCCAGACCTAAATCTCCTTTGGAATCCTGTAGATTAATGCTGAAGGGATTACCATGTTTTTCAAGATAGGCCAATGCAGCACTGGGCTGATCTTTGTAATTGACCCCGACCAAGATCACGCCTTGGCGCGCTATTTTCATCAGATAAGGATGTTCAACAGCGCAAGTGGGGCACCATGAGCCCCAGACGTTTAGCACAAAAGGCTGGGGTGGCAAGTCAGCAACCGTTTGCAAACGACCATCCGCCAGACTCGGCAAGCTGAATGTGGGGAAAGGTTTCCCTGTCGTTGCTTGTGGAACAATCTTGGGATCTACACCTAGGCGAGTCCACAGCAATACCGCTAATCCAATGAAGATCAGTAACGGAATCAACCAAAAAAACTTCTGACGGTTCTGATTCATCGCGTAATCTCCAAATGGGGAGCCGGAGTACCTGCTTTATTCCGCTTAGACAAACGATAACGTCGATCCATGATTGCAAGTCCACCACCTAGTCCCATCATTAAGGCCCCTAACCACAGCCAACGGATAAAGGGTTTGCAATAAACCCGTACTGCCCATGCACCCTCGGGATGATTCGGATCTAAAGGCTCACCGAGTGCCACATACAGATCACGAATAAATGTGCCATCAATCGCAGCCTCAGTCATCGGGCGATTCTGGGCCACATAGAGTCGTTTCTCTGGGTACAGCATGCCCACAACCTTTCCTTCTTTACGTACACTAAAGGTTGCCAGTGTCGCATCGTAATTTGGACCTTTGAGACCTTGAATCGAATCAAAATGAAAGTGGTATCCGGCTAAATCCACAGACTGCCCTTGTTTTAGGGCAACATCACGTTCAATGCTTAAATGGGTAGTTAACGTTATGCCCATAATTACAACCAGCAAACCCATATGTGCAAACACCATTCCCCAATAACTCAAGGTTAAACGCCTTAAACCACGCCATAGATTTGGAGCAGTTTTAGACTTGGTCCAGATATCCCAAAGCAAGAAACCACAGACCCATAAACACAGTGCCTCAGTGAAACCCGTCATTGCTGCATGCTTACCCGCCACAATGAGCCAGAGCCCTCCTCCTGCTAATAAAGCAGTGGATCCCACCGTGATTGCTGGCACCACCAACTCACGGCGTAAACGATCCGATTGCTGCTTCCATGCGGTTACTGGTGCAATCGCCATAAAAACCAATAATAGCCATGAAAGCGGGACAAATAATGAATTGAAGTATGGAGCACCCACCGAAACACGCCCCAGCTCAAAGGCATCAGCAATGAGGGGATAGAGTGTCCCCAGTAGCACAACCGTTGTGGCAACCACCAAGATCAGATTATTGACCACCAAAAAGGTCTCGCGCGACCATAAACGATAGCGACTTTCAGTCGTCAGCTTCCAACCGCGAAGTGCGAATAGCAACAAACCGCCGCCCACAACGGCGATCAGAATCCCCAAGACAAATAATCCTCGAGAAGGATCAGCAGCAAAAGCATGGACAGAGGTTAAGACCCCCGAACGTACTAAAAAAGTACCTAACAGACTTAAAGCAAAAGCCAAGATGGCAAGCAGAACTGTCCAGGCTTTAAATACACCGCGCTTCTCACTCACAGCCAGCGAGTGAATCAACGCAGTTGCAGCAAGCCACGGCATAAAAGAAGCATTTTCAACCGGATCCCAGAACCACCAGCCACCCCAACCTAATTCGTAATATGCCCACCACGACCCTAGTGCAATGCCAATCGTCAAAAAAGACCATGCTGCAAGCGTCCATGGTCTCGACCAGCGTGCCCAAGCGGAATCCAGACGCCCGGCCCAAAGCCCTGCCATGGCAAAAGAAAACGGAACCGCCAATCCCACATATCCCATGTACAACATTGGGGGATGGATGATGAGACCAACATCTTGCAGCAAAGGATTTAAATCAGCACCATCGACAGGCAACATCGGTAGCGAGCGCAAAAAAGGATTTGAGGTAAAGACGATGAATGCGATCATGGCGACCGACACCATGCCCAATATGGACAACACACGCGCAATCATATCCAGTGGGAGTGAGCGGCTAAACAGCGCAACTGCCCCACCCCATAACCCCAAAATCGTCACCCACAACAATAAAGACCCCTCGTGACCACCCCATACTGCAGACATTTGGTAATACCAAGGCAGTAAGCTGTTTGAGTGGTCTGCGACATAGATCAGACTAAAATCATTGGTCAGAAAGGAAGCCATTAAACAAAAGAAACTGACCAATAGCGAAAGCATGTGAGCAAGCGCCATAGAGGGCGCAAGCTGCTGCCAGAGCGGTTGACGCAGTATGATGCCAAGCAAGGAAACGACCGCTTGTAACAGCGCGATCATCAGAGCGGCTATCAGCGCAAAAAAACCTAACTCACCTAACATCTGCACACCGCTCCAATGCCAAAATCTGCATATCGAACATCACTAGAAAATTGAATTTCTCTCAAATAACAAGCAAATCCCATACTCGTTCTTCAAGCAAATTATTTGCATAAAAAAACCCGCAATTACAGAGTGCGGGTCTTTTTATTATGTAATAACAACAAGTCGTCTGTAAAACTTTAGTTTAGTGAAAACCAAAGATCAACTGAATGAAACCTGCAACAGCACCCGTTACGCCGCCCAGTACAATCAAAATCCATTCATCTTCATGAAAAGCTGGACGCAATAAGTTTTGGAACTCAGGTGGCGTCAATTTCAGGATACGTTCATAAAATATTTGATAAATCTTATGACCACGGCTTTGATTCAGCACTGGATTAGAGACAGGCTTCATCGTGACTTCAATCGACTTATCGATCATATCATTTTTCAGCTTGGCGTATTCTGTAGGCCCCAGGCTAACTTGTAAGACAGTCCGTAACAACGGCGTTTCCATCACTAAATTAATATGACGTTTGATGATACGACGAGTCTTTTGGGCACGTGAACCGTACATCATTTCAGTCATGATACTTTTAACGGTAATCAGCTCTTGCGTCACGACCTCAGCAAACACGGCTGAAACTTCAGGCTGACGACGCATAAAGGCGCCCTGCCATGGAAATGTCCCAATCTTAGGAATGGTCGGCACCACATAAGGAAACTTGCGTATAAATCTAAAAATTTGCGGGAAACGGATGTTGATCGGCTCAATAGGATTGAACACCATCATGATGGCGATCCAGTTGGTGAGGAACCCCCACAAAGCGGCCCAGAACACTATTGTCCAGTGCCAAGGCACGATCAAGAAGATGACCATCTGAATCATACCAAAAATCAATCCAATCAAAGCACTGATATGCCAGATAAAATTAATTTCTTTTTGACCTACTTTCAAAAACATTTGCACCATCAGCGCGCGATCGCCTTCCATTTTGTTGACAACCATTTCGCGCATATCGACCAAGCTTTCAACATTAAAAGTTAACTCAGTCACCACATCATGCATAACCAAGGGCATTTGTTTATGCGCTTGCTCATAGATGCGACGCTTAATGGAATAAGGCAAGTTTTCCCAAAGTGTCGCATTACGGTCCAGCATGACTTCATCAATGAGGTATTCCAGCTCTTCACCGATTTCATCGCCAATCATCTGAGCCATTTCAGCGGGATCCATCGCATAAAAGAACTCTTGCAATGATCCTAATTTAGATAAGGTTTGATCAACAATAATACCAGATATCTTTCCAGCTTTACGCGGCACAATCCCCTGCCAGCCGATTGGTAGTGGCCCTAAACGAATACCCCAAAATTTAATGGGATAAAACATCATATTTAGCGCCATCCACACATGCATCCACGTCACAATGGCGGCAACTGGTGCAATGGTGATATACACCCAGAAATGTTCGCCATTAAGCACATCATGCAAACGCATAACGAGAATTTGCCAAAAATTGTATAACATGCAGAATCCTATTCGACTGGCTAAATCAATATTACTTTATTATCAAAAAGATGAGTAGTGACGATGTCACTACTCATCATTAAAAAACGATCACAAAAATCCTGAAGCACACATTCTGAAACGCGGCTTAGAATACACCAAATCCCCAACTTAAACCGAACATCACAGTCGGTGTGACTTTTTGCTGGTCAGGATTACCGTCTTTGTCGCGTTGCGCAGCACCGACAGAAACACTAATCGCAGTCAAACTGGCCTGATTCATAAATAAATAAGACATTTCTAACGCACCGCCTAAACGGTTTTTATGCTCGCCACCAATGCCGCTATTCATAATATGCCCAACATATGCCCCAAAATAAACGCCATCATTATCTTTTTCATTGGTATACAAATAAGGCATTCTAAACCCCACCTGCCCCGCAATGTTCTTGCCATCTGCGAATTGCCCTACTTTGGCATATACATGACCAAAACGTGTCGGTGCTTCTACATTGAAGTGTAGTAAAGAATTCGTGTCACCAACTCCAACATACAATGTATGCAAACCCTCGACTTTGGTATGGTTAAATCCGAACCAGTCTAATGTCGAATCCATCGCAGAACCAACCATGCCCGGCTGATTCGAAGTTGCTGCTAGTGCAGACTCTTCTGCGTACGTCGTACCGACATATGCAAAACTACTGGCGATTAATAATACTTGCAGCACAGAAGAAATTTTTTTGGGCTGCATTGTTTGTTTATCCAGAGTCACTGACTGAGACTCGATCATTCGTTCCATGAGTTTCCTCTTCTCTACGTCACATCGCTATATTAACGAATCTATATTGTTGTTGCTGTGTTGATCGCCACAAGTTGTGATGTCATCAAATAAGCATTCACTTTGCCAGCATTCACATACTGACCAGTGAAGTGAGACTTTGCACACATTTAAAGCAATTATGATCTTGGTGTGAACTTTAACAGAAAAAGTGCGGCATAGAAGCACAAAAACTGCCATCCCGAATGTAAAATGTGAATCATTACACACCTTATGAGAACCAGTTTTCACTTCAGCACGGTAGGGACATCAAATTGGTACCGATTAAGTCCCTGTTTAGTCGCCAAAGTTGAATGCTCATCTGTATACTGCAACGAAAGTTGATTGTCAGCACCAGCATGGATCGTTACACTCGCAAGCCTTAGATTCGTCCTGCACACCTTTTAGTTTTTGCGACCACACATGACGCGTTTTTCCAGATCAAAAAATCCTGTTCCTCTAAAAGACCTTGCAGGTGAACGCAATCTTTTTCGTGCGCGTATCTTTACAGCGGCGATTTTAGTGGTGTCCTGTTTCTTACTGCTTTTGTTCCGTTATGCGCACTTGCAAATACAGCAGTATGACCACTTTACCACCGAATCAGATAAAAACCGGATTAAACTCCAAGCTGTGCCCCCTACCCGCGGCTATATCTATGATCGTAATGGTATTCTACTCGCAGACAACCATCCTATATTCACAGCGATGGTGAATCTGGATGACATTAGCGATTTGAATGTAACGCTTAAAGCACTCACCCCCGTACTCGACCTGTCACAAGAAGATCTGGATCGTTTTACGAGTCGTGCACGCGTCAGTGGCAAACTTAATCCAATCGCCCTAAAAATTGATCTCACCGAACCGCAAATTGCGCGATTTAGTGAACGTAAGCAAGAATTCCCTGGAGTCTCTATTCAAACGAAGATGACCCGCTTTTACCCGCATGGCGACTTATTTGCCCATGTGATTGGTTACGTGGGGCGCATCAATGATAAAGAACAAGCAACGTTGGATAAGGTTGCTTATGCAGGAACCGATCTGATCGGGAAGATTGGCATAGAAAGGTCCTATGAAGACCTTTTACACGGGACACCCGGGTATCAATACATTGAAGCGAACGCCCATGGGGAAGTTCTGAGACAATTGGGTAAAACCGATGCCAAACGCGGCAATGACCTTTACCTCTCGATTGATTATGGCTTACAAAAAATAGCCCAAGATCAATTGGCAGGGCGCCGGGGTGCTGTGGTTGCTATGGATCCGCGCACAGGCGAAGTCCTCGCATTTGTCAGTAATCCCTCTTTTGATCCGAATCCGTTTATTGCAGGAATCAAATCCGACCTTTATGCCCAGCTCCGCGATAGTCCAGATCAGCCGCTATTTAATCGGGCCCTGCAGGGTCTATATCCGCCGGGCTCAACGATTAAACCGTTTGAAGGGCTAGGCGGCATTCATTTTGGACTGATCGACTGGAGCTCCCGGATTTTTGATGGTGGTTCATTTCATTTACCAGGGGACTCTCATCTCTTTCGTGATGATGCAAAACGAGGTCATGGGATTGTCGATCTGAATAAAGCCATCGCCGTATCCTGCGATACATTCTTCTATGTTTTAGCCTATCGCATGGGCATTGATCGCATGCATGAGTGGATGACTCAATTTGGCTTCGGCAGTAAAACAGGTATTGATCTACCCGGAGAAAAGAGTGGCCTTTATCCGTCACAAGAATGGAAACGTGAGCGCCGTAAATCCAATTGGTTACCCGGTGAAACAATCTCTTTGGGTATTGGGCAAGGCTATTTCTTGGCGTCCCCACTGCAATTAGCCATGGCAACATCAATCATGGCCAATCAAGGTAACCATATTAGACCCCATTTGCTGCTAACGACCAAGGGTCCGATCAATTACCCGATTAACAATAAGCCTGACGGCAAAATTAATTTCAATGGTGTCGCTGAGGATTGGCTACACATGCGTGATGCGATGGTTGGTGTGGTGATGCATGGTACTGCACGTCGAATCAGCTATGGTCTGTCGTACCAAATTGCCGGAAAAACAGGAACCGCACAGGTGGTGAGTATCGCTCAAGGCAAAAAATACAATGAAAGTGCGCTCAATCATCGCCAATATGACCATGCCTTATTCACAGCATTTGCCCCAGCGGATGCGCCTCGTATCGCTGTGGCAATCATTGTTGAAAACGGCAAACACGGCGCCAGTGCCGCCGCCCCTATTGCTCGGGCAATGTTTGACTACGCAGTACTGCATATGGATAAAGATCCGATGAAGCCTGAGCCCGCGCCTGTAGACAGCGGACTCATGACCGCAGGTCAACCCATGCAACAAGTTGTCGCACCCGCGTCTACTCCCAAGCCACAGCCCATCGTCGATAGTGCCGGAGATGAGTAAGCGAAAATGAATCAACTACGCATTATTGGTGGAGAGTGGAAACGGCGTATTATCCGATTTGAAAGTACAGATGGACTACGCCCGACTCCAGATCGCGTGCGCGAGACACTGTTTAATTGGCTCATGTGGGATGTTGCAGGCCGACGTGTGCTTGACCTTTGCGCAGGAAGCGGCGCCCTCGGTCTTGAAGCACTTTCTCGCGGTGCTGCGGAATGTACCTTAATTGAACCCCATAAGAAACAAGCGCTTCAACTTTCTAAATCGCTCAGCGAACTGAATGCAGTAGGTGCACAGGTTATCAATCTGACCGCGCAAGCAGCCGTAAACCGTATTGATGGGCAATATGATCTGATGTTTCTTGATCCGCCTTATAGCTTAAATCTATGGGCAGATTTAGCATCTATCTACGATCCCAAATTGAGTGATCATGCACTGATTTATGTCGAAGCAGATCGGGCTTTAGATAGCCTAGGTCTACCTGCCCACTGGATCATCACCAAAGAAACAAAAGCAGGTAGCGTTAGAGCAGGGCTATTTAAGAAAACTTAAGTGCATCTCTTAAAGCTGCATGAATAGATTATGCAGCTTTAACATCCTCTTACCCAACTTGCACCGATAGCATTGTAATTGATCCCATCTCTCCACCATCGACAATAATCTTGAGTGGATCATCATCAGTCATCAGTGCTGCGATATAGAGAAAAGGCAAAAAATGCTCAGCGGTTGGCACGCTAAGTTTCGCCCCCTCTAATTTCATATAATCGGTTAACGCATCCATATTACGATCTAAGAAATGCCGCTTAATGCTTCCATTAAACTGTTCAGCCCAATCAAATGAATGACTACCGATATTCCTATCCATTACACGTAAATTATGGACGACATTGCCACTGCCCATAATCAGTACATCCTGCTCACGCAAAACAGCAAGCTGACGGATCAATGCAACATGTTGTTCCGCACTGAGTGTCGCATCAATACTGAGCTGCAATACGGGAATATCCGCTTCTGGATAGACATGTGTTAAGACGGACCATGTGCCATGGTCCAAACCCCAGCCATGATCTAGTATCACGTTTATTGGTGATAACAGCTGAGTAATCTGTGCAGCTAGCTCCGCATCACCCCGAGCTGGATAACGAAAATCAAATAGCGCCTGCGGAAAACCACCGAAATCATGAATCGTTTTCGGATGCTGCATTGCCGTCACGCCTGTCCCACGGGTATACCAATGCGCAGAAATCATCAAAATGGCTTTGGGGCGAGGTAAATCTTCTCCAAGCTGTCTCCAAGACTCAGTATAGCGATTTTGCTCAATCGCGTTCATGGGGCTGCCATGACCTAAGAACACTGCTGGCATTTTTGCAGAAGGAGTATGCGTGTCTACAGTCATGATTAATCTCACTTAATAATATAGATTCAATATTCATGAAATGCTTCATTGAAGAACTTAGTCCCCATGAAGCATTTTATACGGTACCTTTTTCAGGATCCTTCAATTAAGACAAACCAATTTGCTTCATAAAAGAAAGGTTGTCCCAAAATAAATATTCCTCATCCATGGTGCCATTTTTCCAATGACCGACTGTCACCATTTTGAGCTTAAAAGTCTTGCCAGTAGGTGACAGTGTTTTTCCATTACCAATTGGCATAGGCTGGCTAAAAGTTCCTGCCATCTCACCAATCACACTGGTCCATTCTCCTGATGCAATTTTGACCGGATGAACTTTGATCTTAGTATCGGGTGCAAAAGCAAATTGCTTTTTTAGTTCAGTGATATGATCTGGAATCCCTGTGGTGATGTGACCATCGGGATAGTGCACAATGATATTCAATGCATGACTCTCTTTGAGACGATCCCATTTCTGATTGCTATACACATCAAAATCTAGAGTATCGAATTTGACGAGATGTTCTTTGCCGATACGCTCAGCTTGTTGGTATTGAGCCAGCTCATGCGCATCTGTGCTTGAAGGTTTAGCATAGCTAGAGAAAGCAAACAAACCCATCATTGCGCTAACGGCGATTTTAGTGATCATCATTTTTTTCATATTGTCACCTAATTCAATGAAATGAGAAATTTTTATAAAGCCTGATCAGTTGCAGATCAAAGCGTAACGCATATTTTTTAAGCAAACAATTCTCGGAGGGATTCAATTATTATTTAGATATATTTAACAATAAAATTTATATTAATATCTAATTTAGCGTAAATAAATTGAACAAGTGCGCCGAGAAGGCATAAAGAAACGGTACGGTAAGACAAAAGAAAACGGGATAAAAGACTCAATCCTTTATCCCGTTTGTCATGTCTAAACAAATACCTAGTACAAAGGAAAACCTGACGCCATCGGCTTGCCTTCTTTACGCTCCTCATCAACCATCTGTCTTGCGACAAAGAGTATTAACTGACGTAGCCAGCGATGCGCTGGGTGATGATGCAGGAGTGGCCCCCATGCCATCTTCAACTCAAACTCGGGGATATAAAACGGGGGGTCTTTAATCACCACACGTGGGTTATTTGCTTGCAATCGTGCCACTCGGGTTGGCAAAGTGGCTATTAAATCCGCGTTAGCAGCGAGCAGACCAGGGGTTTGATAATGACGCGTAAAAATACTAATTTTACGTTTTTGCCCTATCCGCTCAAGCGCTTGATCAATCCAGCCCAACCCACCTGACTTTTCAGGATTCACACCAAATCCAACTCCCATGCCCGTCTTACTGACCCAAATATGCTGAGCCTCTAAATAACTTTTGAGATTAAATTGCTCAAGACTCGGACTCTTATCATTGAGCAAACAGCTAAAACTGTCACGCCAGACTAAAACCTGATGAAAACTTTGTGGGATTTCGTTAAAGCGGTTAATCGCCAAATCGACTTTACCTTGCTCCATGTCCCGATAAGAAACATCCGAAGGCGTTAAAAAGTCGAGTACAACATTCGGCGCCTCAGAGCGCATCGCCTTCACCAACCGTGGCACCAGTGTCGCTTCTGCATAATCACTAGTCATAATTCGGAATACACGCGCACTGGTGTAAGGGCGAAACTCTGTCCGCGGCTCCAAAATCTGAGACAAATCAGCGAGCGCTTCACGAATCAGGGGTTGCAACTCTAGCGCACGCTCAGTCGGCGTCATGCCTTCGGATGAGCGGATCAGTAGAGGATCATTGAACAGTGTTCTCAGGCGACGTAAAATATTACTCATCGCGGGTTGCGTCACCCCCAACTGCTCGGCCGCACGTGTGACGTTTTTTTCTCTCAATAAAACATCAAGATAGATGAGAAGATTAAGGTCAACACGCTCAAGATTCATGAAATAAATACCGAAGATTAAATTGATAAATTAGCTAAATTATGCCATAAAAAGTAGACTCTGCGCATTGTTAAAGCTCACTTAATATCTATTTTTTATTAAGCCTTGCTTTAATTTTCCCTCATTCAAGACAGGAAAATGTCATGACTACGTACAGTACTGCTATTGATGCCGTTCGTGCAATTAAAGCGAAATTCGGTGATACTTGGAACGCAATCAGCCCAGAAGATGCAGCACGCATGCAAATTCAAAACCGTTTCAAAACCGGTTTAGACATTGCTAAGTATACCGCTGCCATCATGCGTAAAGACATGGCTGAATACGATGCCGACAACAGCAAATACACCCAGTCATTGGGCTGCTGGCACGGTTTTGTTGGTCAACAAAAAATGATCGCCAACAAAAAATACTTCGGCACCACAAGCAAAAAATACTTGTATCTGTCAGGTTGGATGGTTGCTGCACTGCGTTCAGAGTTCGGCCCATTGCCAGACCAATCAATGCACGAAAAAACTTCTGTCCCAGCATTGATCGAAGAACTGTATACCTTCTTGCGTCAAGCTGATGCTAAAGAACTGAACGACTTGTTCCGTCAATTGAAAAAAGCTCAAGAAGCGGGTCAAGACACCAAAGCAATCGAAGACAAAATCGAAAACTTTGAAACGCATATCGTTCCTATCATTGCCGATATCGATGCTGGTTTTGGTAACGAAGAAGCGACTTACTTGTTGACCAAGAAAATGATCGAAGCGGGTGCTGCATGTATCCAAATCGAAAACCAAGTTTCTGATGCTAAGCAATGTGGTCACCAAGCTGGTAAAGTCACTGTACCACATGAAGACTTCTTGGCAAAAATCAACGCAGTACGTTATGCATTCTTAGAACTCGGCGTAGACGACGGTGTTATCGTTGCACGTACCGACTCTGAAGGTGCTGACTTAACACAAAAAATCCCTGTTTCTAAAGTAAAAGGTGATTTGGCTTCTCAATATATCAGCTATCTTGACACTGTAGAGATCGACATCTCTGAAGCGCAAGACGACGAAGTATTGATCAAGCGTGATGGCAAGTTGCATCGTCCAAAGCGTTTGGCAAGTGGCTTGTTCCAGTTCCGTGCTAACACTCAAATCGATCGTGTTGTACTTGACTGTATCACCAGCTTGCAAAACGGTGCTGACCTGCTCTGGATCGAAACTGCAACACCAAACGTCGCTGAAATCGCTGAAATGGTTAACCGCGTTAAAGAAGTTGTTCCAAATGCTAAGCTGGTTTACAACAACAGCCCATCATTCAACTGGACTCTGAACTTCCGTCAACAAGCATACGACGCGATGGTTGCTGCTGGTAAAGACGTATCTGCATACGACCGTGCGAAGTTGATGAGCGTTGATTACGACAACACTGACTTGGCAAAAGAAGCTGACGAACGTATCCGTACATTCCAAGCTGACGCATCACGTGAAGCTGGCGTATTCCATCACTTGATCACTCTGCCGACTTACCACACGACTGCTCTGCATATGCATGAACTGTCTAAAGGTTACTTCGGTGATCAAGGCATGTTGGCATATGAGGGCCAGCTTGAACAACAGCGCGCTGGGCGTGATCAGCAGCCTGGGCGACCTGAAGCTCGACGTCGGCCAGCTGGACAACAGCCAGGGCGGCG